>NZ_JADGIA010000078.1 GCF_019683635.1 Thermogemmatispora sp. | reverse complement strand
TTCCCTGGTGTGTCAAGGATGCTGATGGACCGCCGAGCGGGCTGTCGGGTGATTGTCTACACGATGAACACAAAAAGTATGCTCAACTTTATACAAAGGTTTTCTATACAGACAATTATAGGTATGCATCCCTTGCTTTATTGTATATACTATGTTATATATCTGTATGTGGTTTGCATACGCAGGAGGTTAAATAGACCATGCTCTCACTCACGGTGTATCAAGAATGCCAGCTTGCCACGGCGGGACCTGCGGCGATGGGGCCCGCTGTTGGGCCGCTGTTGTCTGCGCCCGCGCCAGGTTTCCCCGTAGAAGAGCCAGCGAGCAGTGAGCGAGAGGAGCAGGCTGACCAGCAGCAGCTACTCATTACACGGGTGCTGCGTGGTGATGGAGACGCCTTCAGCGACATTGCCCTGCAGTACAGCTCGCTGATGTTGCGAACGGCCTTCATGATCGTGGGTGATCGAGACGCTGCCGAGGACATCGTACAAGACGCGCTCATTCAAGCATGGCATCACCTCGCTGATCTGCGTGAAGCCGGAGCGTTGCGCCCCTGGCTGGTGCGTATTGTGGTGAATCAGTGCATCAGCTTCAAGCGTCGTCTGGCGCGCTCCAGCTCCTTCCTGCGCCAGGCGCTCTGCGATCTGGAGACGGACCTGCTGGCCCGCACCGCCGAGTTGCACAAAGGCTCGATTGAGCGCAGTTGGGATCTGGCGCGGGCCGTCGAAGAGTTGCCTACCAAGCAGCGTGTCGCTATTGTCTTGCACTACTATAGCGGTATGACCTTGCCAGAAATGGCTCGGACCTTGCACATCTCCGAGAATACGCTGAAGAAGCGTATCCAGAGCGCCCTCTCCAATCTGCGTCAGGCCCTCATGAGCGACGCGAGTGACCATGTGGTCGCTTCTCGCCCGCTCTCGGAGCGCTATTTCACGACAGCGACTCGGCGGTCCTGAGCGCGAGGAGCGACTGGCCATCGAAGCGTACCGCGTTGTTGATTCCGAGCAGACTAAGCACCGTAGGAGCGACATCCATCACAGTAATCTCATGCATATCGTTCACTTTTGGCTCATGGTGGAGGAGGTTACCGATGAGTAAAACGCCATCCTTGCGATGGGTCCCCGAGACAGTGCGCCTCGCCGCCTGCGTTGTCAGCAGCGGCACGTATAAGTCGTCGCCGATTGCGAAATCGCTCTGGAGTTCGAACAGGAGATCTGGCAGCCGCTCCAAATATCTGCCCTGATAGACTTCCTCACGTTTGCGTACCCAGCGGAGCAGCGGACGACCGCGCGAGCGCAGGCCCTGGATCTCTTCCTGCAAACTCGTGCGCACTTCCTCGTAGTCTCGGCCTTGTTCTTCGAGGCCCTGACGATTGAGGGCCACACCGCCGAATGGTCCATCGCCTCCCAGGCTAAAGGCGCGCGCCAGAGAGCGCTCTTCATCGATGAGGCGGGACCGCGAGCGGGCTGGCGGCTGATGTTCGCGCACTGCGAGGCCGGCGTGGGCCAACAACTCGTCGGAGGCCGGGTAGCTGCGCGAGCGTGCCGGAAGAGGGCGCTCTAGCAGCCGTGGGCTGCGGCTCTGGACCACGAGCAGGCCCTGTCTCCGTAGCCACTCGTTGAGATGCACCCGTTGATGACTGCGGCGTCCGTGACCGTAGGCGCTGACAACGAGCAATATGCTCTCGGCTGGCAGCGCCGCCCGTACTTCGCCCACGATGTGGTCACAGAGACGATAGAAGCTTTGGATGCGTGTCAGATGCTCACTCTGCCCTGGGTAGGCTGGATCACTGAGATCGCTATAGTGCCAGAACAGGTGCTGGACCACGTCCAGCGCGTTGAGCTGCAGAAAGAAGAGGTCCCAGCTCTCTTGTTGCAGCAGTTCCAGGCCAAGGGCGGCCTGTTGGAGGGTGCAGCTCACCAGCTCATGGTAAAAGGTCCGCAACTGCTCGCGCCGCGCCGCCTGTTCAGCCAGCCGTGGCAGGGCAGGAAAGGCAAGGCTTAGCTCGTACTCTTCGGGGGTAATGCTCATGCTGCCATCGCGTGGCGAGAGTGCCAGCATGACACCGTTGACAGGCCAGGCGGGATAGGCCAGATAGGGGTTAAGCACGCAGATCCGCTTGCCGCTGGCGCTGGCCAGATCCCAAAAGGTAGTGCCGCAGGTGAGGGCGGGCGGCTCGCCGGCGCCGTGGCCTGCCAGCTCCAGGTCGCTGGTGGGAAGAGAGAGCAGGCCGTGGTTGGCGGGGTTGAGGCCGGTGTAGAGACTGCCCCAGGCCGGATACGTGTCCGGCGGAATGCTAGAGGTGAGTTCAAGGAAAGGCGACTCCAGCATGAGGCGCCGCAGATGAGGCAAGGCTGGACCATAGACTCGTAGCAGGTCTGCGTCCAGGCCATCGAATCCCAGGATGACCACTTGTGTCATAGCTTTTCACCTTCTCTCTCGTGCTCTCTCGCTCTCTCCGAGGCGATGCTTGGCCCGGTCATCGTCAGACCGGGTTCTCTTGTGGCTGGTCGTCTAAGAGCCGCCGCTGCTGCTGCTCCCAGTAGTGGAGAATCTCGCTGATCATCTCTGGCTCGCAACGCACCTGAAAAATGGCGCGCTGCGTCACTGTTTGCAAATGATCCAGAATGGAACGATCAAGCCGCCGCGCCGTGGCCAGGGTCAGGGTCCCTCGCTCGGCCCCAATGGGGACACAGCGATAACGCTGGGCCAGCTCATAGGGCAGCAGATGGAGCAGGCGCAGCGAGGGATAGCTGGAGAGGAAGGCGAGGTAGGGCAACTGACTTTCGGTCTGGTCCCGATCCTCCTCGGACGCTGCCGCTTCCTCGATCTGCCTGGTCTGGCTGAAGCCCTGCGGGCCTCGGTCTCCTTCGATCAGGCGTGGCTGTCGCCGTTGTAGCTCGCGTAAAAACTGACGCGCTGCCTCTCCGGCAAGACAACGTGCGCTGTGCTCGACATCGGCCAGCAACGGATGAAGACGCTGCATAACGGCCTCCGCTCCCGCCAGCGTGGCTGAACGCAGCAGCAGGGCACACTCGCCCTCCAGAGAGAAAATGAGGTCTCTGGCGCGAATCTGCTGCCGGATACGCCGCACGGCTCGCTCCAGTGCCGCCGCTGATTGCTCGCTTGCCTGAAGATGAATCAGGGCAAATGGCTCTTCCTCCGTCGCCTCGCCTAGGCTGGCCGCTGTCGATGTTAGAGTGGCCTCTCGATCTCGCGATCCTGTGCGCTCCTCGTCCTTCACATTATCCTCCTCTACAGGCGCCAGCTTCCTGCCACGCGCCTGCCCGTCTACGACGGGGCTAAGCATGCGATACATGCCGCGTATGTAGTATACTATTTTCGTGAAAATAGCGGTTATCTATTCTGGTAGAGGAGCAGTTAAAATAATTTCCTGACAGTAAAGAAAAATACTTATTTCCTGTTTTCTATTGTTAACCGAGAAACATGAGATATTACCTGATCACAACTAAACTTCTCTTCTCAAGGCTGCGGGGGGCATGCCATACTGTGGCAGGTACACGGCGGCCAGGTCAGAGCTTCCCTTTCTCCCCTTGCGTGCGAACAAACGCTCACAGGCTGAGCTGATCATGGCCGCCCCTCCTAAGCCAGGCCCGCGCCTGTGTGTGGCAAACCAGCGCGAGGCCGGCAGTAGCCAGGCTAAAGCTAAGGAAGCAGGCGAGAAGAAGCTGCTGGGAGGTAGCAGGGAGCATGAATGATTATCTCATTGGGTGGAGAATTCGCTGGAGTCCAATGCTAGCCCCGGACCAGGGCATGATTCCCGATGCCAGCGTCTTTGCGCGAGTCGAAGGGGATGAGCCGGCGACCTGTCAGCCGGTGTCCATGACCAGCGAAGAGGCTGGCCAGAGTCTTGCGTGCGAGGAAGAGAAAGCTGAGCCTGTCTTCGCGGGCAGCCTCTGGGAAACAGGTGAGGCGTGCGAGGGGGAGATCGCTCTGGAACCGGAGTGGATAGAGCAGGTTTGTTGTCATATTGAGGCAATCAGTGCAGGAGCGGGAGAGCGGGCCTGACTATGGCGGGCCGGGCGGGCGGCGCATCGCCCGTGCCTGGCTGGCTGTGAGTTCCTCGCTGTCTCTTCTCCATTATTCTCCTTCAGCTTGAAATGAGCAGAGCAGAGGGCAAGCGCAGGGGCTTTGCCTCCAGCAGGACCAGGCAAGAGGGAGGGGGCTATGCATAAGCAAGTGGGAGGGAACGAGCGTGGCAAGGGTCGCTCCCCTCAACTGAGCGTCATTCTCTGTACCTATAACCGATGCAATCTCGTGCTCTCGGCGCTGGCCAGCCTGCGGCGTCAGACGCTGGCGCGCCATCTCTACGAGGTGATTGTGGTCGACAATGGCTCGCGAGATGGCACACCTGCTGTGCTGCAGCGCTACCTGCAGGCGCGGGCGCCAGATGAGCGCGACTGGCAGGTGCGCTGTCTGATCGAGCGGCGCAATGGTCTGGCCTATGCGCGCAATGCGGCGCTCCAGGTCGCGCGAGGGGAGATTGCCGTTTTCCTCGACGACGACGCCCTCGCCTCGCCGCGCTTCCTGGAGTATCTGCTGCAGGCGTATGTCGAGACGGGCGCTGATGCCGTCGGCGGGCGGGTTGAACTCTATTGGGAGGCGCCTCGTCCCTACTGGCTGACCGATGAGCTACTGCCCGTGCTCGGCTATTTTGCTCCTGCGGGCGAGCGCCAGCAGCTGAAGGCCCCTCAGAGTTTGGGCAGCTGCTGCTTTTCTGTGAAGGTCGCCGCCCTGCGAGCGGTTGGAGGCTTCTCGCCGCTGCTCGACAAGCGTCTGGCGGTTCCAACGCGGCTGGGCGTAGAAGATCTCTGCCGGCGGCTCCATGCTGCCGGCTATGCGCTCTGGTATGAGCCGCGGGCCCTCGTGGCCCATCGGGCCCATGCCGCCCGCCTCTGCCGCACCTTTTTTATCGGCCATGCTTACTGGCAGGGTCGTTCTGAGGTGCTCATGGAACTGAGCGCTGCTCTCGCGCAGCGGGCCGAGGAGCGCAACGCCTGCCTTTCCTGGAGAGCCTTACTCACTGATCTGAGGCATCTCGCGCGCCTCTGGCTTTGGGAGCAGCCCCATTTGCTGATCGCGCGTGGTACATCGGCGCAGCACCTGTATCTGACGATGGAAAGCGTGCGCTGCTGGGGACGCTTCCAGCAACGCCTGAGCTTGCTCTGGCGTCCGCTGCCCCAAGAAGGCAGCCTGGCGGTATTGCTGGTCATGGCGCCGCAGTGTGAAGCAGCCACCCTCTTGTTAGCGCAGGCGCTGCGGCGCGAGGGTTTGGCCTGCCAGGTCGAGCGGGCCAATCTTTCCCTGACCTGGCTCTGGCGTCACCGCGGCCTGGATGGTCAGGCTTGTGGCATCGTGCAGCTGCAGCGTCCAGGGGCCTGGTGCCTGCCATTGCGGCGCGGCCTCAATCTGCTGCTGCGCCTCTGGCTCGCGCGCCGCCTGGGGTTACCGCTGGTCGTTGCCGACAGTGGGGGCTGGTGGCATAGCGCACGCGGTTTCCGCCCACTGCTGCGGCGCTGGCTAGAGCGCTACCTGCTGCGTCAGGCTCAGGCCATCCTGGTCCCCACCCAGCGCATCGAAGATTTCTATCCTGAGCGGTCTCTCCAGAAGCGGACCCAGAGCCTTCCCCCTGCTGGCTTTCGCGGCTACTATGCCGCGCCCCTGCCGCGGGTCGAAGCCTATCGTCGTCTTGGGATTCCGGCCTCCGTTCCCTATGTCTATCTCTGCTTTGCCAGCTGGCACAGTGAGGAAGAGGTTCTCAGCCTCTGTGAGAGCTTTCGCCGCCTCTGGGAAAAGCTCATGCCCGTGCCAGGCGATGTCTCCCAAGGGCCGCACCTGCTGCTTGTGGGAACCCCGGCTGACCGTCCTCGCCCCACACGACTTTTGCGTCTGGCAGCGCGTATGCACATGTTACATCTCTTTCTCCGGCCACCGCTCGATGAAGATATTCCGCTCTATCTGGGCGCTGCCGATGCTGTGGTTCTGCCACAGCGCTCGCACCTGCGGGCAGGCAATGTTGAGTTAGCGCTGCTGGCCCTCTCCTACGGTCGAGCTGTCGTAGCCCCTGCGCTCCCCTCTTTCGCCGATCTACCAGCCTCCCAGGCCGTGGTATTCTACCATGCCGCTGATGAAGCGGACCTGGAGCGAGCGCTGGGAGAGGTACGTTCGAGCTTGGTCCAGGATCTGCTACGTACAGCCTGTGCCGAACCGCGGCTAGAAGCTGTCGCTGGCTGGCGCGACTACGCCCGGCATCTCGTCAAGCTCTATGAGGGCTTCCGCTGGTAGCCGCCTGATTGCTATCAGGATCTGCCCACACGGGGGCAGGTGCAGAGACCCTCGCTTCTCTGCCGCCCGGTATGGTAATGTATCAGCGGGGGATCAGCCAGGGGAACCAGGTAGGGCGCAGACGACGAGGGGCCGGCTAGCCCGGCTCATTGAGCTATGGCAGGCCGCCAATCAATCGATCAACCAATCAAAACGGCCAGGTTGACAGCTCCGGCCTGGGCCTCAGCCTTATGATTCGTCCATCGGGCCTGGCGAGACAGAAGGGGCGGGCAGTCTCCGCCGCTGGCGGTCGCCTGGCTTCAGGACGCTGTCCGTTTCGACCTGGACTGCGCTCGCCGTGGAAGAGGGTCTGGCCAGGCCGTCTCAGCTCTGCTTCCTGCCTGTCAGGCGCTGTTGTGTTGTGCTCGTCTGCCTTGCCGCCAGTGCGGTGGGCAAAAGAACCTTGCTGCTACTCAGCCTTTTGTTAGCATCGCGTCAGCATCTTGGCTTATCATCAGTGAGGGGAGACGCTGATACGTTGTGGTATCGCCGCCATCCCTTCTGCGTTGGGCGAGGGAGCGTCTTCCCGTTCGCGTGCATCGTTTTGTCAGCAGAGCAGCAGAGGAGAGTGCTCAATGATCGCCAGAGACATCATGACTCGCACGGTTTACACCATTCGACCCGAGGCGAGTGCTCAGGAAGCAGCCCGGCTACTGGATCAAAAGCGCATCAGTGGCGCACCGGTTGTCGATGAAGACGGCAGGCTGATCGGCATGGTCACGGAGGCCGATATCATCAGCAAGGTCAATCGTGAAGGCTTGCGCGTCGCCGACATCATGAGCCACGAGCTGATTGTTGTCTCCGAGGAAACTCCCCTGGAAGAGATTGCCGCTTTGCTCTCCGAACGCAAGATCAAGCGTGTCCCCGTCGTTGAAAATGGCCGTCTGGTTGGTATTGTGAGCCGAGCCGATATTGTCCATGCTGTAGCCGCCGGGCACCTCATTGTACGCAGCTGGTAAGAGTCTGCAACCCGTGCTATCATAGGAAGGCTGAAGAGCGCAGGCTAACCAGGCAGGAGGATAGTCGAGCCAGTGGGGGCGCCTCGCTGATCCCAGTTCAGCCCGCTTCTCAGTAAGAGCAGGAGAGGAGTCTGCCTTGTCTGCCTGCTGTCTCTCCTTCGCGCAGTCGCCAGCGAGATCTCGACTGAGCTGAGGCGCTGTCTGCGGACGAGAGCGAGACAGTGGCTCTGTCAGGCCAAAGTGAGGCTTAGAGGTCAGGTCAGACTCCTTTCCCTGTGCTGCAGGGTGTTTGAGTGATAGGCCCGGTCCTGGGTGTGTGGGGCAGGCGTGAGGAGGGTACAACGGCGGTGTGGGCTGTCGGCGGCCCTTGTGGGGTTTCTGGCAGACGAGCAAGCTGGTACCATTGGGCTGCTTTCTCCTCTGGTCAAGGGGTAAGGTGGGGGCCGCTGCCGATCTTTCGCTATAATGTGCCCAGACAGAGTGATAGAGTACAGGAGCCAGCTTCTGCCGGGGAACCAAACCGGCCTGACCTGGTGCCAGCTTAGCTGACTGAGGCGTCCGACCAGGCAATGGCAAGCGCGTAACGAGCGAGCGCACAAGCCGGCGCTGGTTCTCCCGCATGCAGTGATCGGAACAGGCGAGGTAACGGTCTTGAAACGAGCACATCTTGCCCGAGATATTCTAGAGGTCATTGCCCTGGCGCTGATCCTCTTCCTGGCAACGCGCCTTGCCATCCAAAACTACCAGGTGGAAAATGTGAGCATGCAGCCTACGCTGGTCGATGGCGAGAATGTCATTGTCAACAAGCTGGCCTATCTGTTTCATCCGCCTGAGCGTGGGGATGTGATTGTCTTTCATTGGCCACTGGATACACGCCAGGACTTTATCAAGCGCATTATTGGCATTCCCGGTGATGTCATTCGGACGGATAGTACCCATGTCTGGGTCAATGGCGTCCTGCTCAATGAACCGTATATCAAGGCCCCCTACAATACCATCGCCAATATCTGGAGGTTGGGCAAAGATCAGTACTTTGTGATGGGCGATAACCGCCCCGATAGCGACGATTCGCGCAATTGGGGCGTGGTTCCGCGCAATTATATCGTTGGCAAGGCCATTGCAGTCTACTGGCCCATCAATAAGTGGCAGGTGATCAATACCTATCCGGCGGTCTTTGCCCGCATTCCCGATGCCAATCCTCAAACAACCAGCAAATGAGGATCGATCAGTCAAAAAGGGAGTAGGCCGTTAATGAACGAGTCGGAGCAGCGCTATCCTTTACACCAGCACGAGAATGATGAGTGGGATCGGGATGAGGAAGGGGAGGGTCACAGTCGGCATCGCCATCATATCGCACCTTTGCCAGACCAAAGCGAGGATGAGGAGGAACGCGAGGAGCGCCGTCGCCTGCACCAGCGCGAGGAGCCGAGCGAGCCGGAGCTACCCAGGGGCCGTCTGCTGCCAACGCTGATCGTGGGAGTGGTGGCTGGACTCCTCTGTGCTGCCGAGAATATCGCCTTTGTTCTCTGGAATGCCTCGCTCTTCTCCAATGCAGAGCGACTCGCCAGTCAGAATGCCTATCAGCTGGCGGTCTCGATCACGACCCTCTGCGGCCTGGTTATCTTCATCAGCCTGGTAATCTGTGCCGTGGCGGGCTTTATCGTCGGCAAGCTGGCGGTCCAGCGGAGCCTGGGCTTTCTGGCGGGCCTGGTGGCGGGCGTGCTCTATTATCTGGGAGCGATCTTTTTGCCGCGCTATATCCCTGGCTTCCCCAGCAATGCCCCCGCCAGCGGCAATGTGACCTTTGGCGGCGTCGTTGGCGGAATTGTGGTCACCATCATCTTTATGCTCTTACTCGGCCTGCTGGAGGGACTGGCCGCTCTCTTTGGGGCCTGGTTGGCAACGCGCCGTCATCCTTACTACGTGGGCTATAGCTAAGATGCGTTGAAGCCTGGGAAGAACAGTTTGGAAAGCAAGAAAGAGGCAGTGAGGCTGGTCCTTTCAGAGGCAAGGGGCCAGCCTCATTTTCTGGTTCTGCCAGGGGTGGGCGTGTCCTCTCTCGCTCCCTCCCTTCCTCCCTCCCCTCGGCCACTGGGCCCGTCCCAGGCTGGTGGCGAGGGAAGAGAGGAAGGAGTTCCGAGAGAGCTGAGTGAGAGAGAGGGTGTGCAGTTGTCTGGCTGATTAGCCGACGACTGCCTGCGACGCTTGCGGCACATAGATCCGGTGCTCAAGCAGGCAGTACTCTTGCCGCAGCAGTTTGCCACTCAGATTGCAGCGGCAGCCCTCAACGGCGGCGAGTGGATGGTTCTGCTCCACCAGGCGCAGACTATGCAAGGTGCCGTCCATGCGCGAGCGGAAGAGCACCTGGTGATAAGCTCCTTCCTGACGCGCCTTTAAAAGAACGAACGCCTCTAGCTCCTGGTGGCCCGTGCGCTGCCGCAGGTAATGTTCGGCGGCCTGGACAGGTTGAGGATAGACTACACGCCCTCGGCATTTCTCCAGGTAGAGCTTTCCCTGGCGGTCGGCCTCCAGAATGGCTGCCACCTCGGGCACCTTGACGCGACTATAGTAGATGCCGTGCGGCAGACAGACCAGATTGGCGGCAAACTGGTCGCCCCCGATGTGGCTGCATTGCCAGACCTGTTCACTGGCCAGACGGGCTGCCTCCCGATAGATGGGCATACCGAATTTGGCGCAGCACTGATCGTGTTTGCCGTGGGTACAGACCAGATAGAGTGGCTCGGCGCTCAGATAGCTGTCGTAGTCGGGCACCCCCTGCTCTAGCTCGGTGAGCGGAAGCTGTGGCAGCTCCTCGTAGCTGGCGAGCTGAAAAGCGTAGAGTGCCTGGCGCTCGGGCCGGGTAATCGCCACGAAGCAGCGCAGCGGTCCGCTGCTGCGTGGCCCACGTCTGATAAAGACCGCCATACTCTGCCTGGTTTCATAGCTCAGGGCAACCTCTGCCAGCCAGCGCTGGGCCGGCTCTGGCAGATCATTGAAGAGCACTGCTGAGCGCTCCCAGGCTCCTGTATATTCCACCAGCACCCAGATCCTTGCCAGCGGCGCCAGGCCATGAATGGGCACCTGGCGCTCCTCAGAGAGCTGGGCACAGAAGATGCGTTCTACCACACCGAATACTCCTCACAGTCCTGATGTTGCTCATGGCTTATAGCTCCTTCGTAAAGGAGAGCGGCCCCATCCAGCCATTCAGCCAGAACAGGGCGATTACCAGCAGGCAGAGCAGCCAGAAGCAGAGAATAAACAGGTAATCAGTGCGACTGAAGCGAAAACGCCGGAAATAGGAGCGCTGTTTCAGGGCGCCAAAGGCCCGGCTCTCCATCGCCAGCGCGGTCCGCTCTGCCCGCCGAATAGCGCTGGTTAATAGCGGAATCAAATAGCGGCGCAGGCGCTCGACATGGACCCTGACCCCGCCATGTGTCTCGATCCCGCGGATACGATGCGCCGCCTGAATCAGGCGAAATTCTTCCTGGAGCAGGGGCATAAAGTGAAAGGCGGCCAGGATACCGTAGCCAAACCGGTAAGGAAAGCGCCACTGCTGGACCATTGCCCGGATAAAATCGCTGATATCGGTGGTGAGCATGAAGATCAGCGAGAGCAAGAACATGGCATAGACGCGCAGAACGGCAGCCGTCCCGGCCAGCACGGCCCCCTGGTAAAGCAGCAGCGGGCCTAGCCGCAGCACCACAGGCGTGCGATCGAACAGCTCGGCGCGCACCATAAAAGGATAAAGGATCATAAAGACCAGCAAACTGATAGTGAGTGGGGCCTGAAGGCGCCAGAAGGTCCCTGGAGCGATGCGCGCCGGACCCACGATCACGGCGCTGGCCAGCGCTATGAAGGCCAGCGGCAGCCAGGGATCGGTAGTGAGCGCCACAAAAAGCAGCACAGGCACTACTGCCACAACCTTGCTCAGCGGGTTCAGGCGGTGCAACAGCGACTCGCCCTCTTGATAGATCACTTGCATGTTCTCCCCCCTTCCACAGGGGCCGCATCATCAGCAGCGGCCAGCGGCTCCGACAGCCCCAGAGAGCTATCCTGGAGACAGCGCTCGCATAGCTCCTCTAGCGTGAGCAGATCTGACCAGCCGAGCCGGCGCGCTAGCTGTGCCAGCGGAGGCAGCATCAGACGCGCCTCAGCCAGCAGCTCCTCGCGGGCAAAGAGGGCCGCTGGCGTCCCGTAGAAGAGCAGCCTGCCATGATTCATGACTGCCACATACTGGGCGTAAGTGGCCACCAGCGACATATCATGCGTGATAATCACAACTGTCCGTCCCTCACTATGAAGCTGCCAGAGCAATTCCAGCAGGGCAGTCGCATTGTACTCATCCTGACCGAAGGTTGGCTCATCAAGGATAAGGATCTCCTGCCCCATCGCCAGCATGGTGGCCACGCTCAGGCGCCGCTTCTCGCCGTGGCTCAGCGTAAAAGGATTGGCCCGCGCCAGGGGGAGCAGGTTGAAGCGTTCCAGCAGCGCGTGTGTACGCCCCTGAACCTCCGTCGCTGGCAGACCCATGACGCGCAGCCCATAGGCTACCTCATCCTCGACCGCCTCGGTAATAAACTGGTGTTCGGGATTCTGGAAGACGTAGCCAACATGGCGCGTCAGCTCGCGGGCTGAAATCGTTGTAATGTCACGGCCCAGCAAATGGACGCAGCCCCGAGGTGGCTGAAGAACGCCGATCAGGTGCTGAGCCAGGGTGGTCTTGCCAGCACCATTGGCCCCGACCAGCGCCAGAAAGGCCCCACGCGGAATAGCCAGCGAGATGTCCTGCAGCACCTGTCGCCCGGCGGCACGGTAGGAAAGCGAGCAGACCTCAATCGCTGCCTCCTCTCGGCCAGGGTCAGGCTTGATCGGAGGCGAGGCTGGGGATCTCTGGCGGCCAGTGTTGTGAACGGAAACGAGGCTGGGGAGTGCCGATGAAGCCTGGCGGCCAGCGCTGAGCGGTCGCCTCTCCTTCAACGCCTCCACGGCCTCACTCAGAGTGAGAGGGAACGGCTCAAGCGGCCAGCCATGTTGCTGGAGAGCATGGGCCAGTCTGGCTACCTGGGGCACCCAGACCCCCAGCTCCTGGAGCGTTGACAGATGCGCACGTAAGACCTCGCGCGGTGTTCCATCAATGACCACTTCGCCTCGTTTGTCCAACACCACCATGCGCTCTACCAGATCCATTAGCTCGTCGAGGCGATGCTCAATCAACACAATCGTATAGCGACCTGTCTCCTTGCAGCGGCGCAGCAGATCAAAAACCTCGCGTGTTCCCTGGGGATCAAGATTCGCAGTCGGCTCATCGAAAACCAGGATCTCCGGCTCAAGTGCCAACAGAGCCGCCAGCGCTACCCGCTGCTTCTCCCCACCTGAGAGCTGCTCAACACGGCGATAGCGCAGCTCTGTCAGCCCGACCAGGCGCAGACTTTCGCTGATACGCCGCTCCATCTCGTCGGGCGAGAAGCAAAGATTTTCCAGGCCGAAAGCGATCTCATCCTCCACTGTAAACATCACAAACTGGGCCTCCGGGTCCTGGAAAAGAATGCCCACCCGCTGCGCCAGAGCAGCAACCGTCGTCTGCCGCGTATCGAGGCCGGCCACACGCACGTGACCGCTCTGCAGCTTGCCAATGCTGTGAGGAATCAGCCCGTTGAGCGTGAGCGCCAGGGTACTCTTGCCACTACCCGAAGGACCCAGTAGCAGCAGCGTCTCACCGGCGCGCAGTTGGAGCTGAAGATGCTCCAGCGCTGGCATCCGCCGCCCAGGATACTTGACCGTCAGATCTTCGATCTCAATGAGAGCCGTCCTTGTCTCACTCATTATTTCCGTTCTCCTCTCTCAGCGTCTGTCTTACCTCTCTGGCGACTTTTTCGACCAGCCACTGCTGCAACTGGGGTGGAGACAGGGGCTGGTCGACGTTGACCAACCCCTGCGAGAGGCTGAGGTAGCGCTGATTGGGCGCAACAGGGAGAGCCATAGGCTACAATCTTCCCCCCTGGGCCACGGCGGAGCATCAGATTTCATCTTGTTCCCGGCGGATCGTGCCGGCCAGCACACCGGTACGAGCCGCGGCATCACCCAGATACTTGGCCAGAATGCCGCTCAGCGTGCTGCTCACGACTGTAATGGCGATCACCCCGATCAGCACAGGGAGAGCGAGCTGGAAGGATGATGGATAGAAGATCGCATAGATAATCAGCATCACAAAGCCGCCGAGAAAGCCTGTCAAGGCCATCCAGGGCAGGCCGAAATGGCGGTAGCGCGTCCCAAGTGCCACACTGATCTCGCCCGAGCAGGCGTAGAGAATACCCGTGATCATGATCGATGGTCCGTAGGGCGAGATGGGCAGCGTCACAAAGCAGTAGAGCAGCGCGATCAAAAAGGCCGCTCCCGGCCTGCGCAGAGCGTAGGCGATGAAGAAGCCCGGTAGAATATAGAGTCCAATCCAGGCCCAGGCCACGATTGGGCCGAGCACCACCGATAGCATGTATGGATAAAGCAAGGCGCCCAGCAGGATGCCGAAGACAACGCTGATCGCCGCCAAAATCAAAATATCGCGCGTGTTCCAGGCCAGCAGCGACAGCCAACTTCGTCCTGGCTGCCTCACTTCAGTCTGTCTGCTCATCCGGTCATACTCCTCTGGTAGCAAAAGCGGGAGCAGCGCCCCGCTCGATCTCGCGTCCCTCGATATTAGGCAGACCTAATATCCGACTACGTTGCTAAGATATTAGGGCATGCTAATATTGGCTGTCAAGAGGCAGAAGGCCAGATAGTAGCCGCAGTTGGGGAGATCAGTAAAACTACTGATCAAGGGAGGAGCGTAATCTGGCGGAGGTGATGGAGAACTGGCAGCAAGTAGTGAAGGGGGGAAGCGGGCCATCTCACGGCGTGTGGCAAGAGTCAGGGCTGACCCAGCCACCCGGCGTAGCCTTGTGCTGCCCGTGGCAAGGGGTACCCCATACCAGGGTGATCGCAGCGCAGACCCGCAGGTCGGAGTTCGGCCAGCCCTGCCTGTCAGGGGACAAAGACAGGATAAAGGTCGGGCAGAAGCGAGCGCGTGTTCAGGCGAGAGAGACTAAGCCTCTTCGATCGTCACGCGCTGCATCACGTCGCCCACCTGGATACGGCGAACCACGTCGAGGCCGGCGACTGTCTCGCCGAAAATCGTGTAGTTTGGAGGGAGGCGCGGCTGGTCCTCCAGGCAGATAAAGAACTGGCTTCCGTTCGTATTGGGGCCAGCGTTCGCCATAGCCAGAGTGCCGGCCTTATAGGGGCGACGTACCGGCTCATCTTGGAACATGTAGCCCGGGCCGCCCATGCCATTGCCGAGAGGATCACCCCCCTGAATGACGAACCCGGGCACGACGCGATGAAAAGTCAACCCGTCGTAGAAGCCGTCGCGGGCCAGGGCCACGAAGTTATTCACTGTCAAGGGGGCCTCAGAAGCAAAGAGCTGGAGGCGGATATCGCCCTTGGTCGTGCTGATCGTCGCATAGTAGGTCTTATGCGGGTCGATCTGCATGGCGGGCGGAGCACTATAGCGTCGTTTTGCTGGCATTATTGGCAGATCCTCACTTTCACTTGCTCAAGGAGCCGCTGCCGGCTACCGGGCAGCGTGCTCATAGCATTCCACCAGGCTCCCAACTTGCTCCCTCAGCCGAAGCAGTCCTGGCCCGTGCCGGGCAAAGAAAGCGCCTGGCGAGCGGTGCAAGAGCAAAGCGGGCTGGCCAGAGGCTGGCAGATCGCCTTAAAGACGGCCAGTCCTCTCTTCTCAGCCCGCCTGCCTTTGGAGAGCCTGCTTTCTTTAGGGAGCAGTCACCACTACCAGATGGGTGATGACATCAGGCGTGATATTCTTCTGAGAAGGTTGATCGCCCGGACCCTGGATCTTCTTCACGACGTCCATGCCCTGGACCACATGGCCAAAGAGATTATACGATTTTGTCAGTTCCTTCGCCGGTTGGTCGGAGACGCAGATAAAGAACTGGCTGCCGTTATTGGCAGTGCCGCTGGCGGGCTTGGCCATGGCCACTGTCCCGGCGGTATAGTTACCCTTCACCGGCTCTGCGGGCAGCGTATAGCCTGGTCCCCCGCTGCCATCGCCCTTTGGGTCGCCGGTCTGGATGATGTAATTCGGCACCACGCGATGGAACTTCAGCCCATCGTAAAAGTGGTGCTGGGCCAAAAAGACGAAGTTATTGACTGTCTCGGGGGCCAGCTTCGGATCAAGCTCCACCACGATCAGACCGCGATTAGTATTGATACCGGCGCAATAAATCTTGTTGGTATTGATCGACATCGCCGGCGGAGCTTTATACGTATGCTGGATCTTGTTGAACGCCGCCCCGGTCGGCGCCGGTGAGCTATCGGTCAGCTGCTTGACTACCTTCAGGCAGGGTGAAACGGCGGCGGTCTTCGGTTGTGGCTTCGGTGGGGCGAAGGGACCGATCTTGTAATAGTACATAGCGCCGATGGCGGCAGCGATGATCAGGATCGTCAGGGTGATAGCCCAGGGGTAGCGAGCCAGGCCCCGTTTGGGAGGCGTATAGCCAGGGCCGCGCTTCTCCTTCCTCTTGGGGGCAGGCGCTTCTGGCAGCTTGGTCGCGTGCGCGCGGGCGATCTTTTCCGCTCTTCTCGTGGCTGCGCGCTTGCTCGTCTTTGGCATGGGGTCTGAATACTGCTCCTTTTTCAGATCTTGCTGCTTGTTCGCTTGTTGGGAATCACAGAGGCCCAAGTCAACAGCGCAGCTGCTTCCTTGCTGTGGGCTGTTCTGTTGACGGCGGCAGCGCTGGACGCGGCTGGCTGGCTGACTGACTGACTGACTGACTGACAGGGTAGCACTCCCCCTGTCCCGTACCAGTGTGAGCAGGCAGGGCTGTCTGACGGACAAACAACCAGCCAGGATAAAGAGCGCTGATTTCTGGGTGCTATGATACCCTGCAGGCCCTTGCGGGTCAAGCCCTTTCCAACCTCCCCCACGGACGGCGTCGCAGGGTGAGCTTTCCTCTGGGGAATAGGAAGATTCGCCCACCTGGCCATGTGGATAAGTTTGTGGATAAGTTTGTGGATAGCGGTGGATAACTGTGGATAACTCCCCTTGGACGGTGGATAACTGGGGGATAACTGCTTATTAACTCAGCTATATATGCGGGTCGCAAGCGTGAGGTATCCCCGAGGATATCCACATATCCACAGAGCCACTGCCAGCCTGCTGTTTGCTTTCGGGCACAAGATTCGCTACACTGTTTAGACACACGGGATTCCCTTCCCGCTAATCTTGACCCTGGGTGGGGTCAGACTTCGGTCC
Organism: Thermogemmatispora sp.; assembly: GCF_019683635.1. Taxonomy (GTDB): domain Bacteria; phylum Chloroflexota; class Ktedonobacteria; order Ktedonobacterales; family Ktedonobacteraceae; genus Thermogemmatispora. The sequence continues at coordinate 4,930 of NZ_JADGIA010000078.1, read as the reverse complement.
AGGGCGCGTCGGTTGCTCGGCTAGTCCTCTGCTCTGCTGGAGCGCAGGTCAGGTGGAGGCGGCTCTGATCCGCCTGGCGCGCTGTTGCGACGCGCATGTATCGAGTCTACTGCGTGATAAATCGGAATTATATGGTATAATCGTTTTGGGCTGTTAGTTCGCTTTTGCTGTTGTTCATAAATCGCCTGGTGACAGGCTGCGGAGATTCGTGAGAACGCTGGAGACAGGACGTGGAGAAGCTGTTACCGCAGAACATCGAGGCCGAGTGTGGCGTCCTGGGCAGTATCCTGATTGATCCAGAGGCGATCATCCAGGTCGCTGACTTTTTGCGCCCGGAGGACTTTTATCGCGACGCCCATCGCGCCATCTATGAGGTGATGCTCCAGTTCTACGAGCGGCATGAGCCGGCGGACTTTATTACGCTCTGCGATGAGCTGGAGCGTCAGGGGAAGCTGGAGGAGGTTGGCGGCGCCAGTTACATCACGTCTCTGGTCAACCAGGTGCCCACCAGTGGCAATATCGAATACTATGGGCGCATTGTCGAGCGCACGGCGGTCCTGCGTCGTCTGATCCATGCCGCTGGGCAGATCGCCGCCATCGCCTACGAAGAGGGCGATGCCGATGTGGCGCTCGATAAGGCCGAACGCCTGATCTTTGAAATCGGGCGGCGGCGCCTGCGCTCGGACTTCTCGCTCCTGAGCGAAATCCTTTCCGAGTATTTGAACAAGCTGGATCAGCTTCATGAGCGGCGTGGGGCGATCGTGGGTGTCCCTACTGGCTTCTCCGACCTCGACCGCCTCACCGGCGGGTTACAGCGCTCGGATCTGATTATCCTGGCAGCGCGTCCTTCCCTGGGTAAGACCTCACTGGCCCTGAGCATGGCTCATAATGCCGCTGTGCGCTTCCAGCAGACGGTTGCCATCTTCAGCCTGGAGATGAGCAAAGAGCAGCTGGTGCAGCGTTTGCTCTCAATGGAGGCTGGGGTCGATCAGCAACGCCTGCGCACCGGTTGGATCGATGATGAGGAGTGGGAGCGCATTATGCTGGCAACGCAGCGTCTGGCTGAGGCGCCGATCTGGATCGATGATACGGCCAGCATTTCCACAGCAGAGATGCGCAGTAAGGCGCGACGCCTGCAGGCGGAGCAGGGTGTCGACCTGATTATTGTCGACTATCTGCAGTTGATGCAGACAACCAGCGGTAGCGCCCGACGCAACGAGAACCGCGTCCAGGAGATTTCGGAGATCAGCCGCACGCTGAAAGCACTGGCGCGCGAGCTGAATGTGCCGGTGTTGGCGCTCGCCCAGCTCTCGCGAGCCGTGGAAACGCGCCAGTCGAAGGTGCCCCAGCTCTCGGACCTGCGCGAGAGTGGCTGTCTGGCGGGAGAGACCGCGGTCTATCTGGCCGACGAGGGGGTCTGCTGTCCGATCGAGCGACTGGTGGGACGGCAGGGCTTCCGCGTACTGGCGCTGAATCCTGCAACCCAGCGTCTGGAGGCCGCGGTGGTAACGCGTGCTTTTGCCACAGGGCGCCGACCTGTCTATCGCCTCACGACCGCGGGGGGCCAGCAGCTGCGTGCAACGGCCAATCATCGCTTTCTGACTCGTACAGGCTGGCTGCGTCTAGATGAGCTGGACGCCGGGCAGGCGGTGGCTCTCCCGCGCGCCCTGCCGTCGGCAGTCTGGTCCGGCCCTGGTCATGCTCTGCAAACGGCGGAGGCCGGCGAGGGCGATGTCATCTGGGACCGCGTGGAGGCCATTGTGCCCGCCGGTGAGGCTGAGGTCTATGATCTGACAGTGGCTGGTCTGCACAATTTTGTGGCCGCTGACCTCGTCGTACACAACAGCATTGAGCAAGACGCCGATGTGGTGATGTTTATTTATCGAGATGATGTCTATAACCCGGACTCGGAGCGTAAAAATATCGCGGACATTATCGTCGCCAAGCATCGCAATGGTCCTGTCGGCGAGGTAAGCCTCTACTTCCAGGCGAGTCATACCCGCTTCTGTGATCTAGAGCTTTCTCCGCCTCCTGAGTAATCTCTGGATGGATGGCTATGACGTCCTTTGCTGGCTTCCCTTCGGGCAAGAATCCCTATGTCCCTGTGCCGGAGGTCTTCTTCAGGTCGCTCCTGCCAGAGATCGAGGATGTGGCGGAATTGAAAGTGACGCTGCACCTCTTCTGGCTCCTGGCCCAGAAGCGCGGCGAGCCGCGCTGTGTGAGCGAACCGGAGCTGTTGGGCGATCGCGTGCTGCTCAAGAGCCTGAAGCGGCGCGGCGATCCGCGCCCTCCGGAAGAACGAGTACGCCAGGGCCTGGAAAAGGCAGTAGCACGCGGCACGATTCTCCGCGTCTACCTCAAGGTGCTCGGTGATGATGGCTCTGAGGATGAGGTCATTGGCTGGTATTTCTTCAATACGGCCCGCAGCCGGCGCATTGTGGCTGAGCTGCAGGGCAGTGAGCTGATCCCCGTCCGCCTGCTCGATGTCGGGCAACAGCACCCCGCGCCAGAGCATGGACTGCGCCAGGGCCAGAGCCAGGAGAGCATCTCTTCGCCCGCTCCTGCTGCCGCGGCGCTGGCACGCGTTGGACACAGCCAAACTCAGCATTTACACATTGAGATTGAGCGTCCGAATATATTTGTTTTGTACGAACAGAATATAGGGCTTCTTTCTCCGCTGATTGCCGATGAGCTGCGCGATGCCGCTGAACGCTATCCTCCTGAGTGGATCGAGGCAGCTTTTCGCGAGGCAGTAGAACATAATAAACGTAACTGGCGTTATATTCGCGCGATCTTGAGGCGCTGGGAAACGGAAGGCAGATAATCTATGGAACGCTTGAATGACATTATGCTCAAACAACGGCGGCAGCAACTGCTTCAGCAGCGCGCTCGCCGGGCTGGAACGCTGCCACGCGCGCGCGAGGAGCAGGCGACGCGCCTGCCTCTGCCCGAGCAAACCGCTCGTCTGAATCAGGCTCTCTCACACCCTGGGCGCTCGCCCCGCGGGCGCGTCGAGGTGACAGAGGTGCCTGGGGCCGATGTCCTGACCGATACACTGACGCTGGAGGGTGGTGAGCCGCTCTCACGCCCGAGCCGACGGCCTGGTCGGCAGACCGATCACCTCTATGGCGCGCGGCGGGAAGTCCCGGCGTCATCCCTTCCGCGGCGCGCGCGCGACTACTACTATCGGGCCGATGATTACGTGCCGGCCTTGCGAGGCGATGCCCTCTCCGACGACGAGTGGGAGGAGGACGAGGACGACGATGAGGGAGGGATGCGTTACGGCGATTGGGAAGACGAACAGGAGCTGCTGGAGGCCACTTCTCCCCCGGCTCTATCCCGCTCGACTGTGGCCAACAGGCTGCCCTCACCGAGGCGCTCGCCTACGCCCAGTGAGAGCGTTGCACTGCATCGTCGGACGGATGGACCGGTCTCGTCCCCAGGACTGCCGCGTGATCGACTGGCCCTCCCGCCGACTGGCGCACCTGGCCCTGTGCGCCAGCAACGGGTTACTCAGCCCTTGCGCCCCAATGCGCTCGCCAACCCTGCCTTCGCGCAGCTGCAGGAGGGCCTGCGGCAGCGTCAGGCTCGCCAAACGCCAGGACAAGAGCGGCAAGCAGGAGGAAGACCGCTGGGAGCGATCGGCTCCAGCTCCAGCGAGTCGACGTTGCCGGCTCCCTTTGGCTCCCAGCGCCCTGTCTGCCCAAAGTGCAAGGGGGCGGGCTACCTGCGCCTGGATGTGCCCTTTGGCCATCCGCATTTCGGCAAACCCATTCCCTGCGAGTGCAAAGAGGCCGATCTCAAGGAGCGCCGGCGTCAACAGCTCCGCAGCATGTCGAATCTCGAAGCCTTCCGTGATAAGAGCTTCAAAACCTTTAACTATACGGTGCCTGGTGTGCGGCAGGCTTACCAGGCAGCGCTGGAGTATGCGCGTGAGCCTGATGGCTGGCTGCTGCTGGTGGGACCTAACGGCTGCGGCAAAACTCACCTGGCGGCGGCAATTGCCAATCTCTGCCTGGAAAATGGCTCGCTTGTGCTCTTCGCTACAGTGCCTGATCTGCTCGACCATCTGCGCGCCGCCTTCGCCCCCGATGCGCCCGAGGTCTATGATCAACTCTTTGCACGCATGCGCGAGGCGGAGCTGCTCGTGCTCGACGATCTGGGAGCACAGCAAAGCTCACCCTGGGCTAATGAGAAGCTCTTCCAGTTGCTCAACTATCGTTATAATTTGCGCTATCCAACGGTGATCACGGCCAATCCGCGTGGCCTACAGGCCATCGATGAGCGCATTCGCTCGCGCCTCTCCGATGCCTCTCTCGTGACTATGGTGACCTTTGAGGGGGCGCTGGATTATCGCCCACGCAATCCTCGTCGGAATTGAGCCGACGCTGACCTGATCACCTGAGCGCGCTGCAGCCTGTTCCTCCAGACAAGAAGGACACGGCTGTGGTGCGCTCCTGGCCTCTCGAAACGCCTGACAGCTTGGTGCTTCCTCTCCTCTGCGCCTGACCCCCCTGATCATGAGGATTTCGCCAGGCTGGCTGTGCCCGTGAGGCCGCGACCCACGCTGGGACCCCTGACCCTCCTCATTCCGCTTCTCTGGCACTCTCTCGCCCATTGCCGGGCTTGACCGAAGAACCTGGCTTTCTTCCCTGCACAGACTTCACACCGCTGAAAAAATATGGTACACAATGAGAGGGATTTGTGGCCTCCTTGTCCCACTCGCCTGGGTAAACAATCGCCTTATAAGGGTGCCAGAAGCTATGGAAAGCAATAAAAGTAAAGATGTACTATAGCATTTATTCAATAAAAATGTGATAGATATATTATCTAAGAAAGGAGGTAGAGCGTGATGAAATAATCAGCTCTTGGGGGCATGAGCTTTCCTCTGCACACTGGAGTGCAGAGCGTGCATCAACGCGGATGGTCA
>NZ_JADGIA010000299.1 GCF_019683635.1 Thermogemmatispora sp. | reverse complement strand
TTGACGAATCCAGGGGAAAGGGCTAGACTAACGGGTGACAGTGACGCTGAAGAAGCTTTCAGGAAGGTTGGGAAAGATGGCTGTACCTGCTCATACCGAAGTTGCCGCCGAATTCGAGATTGTCATCGGTCTCGAAGTGCATGCTCAGCTCACCACGCGGAGCAAGATGTTCTGCTCCTGCAGCACAGACTACGCCAATGCTGCCCCCAACACCCATGTCTGCCCTGTCTGTATGGGGATGCCAGGCGTGTTGCCGGTCATCAATCGGCAGGCTGTGGCCTACACCATTATGACGGCGCTGGCCCTCAACTGCAGCATTCCTGAATACTCCAAATTCGACCGCAAGAACTATCCCTATCCTGACTTGATGAAGGGGTACCAGATTTCCCAGTATGATCTCCCGCTCAGTCGCAATGGCTATCTGCTGATTGAGCATGATGGGCAGGTGCGGCGCATTGGTATTACGCGCGTTCATCTGGAGGAAGATACCGCCAAGCTGCTGCATCGAGATGGTTACAGCCTGGTCGATGTCAACCGCGCCGGTACACCCCTTATCGAAATCGTTAGCGAGCCGGACATGCGCAGTCCCGAGGAGGCGCGGCTCTATATGCAGAAGCTGCGCGAGATTCTGGTCTACCTGGGAGTCTCTTCGGGGCGTATGGAGGAGGGCAGCCTGCGCTGCGATGCCAATATCTCGGTCCGACCCCGCGGACAGCAGACGCTAGGGGTCAAGACCGAGATCAAGAACATGAATAGTTTCAAGGCCCTGCAGCAGGCCCTCGAATATGAGGCTCATCGCCAGATTGAGGTGTTGCGAGCCGGCGGGACTATTCAGCAGGAAACGCGTGGCTGGGACGAGAGTCGGGGCGTGACGGTGCCGCAGCGTAGCAAAGAGTATGCTCATGACTATCGCTACTTCCCTGAGCCAGATCTGCCGCCGCTGGTGATCAGTCGTGACTGGGTGGAAGAACTGCGCGCACGCCTGCCAGAGCTGCCTGATGCGCGCCGGCTGCGATATCAGCGCGACTACGGCCTCTCGGCTCAGGATGCTGATATCCTCACAGAAGAGAAGGCCCTGGGCGACTACTTCGATCAGGTAATGGCTCTTTCTTCCCAGGTCCAGGATCGCCAGACCAGAGCCCGTGCAGCCAGCAACTGGCTCCTGAGCGAGGTTGTCCGCTTGCTCCATGCGCATGATATCGCCCCTGCAGCTTGCCCGCTGAAGCCGGAGGCGCTGGTGAATCTGCTCGATCTGCTCGATCGTCAGCGCATCACTGGCAAGCAGGCGAAGGAGGTTCTCGATGAAGCCTTCGTCAGCGGTGAGCTGCCAGAGACCATTGTGGTGCGCAAAGGCATCCAGCCACCGATTACTGATCCGCAAGCCTTGGAGCGTATCATCGTTGAAGTCATTGAGGCGAACCCTAAGATCGTGGCCGATTATCGCTCAGGTAAGACCAATGCCGCCCAGTATCTGGTCGGCCAGATCATGAAGCGCACTCGTGGTCAGGCCAAAGCCGATCTTGTCCAGCAACTCTTGCGCGCCAAGCTTGATGAGACGCCCACAGCCTGAGCGGGCTTGACCGGCTCTGGCAGCCGGACCTGCCTGCTGGGTCAGAGCAGGCAGGCAAGCTGGCTGGGCGATTCTTGATCCCTGGCTGCATCAGCTGCTCTCAGCTGCAAAATACGGAAAAAGGAGCAAGAACGTGGACCTGCACAACGACGTGAAGTCCTCTCGCGAGACCCGTATTAATCCCTATGAAATGGCTGTTCAGCAGTTTGAGGAGGCTGCCGATCGGCTCAATCTCTCGGAGGATATGCGAGAGATTCTGCGCAAGCCCAAGCGCGAGCTGACAGTCAACTTCCCTGTACGCCTGGATGATGGCCGGATCAAGACCTTTACCGGCTATCGCGTACAGCACAACGTGAATCGCGGGCCTGCCAAAGGTGGCATTCGCTACAGTCCTGATGTGACCCTGGACGAGGTCAAGGCACTGGCCATGTGGATGACCTGGAAGTGCGCAGTGGTGGGCATTCCCTATGGTGGAGCCAAGGGGGGGGTCATCTGCGATCCCAAGGCCATGAGTCCAGGTGAGCTGGAGCGGCTGACGCGCCGCTATGCGACTGAAATCTCGATCATCATCGGCCCTCACAGCGATATCCCCGCGCCCGATGTCAACACCAACCCCCAGGTCATGGCCTGGATTATGGACACCTACTCAATGCACGAGGGCTTTTCCATTCCCGCCGTTGTCACTGGCAAGCCACTCTCCATTGGGGGGAGTGAGGGGCGCAATGACGCCACAGCAATGGGGGTGCTCTTCGTCACACGTCAGGCGGCGCGCCGGATTGGCATGCCGCTGCGAGGGGCGCGCGTCAGCATTCAGGGATTTGGCAACGCCGGCTCCATTGCTGCTCGTCTGTTCCATCACGAGGGCTGCAAGATCGTAGCGGTCAGCGATACCCGGGGGGGCATCTACAATGAGGCCGGACTGGACCCTGCCGCCGTGCTCCGGCATAAGCAGGAGAGGGGCAGCGTTGTTGGTTTCCCGTCGGCTCAGCAGATCAGTCCCCAGGAGGTCTTGGAAGTTCCTTGTGATATCCTGATCCCGGCGGCCACCGAAGGGGTCATCACCGAGGCGAATGCCGGTCGTATCCAGGCCCAGATCATTGCTGAGGCCGCCAACGGGCCGACAACGCCCCAGGCGGACAGGATTCTCGGGCGCAGGGGCGTCATTGTCATCCCGGATATTCTGGCCAATGCCGGCGGCGTCACAGTCAGCTACTTCGAGTGGGTCCAGGATCTCCAGAGCTTTTTCTGGGGAGTCGAAGAAATCACTCAGAAGCTAGAGATCATTATGAATCGGGCCTTTACGGCGGTGGCTGAAAAAGCGGAGCAATTCCATTGTGACCTGCGTCTGGCGGCCAATATGCTGGCCATCTCACGAGTGGCTGAGGCCACTCAGATTCGCGGCATCTATCCCTGAGATGACTGACCTGAAGGAAACCGAGGGTTGAGCAGCGGCTGCTCGGCGAGCGCTGGCGGCCCGGGATAGTCGCAGCGACTATTGATCAACAAAAAGGCCAGGAGCAGAAAAATTGGCTCCTGGCTTTTCCTGGCTGGGATCGGACTGAGACAGCAGTGGACAAGTTCACCCAAGACACAGAGGCTGATCAACAGTTTTTCCTGTCAGCTGCTGCTCCAGTCCGACTGGCATCCAGCGCAGCACATCATCGTAGTCTGCCTAGTAACCGCGACGCGTCTCGCGTTTTGAGCGCTTCACGGGCTTAGACTGACGACCGGGTTTTGGCTGCTTCTTCTTCCCTTTGCCGCCGGGCCAGAGGTCCTCATCCTCCTCCTCTTCCTCGTCCTCGAAAAACTCCTCCTCCTCTTCCTCGAAGTCCGGCTCTAGCTCCTCCTCTTCCTCGTATTCCTCCTCCTCTGGAATGGCTTCCAGAGACTCTTCCTCTAGCAGCTCCTCATCCTCAAGGTCGGTCTCCACGCTCTCCTCTTCCTCCTCAGCGATCGGGATCTCCTCCTCGGGGGCGGTAATTTCCTCGGAGGAAGCCGTCGCAGGAGGAGCTGCGGGCGCCGCGACCTCGGGCTGGAGGGCCTTGGCTGTCAACGTTTCCGCCTGAGAAACGCGAGGCTCCTCACGCTCGCGGCTTTCGCTACTGGACGTGTGGCTGCCGCGAGCCGACTTTCGTGCTGCCCCTGACTCCTGGGAGTCGCGTTCGCCCCGCTCACCCGTCTCGCTCTCCTCGGTGGTCTTGGAGCTGCCGATCACCCGGCGTCCGGCGGCGACATCGAGCCAGAACTGAGAATAGTAGTGCGGACGTTCGGTGTCCTTTTCGCTCTCTTTCCTCGTCATTGGACCTGCGGCGCAGCAACCCCCGCCAGGAATCTGGGGAAAAGCGCCGCCTCCTTTCCCTCAAACAGTATCAGAAGATGACGACAAAAGCGCCGTAATGTCCGTTCATTCAGACAGACGGCAAGCCGCCTGGGCACTATGGCCGGTGCCTCTCTCCCCGGACCGGGCGTGCTGATCGCCTCCCTTTCCCTGATCCTGTTGGCGTGCTGTTCTGCGGGGCTGCTTCAGCCCTGATGCTTGCCGATCTCATGACTGCTTAGCTGGTCTGACTCAGCTCGACTTGCTTACTCACGAGCTGAAGGGGGACATTCCCACGCACGGACAGGGTTGATGGGAGACGAAAAGCTGAAGGGATGCAGGAGAGCCGCCTCCACCCCAATGTGATCAGTATACCGGCAGGAAAAGGCAACGTCAAGCGGTCCATCGGGTCACGCCTGCCATCATTTCAGCGCGTAAACGGACCTCCCCTTGCGGGGGAGCGTTGATCT
>NZ_JADGIA010000298.1 GCF_019683635.1 Thermogemmatispora sp. | reverse complement strand
TGCCTTCGAACTGATCGACGAACCCCCGCCGAGGAAAATCCTCTGCCTGGCCTGTGCGGCCAGGCTGGGGCTCCTGGGGGGATGAGACGATGGCCGGAAGGAATTGCTGAAAAAGAGGAGACGAACAGCTATGCTTGACATGGTGCTCTCGGTCATGCTGGCGATTGTTCTCGTAGGCGCAGTGGTGAGCGTGATTGGCATGGTGGTCACGCTGGTCCGGTTTGATCGCCAGGTCTCGGCGACCGAACGGGCGATGAGCGCTGACATCCAGGAGGAGCTGACGGAGCTGGCGCGTGCTCTGGCAAGAAAACCAGGAGAGCAGGACACTGAAGCGAGTTCCTGACCTGGCAGGGCTGGTTGCCGGCTGGCGGTGGTCGCCTCTGACGCGACGCAGCGGCAGGGAGGGACGGGTCACCGCCAGCAGGGAGCCAGCCGGTCCGGTCTAGGATTGACCAATCAGAGTGCTCTCCTTCCTTGCTCTCCCAAGGAAAGGATCTATCTTCAGAGGAGGTACATACGATGATTTCGGCAGAGGACCTGCAACTGCTTCGCGATTTGCGGGATGAGATGGATCAGCGCATTGACCGGGCGCAATCGCCCTACATGGAGAAGGTGTTCATTGACATTAAGGCGATCGTGGTCAAGCGCATCCAGCGCGCCGAGTCGAATGCCGAGCGACTCCTGTTGGCCGCACAGCGCAAGGCCAACAAAGAGCGGCGCCGCGCAGCGAAAACAGGCTCTGCGCAGACTCCTGCTTCATAGCAGAGAGGTGCATGAATGCGCATCAACGCGCTCACCAGAGCCGATGAGGAATGTGAGTGGAGTCTGAGCGCATTCCGAGCGGGGTGTGAGCGGGGTGTGAGTGGAAAGGGGCGTCTCTCCTCCCCTGGGCGGTCGGAGTCGCCCCTGTTGTGTGGCTTTTTTCCCCAAGATGGAGTCGAAAGCCCCTCTCTTATCGGAAGGAGAAAGAACCATGAGGCGTTGGCTCAGATGGATGGCTTCCTGGTGGCAACGAGTCGCGCGCCAGCGCAGAGCGGAGCAGTTCAATGACCCAGAGTCCCAGCAAGAGGAACCGCTGAGTCGGCGGGACCGGATGGAGCGCCTCATTGAGACCTTTGACGAAGACCACGAGCCGCTCCTGGTGCGAGCGGTCGTGCTGCTGTTCATGCTCCTGTTCACCGTTGGCAGTGTGCTGTTGGCCGGCTGTATCGGTCTTGCCATTGCGGCGGCCATTGTCGGGCCGTGGCGAGCGGATGCGGAAGTGGTGGGCGTCTACCTGATGGCGATCTTCGTGGAAGAGGCGTTTGCCGCCCTGGTGCTGGCGATTGCCCGTGCGATTGGACGGACGCAGCAGGAGCGGCGGATGGTCTGGCTGCTCTTTGCGGCAATCAGTCTGTTTATCCTCTTCGCGGTCGGCGGTACCTACACGCAATACTGGCTGCTCTCCGCGCTCGCTCCGGGAGGGGTGAGGCCGGCAGAGCAGGCGATGATCCTCTTCCGCTCGATCGCCCCCTCGCTCTTCGATGTGGCGGCAGCCGTGTTCATGGCGATCTACTCCCGCCAGACACTGGAGAAATTCCTGGCGCAACAGGCCAAGAAAGAGGAAGCCATCGAGGCTTTGAGCCGGGCGGAAATCCGCATTGAAGAAGCCTTCAATGAGGCGGAAATCCGGCGGCAGCAACGAGAGGAAGAGATGGCCCTCCGTCGACGCAGGGAGGAGGTCCTCAATCGGATTGAGGGCAAGATCGGCGAAGCCGCGGTGACGGTGGTCGAAAGCACGGTGGAGCGGCTGCAGCTGCCCGCCCCCGGACAGGGTGGGCAAAGCACCTTACGTCGGATTATCTAAGGATCTCATCCCCTCTGAGAGGGGGTGAGCTGGAACGCCCCGCGAGCATTCCCCCAGGAGCAGAGGTATGCCACAGAGTTCCTCGCGTTGGAAGCTGGTGGACCGCCTGCTGCTGCGCCTGGCTCCGTCGCTGCAGCTGCAGGTCCGACCTGCAGAGGGAGGCCACCATCGCTACTGGATCGAGATGGATGGGCGAGAGTGGCAGGCGCTGACGTTGGTCCGCTCATCCGATTACTGGAGGCAGCGGCTGCATCTGCAGCCCGCTGGCCGCCTGCTCCAGCTGATTGTGTGTGAGCGCCATGACTCCATCTTGCCGCTGGAGGTCCTGGACCTGACGGCAGGCCGATTGTACGACCGCTACACCGCGCCGCTTTGGTTTGAGCAAGGTCGCCGTCAGCGAGTGGCAGGGACCGGCATGATCGTGCTGGGGGGATTGCTGTGCGGGCTCCATGAGTGGCATGAAGCCCTGGAGCGGTTTCCGCCCTCGACGCGGCGGCGGTATCGGGCCGAGCTGCGGCGATTGATGAAGCGGCGTCCAGGACGACCCCTCACGCTCTCCTGAGCTGCCTATCCACTTTGGCTTTCCCAGTCCCATGCCTGGGGGAGATTTCCCCTGGGTCGGTCCTCAGCAAAGAGGTGTCTCATGCAAGAACCTCACCCCATGTTCCCAAGCTATGTGGTGCACGAACTGACTCCAGAAGCCCGCCACGTCATTGAAGCGGCGGGTGGCCAGGTCAGGCCGCAGCCAGAGCAAGAGGGCTACGTGGTGTGCCATCCGTCCCCCGAAGCAACCAGTGCGACGGAGGACGGATGGCTGCTCATGGAGCTTCCCACAGGGGTGCTCTGGTATGAGGAGGAGACAGGCCGGCTGGAGGGAGAGCGGGCCCTCCCCCCAGCGCCGTCGGGCGTCGGCGCCGGCGTGCGCGTGCAGACCCGCCCAAGGGCGTCGGTTCCTGTCGACGGGTGCCCCTGGAGCAAGCGCGGGATCAGCGTCAGTGGAAGCTGGAGCGTGCTGCTCTGGGTGCTGGCGCTGGTCGTCAACGGGCTGGCCCTGGCAAAGGGCTGGCAGCCGCCGCCATCATGGCTGGCCTGGGGCCTCGATGAACTGGTCGCCGGCGCTCTGCTCGGGGGCTGGCTGCTGCTGACCTGGTGGCGGCAGCAACGGCTCTGGCTGGTGGGGGCCTTGCTCCTGATCGGCGCGCTCTGGCTCGCCTCCTGGATATAGCGGGAGAAGGAGTGTCGAGATGAAACGCCTGTTCTTCCTGGTCAGCGGCTTCCTGCTGTTGTGGGGGCTGCTGGCGCTGGTCCTCAGCGGGCCTGATCGGCTGGGTCTGGCTGGCGCCAGCGCTCCCGCTCCGAGAGGCCCCCAAACCCCCGGGCGCATCCCTCGCACCTCCGCCAGCATCTCCCGCGTACAGGGACCGCCCACGATTGGGCGGGCGCAGGTCGATCGGCTGCTGTGTGCCGCAGGCAGTCCGGCCTGTGGCACGGGGGACATCCTTTATGACGTCATGGTGCAGGCCGGCATCAATCCGGCATTTGCCTTAGCCATCTTCTGGCACGAGTCGCATTTCGGCACCCTGGGAGTGGCGCGCGCCACCCACTCCCTCGGCAACATTCGCTGTACGCCGTCCTGGTCCCGATGTCTCGGAGGATACCGCTGGTACCCGAGCTGGCAGGCCAGCTACACCGACTTCGCGGCCTTGTTGACGCGGGAGTATTTCCCGCGGGGGCTGCTGACCGTCGAACAGATCCTGCCAGTGTATGCGCCGGCGGCAGATAACAATGTCCCGGCGGCCTATATCTCAGATGTCTTGGCGCTCATGGAGCACTGGAGGCAGAGATGACTTCCACTTCATCCTTCAGCCAGCCCGCTGCCGAGGTGGGCTGGACGGCCTTCGTCTTGACTCGCATCGTCAGATCGCAGGTGAGCAGCGTGCTCAAGAGGGAGGGCTTTCGGCTCTCCTTCAGCCTGCCGGCCTGCCGGCGCCGCTGGGGCTGGTTGCCGGCACAATACCACTACACGGATGCGGCGGGCACCGAAGTGATCTGGCTCTCGGGCCAGGACCCGGAGGCGCGTGAGCAGGACCCGATGGCCCCAGAGCACCGCAGCCGGTTCTGGGTGTATGCCGCGCGGCGGGCGCCGGAGCGGGCCGAGCTGATTCTGATGCGCCTGCGCCAGGCCTGGGGCCTGGACTGGCGGCCCGTGACGGCGCAGAATCCCCTACGGCCCACTTCCTGAAGGCTTCCTCAGACCACGTGCCCCTCTTTATTCCACCCACACAGGACCCATCGCGCCCATGCGATGGGTCCAGAAAGGAGCGATATGGACTCTCTGTACCACCTCACGACTCTCCTGCACCAGATCGAGCAGCTGAGTGCCACCGTCCTGGAGCCGCTGCCTCGCCCGCTCTCCGTTGCCGAGGTGGAGCATCGCCTGGCACACCGTCAGCAGCTGCAGGCGCTGCTGCGCGAGCTGGAGCAGGCGGTCAACGAGCTCCCGGCGTTGCCTGACCCCGAGGGCATGGCCTGGGCCCAGGCGCTGCTGGCCCTTCCCACCAGCCTGATCCTGGAAGTGGACACGACCAGCCTGGGAAGCGCTGCGGAGCTGCTCCGGCTGGTGCTGGTGCGCCCCAGCGACGGACAGACGGTCTTCGATCAGATCTTGCGTCCCCAGCAGGGGTACG
>NZ_JADGIA010000005.1 GCF_019683635.1 Thermogemmatispora sp. | reverse complement strand
GCCGAGCCGAGCTACACCGCTGGCTTCCATGTACCTGAAAATTACGCCTTCAAGTCGAAGAAGGGGCTGAGCCGCGAGGTCGTTGAGCAGATCTCGGAGATGAAGGGCGAGCCTGAGTGGATGCGCCGCTTCCGTCTCAAGAGCCTCGACCTCTTTCTAAAGCGGCCTCTGCCTACCTGGGGTGCAGACCTCTCGGGGATCAACTTCGACGATATCTACTACTACATTAAGCCCGTCAGGGAACAGGGCCGCTCGTGGGACGAGGTGCCCCCCGAGATTAAGGAGACCTTCGATCGCCTGGGCATCCCAGAGGCGGAGCGCAAGTATCTGGCCGGCGTAACGGCCCAGTACGAGAGCGAGGCGGTCTATCATAAGGTCCGCGAGGATCTGGAGAAGATGGGCGTGATCTTTATGGATATGGATAGCGCCCTGCGCCTCTACCCCGACCTGGTGAAGGAGTACTTCGGCACCATCGTTCCGCCCTCCGATAATAAGTTCGCCTCGCTCAATAGCGCAGTCTGGAGCGGCGGCAGCTTTGTCTACGTGCCGGAGAATGTGCGCGTGGAGATTCCTCTCCAGGCCTACTTCCGCATCAATGCCCAGAATATGGGCCAGTTCGAGCGCACGCTGATCATCGCGGAACCCGGCTCGTATGTCCACTATGTGGAGGGCTGCACGGCTCCAGTCTATTCGACGGATAGCCTGCACAGCGCCGTGGTGGAGATTATCGTGAAGCGCGGCGCCCGCGTGCGCTATACGACGATCCAGAACTGGTCGAAGAACGTCTATAATCTGGTGACGAAGCGCGCCGCCGCCTACGCCGATGCGACGATGGAGTGGGTCGATGGCAACCTGGGCTCGAAGGTCACGATGAAGTACCCCGCCGTCCTGCTGATGGAGCCGGGCGCGCGCGGCGATATTCTGTCGGTGGCCTTCGCCGGCGATGGGCAGCATCAGGATGCCGGTGCGAAGGTGACCCACCTGGCCCCGTACACAACTTCGCAGATCCTCTCGAAGTCGGTCTCGAAGGGCACAGGCCGCGCTTCCTACCGCGGGCTGGTGCGCGTGAACCCGGAGGCCCACCATACGAAGTGCAGCGTGCGCTGCGACGCCCTGCTGCTGGACGAGCGGGCACGCACCGATACCTATCCGACGATGCGTATCGAGAACAATGAGACGGAGATCGGCCACGAGGCTACCGTCTCGAAGGTCGGCGAGGATCAGCTCTTCTACTTGATGAGCCGCGGTCTGGACGAGTCGGAGGCTTATTCGTTGATCG
Source organism: Thermogemmatispora sp. (assembly GCF_019683635.1). GTDB lineage: Bacteria > Chloroflexota > Ktedonobacteria > Ktedonobacterales > Ktedonobacteraceae > Thermogemmatispora. The sequence continues at coordinate 59,923 of NZ_JADGIA010000005.1, read as the reverse complement.
TGAACGGCTTCATCGAGCCGATCACGAAGGAGCTGCCGATGGAGTACGCGGTGGAGCTGAACCGCCTGATCCAGCTGGAGATGTCGGGCAGCGTCGGTTGATACCATCTGCTCAGCTCACCTCGCGCCCGGCGCGTGGCAGAAGCTGTCGGTCGAGGGCCATCGCCCACAGGCGGCGATGGCCCTTTTCTTGCTTCCTTCCCAGGCCGCGTTCAACAGCCTTAAGGAGATTGAGCAGATCGAGGGATTGGCCAAAATCACGCTGCAGCGGATCAGGGCTTACTGGCGACAACGCGCGCAGGCTCTGCGCAATCCAAGCAGGTGAGCGCGAGCCGGCTAGGCGTGCAGGATACAGCCCGGCCTGCTGCCCTTTCCTTTTCCTTCTTCGCCCTAGGAGGTCGCAGGTTTGGGGGCAATGCCCTCAAAGACAACGTCGATGAGCCGCTCGATGCAGCTCTCGTTGAAGGGTTGCGGCTGCGACGGCGCCAGAGGGCCAAATATGAGATGGTAGAACAAGGGACCGGCTACGAGGTCGATGACGAGCCAGGGATCGAGGTCGCGTCGCACTTCGCCGCGCTCCTGGGCCTGCCTGATCAGCTCGATAAACTGCTGCAGGCGCGGAGCAAAGAGACGTTCAACAAAGGCGCGATAGATCTCGGGGTTGATGTGTAGCTCGCCAATGGCTCGGAAGAGCAGCCGCTGCAGAAAAGGGTTCTGCTGGATAGCCCGATAGGCCAGGGTGTAGACGGAGACGAAGTCGCGTCGCAGGTGGCCGGTGTTGATGACCGGAATGTCAGTGTAGATACGATGAGCAGCTTCGAGGACCAGCTCCTCCTTCGAGGACCAGCGACGATAGATGGTGGCTTTGCTGACGCCAGCGCGGGCCGCGACACCCTCGATGGTCATGCCCTGATAGCCTTCTTCGGCTAGCTCTTCCAGGGTGGCCTGGAGGATAGCCATGTGCGCCTGGGCGCTACGTGGACGCCCAGGCCGCCGTTGTGCTGACTCGGACTCAGATTCAGGTTCAATCATGAGACGGCTGCCCCTCCCTCGCTTCCATTGTAGTAGGTGACTTGCTGAGCGTCAAGCCTGCCTCCGGCACTGACTCCCCAGACCCCGACACGCGACGCCGCCACGGCGGTAGACAGAGTAAGGCCAGCGGTGCCCCGACTGCCAGGACGGCAGCAGCGACCAGGCACTGCGATCGAATGCATCGATGAAAGCCCGCTCTGCAGCGATGCGCAGCAGCGCCTGAACTGGCGGCGGTAGCTGCCCGGCGACCACGACAGCTTTGCCAATGGAGTCGCGTACAGCCCCTTGCAGGACATTTGGATACGAAACTGTTTCGTTTCTTTATTAGCCTAACACAGGAGAGGGCGGAACGCAATAGCTCGTATCCCTGGCGAGGAACGTGGATAGCCGGCCTTCTCTGTCTCTTAGCTGCAACCGATCTCTGCTGTCTGCTCAACCGACTTCAGAAAGCGTTTGCGGCCCATACTATTCCTGAGCGTCATGCCTGGTAGCAGCGCGTGTGATACAAAGGCGCGTGGCCTGCCGGCGGCATCCACTCTATAGACGCCTGTGTAGCGACTCCAGCAGAATGGGACGATGTTCCCTAAGATTATTTCGAGCACGAGCGGCGGAACAGCCAGGTCTCGCTGACGCGCCAACAGGAAGATCAGAACGAGTACCCCCACTACTGTTTGCGCCAGAGCACCCAGCAGCAGATACGGGTGAACAGCACAACCAAGCAGCTCCCCATCGCGCACCCAGTAGCGATAGACAATGAGCCGACGATCGTTTACCGGTTTCAGCATAGCTTTCCCTGCCTTTCTGCTTTTTTTGCGTCCAGAGGGAGCGCTCACGCTGGCCATCTGCCTTGAGTGATCAGCGTTGGCGCTCCCTGGCTCCTCCTGGGAGGTACAAACGCAATGGGAGTCACTGGCTCCAATATCCTCTAGCAAGCAGTGCACTGCTGCCTGAGAGCAGGGCAATCATTACCAGAGAAAGGAGGAAGAGCACAGTGTTGGGGCGGATAGCGCTGCTACCATTCCGCCAGCGGTCTCGCCTCTGAGAGGAGGAAGGGATGGACCTCAGCCTCAAAGTAGCGACGGAGGCCGTTTGTCATCTCCTCCAGTACCGCCTGCGCTACTTGCGGGCCGACCTCGCCCAGGGACTCAGAAACGAGGAAGACCCGGCGCGTCTCAGGGGTGATGAGCGCAGTGCGCGATTGGCGCCAGACAAAGTGACGGGTGAGAATGGTCTGGCCATCGGTATAGGCTACTTCACCAACCTGCACCGGTTGCGGCTCCTCTTCGCCCAGAGCGGTGAACTGATCCCCCTCGCGCGTCAGACGCAGCTCCAGCGGTCCGCGCACCTGTTCCAGATCGAAGCCGCCGACAGGGACGACGTAGCGCAAGGAGACGGTGTTATAGAAGTCAACCAGCGCGTTGATGCTGAACGGCTCTCCCCCTTTGAGAGCACGCCGCAGCAGCGCCTCAATTGAGCTGGGGAACTTGCTGGAGACGCCGATTGCGCGCAGACGCTCGCGCCAGGGCTGTACACGAGGATGCGACTGGGCGTTGCCATAGGCGGCAGCCTCCTGCCCGGCTCTGACCCAGGCACGCCGCCATTCCTCACTGACCGCTGGCAGTATGCGGCTGTTATCCAGGCCCTCGGCGACAACGACAGCAAGAGAGAGGCCGGGGAAATGGGCAAAGATGCTGTTGTCAATCCTGAATTGCAAAGGTCAATACCTCGTCTAGTCAAAAAAATTCAGGGGCAGAGATTATAGACCTCCCTGGCCAAGAAAGCAAGCACCAGACCATGCTCAAGGAGAGAAGTGGACGGACGGACAGGCAGGTATGATTATCCTTGGAGCAGCAGGGTTCAGCGACGTCTATCATGATGGGAGGCTCTCTGTGAGCCAACAGGAGTACAGATCAGAAAACAGTCTGAATAGAGCATCAGGAGGCTGTTCTCCACGCTTAACGAGAGAGAAGACAATGACATTCTGGATCAGTATCGCCCTCGCCCTTCTGGGCACACTGATAGCACTCATCTCCCTGCTCCTTGGACGACATGCCACCCCCGTGCGCACCCCCGAGGAGTGCGCGCTCATACGCGAGCAGCTGATCGCCTCCGGCGTCTCGCCCCGCGTGGCCGAATACGTCGCCCAGGGGAAGCGTCTTGAAGCTATCAGGGCTTATCGCGATGAGACGGGGCAGGGTCTGAGGGAAGCCGTTCGCTATATCGACCAGCTCTTCAAGTAAGTAAGAGGGCAGGCTGAGCTGGCGACTGGGGAGCCAGCCCCGCAGCACCCCATACCGACGCTAGCCAGGAAGCCAGACTATCGATCATCTCATCTGACTTTGGCGATAGGGCAGCAGCCTGCCATTGTCCTGACAGGCCAGGCGGTCTGTCTGTAAAGTTGAGATGCCCTGGCTGACCTTGCCATTCGGCAGAGAGGACAGTCCAGTCAGGCCAGCACCAGTGCTGAATGAGGCCGGATCAGTACTTGTCTCTCCTCGATAGGAGAGCAGGCAAGGCAACTTGCAGAGAACGTCGGCGTAGATATATAGTGAAGAGCAAACAGCCCAGCACAGAGCACAGCGCAGACGACAATCGTGCTTCAGGAAGTGGCTCACTGAGCGATCTGCGCAGTGTCTTTCATCGGCTCAGTCAGCTCGGCCCGGGCGAAAGGAAGCATGGTGGCTCGTTGTCTCAATCCACGCGGAGGACACGACAATCCCGAGAGCGCCGTCTCCTGCCGTCGCTGCGAGTTTCTTATCGAGGGAGCGCGCGTCGGCAACTACCAGATTACGGCCTTCATTGGTTCGGGCAGCTACGGTCATGTCTACCAGGTGCGCGAATCGGAGCCGCTCAGCCGCACGCTGGCCCTCAAGGTCCTGCGCTTTGACCAGCTCAACGACAAGGCCCTCGGTAGCTTCTTTGACGAGGCGCGGCGCATCGCTACCCTGCAGCATCCCAACATTCTCCCCGTCTACAGCTTCGGCCAGCTAGAGGACGAGCGCCCCTATCTGGTAATGGAGTACGCGCCGCAGACCATCTACGATCTCTTCCGCAAGGCCGACGGCAGCCGGCGCCCTGCCTTCGCTGAGGAGCTGCTCCCTTATGTAGAGCAGGCAGCCCAGGCCCTTTACTACGTGCACCAGAATGGACTGATCCACCAGGACGTCAAGCCAGGCAACCTGCTCATCGGACGCAATGGGCAACTCTTGCTCTCAGATTTCGGTACCACTTTCTACCTGGGCATGCAAACCCACGCCTCGCTCGGCGAGGTGACCGGTACCGCCGCCTACATGGCCCCCGAGCAGTGGCAGGGCAACCCGCGCCGCGAGAGCGACCAGTACGCCCTGGCCATCTGCTGCTACGAGTTGCTCACGGGGCGTCTGCCCTTTGCCTTTAGCCGTCTGGAAGAGATGTGGCGCGCCCACCTGCACGAGCCGCCGCCGCCGCCACAGCAGTGGAATCCGCGCCTGCCCGCCGAGGTCGCCGCCGTTCTCCTGCGGGCCCTGTCCAAGGATTATCATCAACGCTACCATGACACGCAGCAATTCGCCAGCGCCTACGCCGAGGCCGTCGCGACCGCCTTGCAGCGCTATGTCTGCGAGCGCTGCGGGTTCCAGAACCGCAGCGGTGCTCAGCGCTGTAGCAACTGCGGCGCCGACTACGACGACCGCACCTGTCCCTACTGCCATGCCCCGGTGCGCTTCGGCCAGCGCTGCTGCTCGGCCTGCGGGCGCCTGACCATTCCACCGACGCTCGTCCGCCACAGTCCTTTACTCGGCATCAGTATCCGCCAGGGACGCTACGACATCAAGCGCGTCCTCAAAAGCCGCGAGGAGACGCGCGTCACCACAATGGTCGCCACCGATAACCAGGCCAATGGTGCAGAGGTAGTGCTCAAACGCTGGGAATGCACCGACTTCCCGCTGGCCCGGCGCGCCCAGGAGCTGGCCTACTACGACCGCGCCAGCGAGGCCCTGGCCCGTCTGCGCCACCCGCTCGTACCCCAGGTGCGCGAGCGCTTCGCCGAGGGCCGCCACTACTATCTGGTCCTGACCTACATCGACGGCGAGAGCCTGGAGGAGCGCCTGCAGAAGTTGCTGCGTCCCCTGCCCGAGCGCGAAGCGGTGACCTGGCTCTATAGCGTGCTCAATATTCTGGCCGCTCTGGAGCAGCAGCAGCCACCGCTCTATCACTTCGATATCTCGCCCGCGAACATCATCATCGAGCGCCAACGCAGGCGCACCATGCTCACCGGCTTCCAGATCCCACCTCCACCGCTCGACAGCCCACCCGGTAGCCGCAGTCAGCATCGCACGACGCGCAAGCTGGCGCTCTCACCCTACCTGCCGATCAAGGATCGGCGCTACGACCGGCGTACCTGCATCTACATGCTGGCGGCCAGCATCCACCACGTCCTTACCAACCAGGGGCCGCCGCACTATCCGGCCTACCCACCGGTGCGCCAGCTCAATCCCGCGGTCTCGCCAGAGCTGGAGGCGATTCTGGCGCGAGCCTTACAGGAGGAGCCTGCTGCTCGCTACCAGACCTATCAAGAGATGCAGCGCGCGCTGAAGCCTCTGCTGCCCTAGAGCGAGAGCAGCATCGGCACCCAGCCCACGCGCTGCCCTGAGACTGCCCTGCGGCCTCACCTGCGCCGCTAGTAGGCCACGGTGAAGCGCTGGCGCACAAAGCGAGGCTGCTCCACTTCGTCGAGCAGCGCCACCGCGTAATCCTCCATTGAGATGCGGCTCTCGCCCTTCTCATTAGTTACCAGCTGCTCGGTTCCCACGCGATAGCGTCCCGTGCGCTGGCCCGGCTCGATAAAGGCCGCCGGACTGAAGTAGGTCCAGTCGAGATCAGCCCCCTGCTGGCGATAGATCTCCAGAGCCTCGGCAGCGGCGGAAGCAATGGGACGCCATCCCGGTGGGAAGTCAGGCGTGTCCATCAGGCGCACACCGGGCGCCACTTCCAGACTGCCAGCGCCGCCCACTACCACTAAGCGCTTGACGCCCGCCCGCTTCAGCCCCTCGATGAGAGCCTGAGCCGCCTGCACGACCATACGCGGGTCTTCCTCTCGATCACGCGCCGGCCCCACCGCACTGATCACCACGTCGTAGCCGCGGACCAGCCGCGCGACATCGGCAGGGTCAAGAACGTTGCCCGCCTCAAAGCTGAGGCGCGGATGACTCAGAGTGAAATGCTCGGGGCGACGCGCCACCCCTTTGACTTCGTGACCCCGGTTGAGAGCCTCCTGGATGATACGCTGACCAATGTTACCTGTTGCCCCAAAGACGACGATCTTCATGAAAAGGTCGCTCCTTTCAGTGGCTGAAGAACCCTGCGCCCGCTCCCGTAGGGCTTCAGGGCGCCGGTCTGGCTTACTCAATCTGTAACTGTGACAGTTCTCAATGCAAGCGAAAAAAAGGACTCCACTAGGCCGGCGACGACAGCTCCCCTTCCTGAGCGGTCTCCAGCACCTGGGCGATAGTCTGGCGCGCCAGCGCCTGCTTGAAAGCCGCCTCCGCCTCGCCGAAGTAGTTCAGCAGAGTGCGCTGAATATTGCGCCCGATCAGGCAGTCGGGATTCGGCATGCGATGATGCAAAGCCAGCAGGGGGCCAGCTCCGACGGCCTCATAGACATCCAGCAAGCTGATGCTGGCGGCATCGCGTCGCAAGCGCCAGCCACCACCGACTCCCGGCTGCGAGGCCACCAATCCGGCCCGGCTGAGCAGGCCCAGAATGCGGCGAATAAAGACCGGGTTCGTATTGACGCTGCCGGCAATGCGCTCGGACGTCAGGGGATCTGCCTCGCTTTGCTGAGCGAGCAAGGTCAGAATATGGACAGCAACGGCCAGGCGTGTATCTCGCGTAGTCGCCCTTCCTCCCAGTGGTAGCCTATTCGTAATGAGTATAGTTGCGGATCAGAGCTTCTGTCAAGGCCAGGCCCGGCGCCCCAAAAGAAAAGGGAGCAATCTGCTAGCGATTGCTCCCGATGGAACCGCAGTGTGGACTCTTCTTGCGGCGTGCAGTAGATTGGCGAGCACCCAGATATCTGGTGCCTGCCTGGCTCTCTTAGCTTACCTGAGCCTGCTCGCGCTGCTCGATTGGTACATAAGGGACATCTTTGGGGCCGATGTACTCGCCGCGTGGGCGGATCAGGCGGTTGTTGGCGTACTGCTCCATGACGTGGGCCGTCCAGCCAACAACACGGCTGCAAGCGAAGACGGGCGTGTCCAGATCGACAGGAATGCCCAGCAAGTAGTAGACCGTCGCCGAGTAGAAATCGACATTGGCGTGCAGGCCCTTCTGCTCTTTGACATAGGATTCGATGACGCGCGACATCTCCACCCAGCGTGTGTCGCCCTTGCGCCGGCTCAGCTCCACGGCGAAGGCATCCATATGCTTGCCGCGCGGGTCCTCGGTGCGATAGACGCGGTGGCCAAAGCCCATGATGCGCTCCTTGCGCTCCAGCATGCCCCGGATATACTCCTGAGCGCGGCTCACATCACCGATGCGCTGGAACATGCGCATCACCTGCTCATTGGCACCACCATGCAGCGGGCCGGAGAGCGTGCCTATCGCCGCCGTGATTGCCGCGTACATATCAGCAAGCGTGCTTGCTGCCACGCGAGCCGAGAAGGTCGAGGCATTCAGCTCATGGTCGGCATGCAGAATCAATGCCACATCCAGCACATGGGCATCATATGAATCGGGCCGCTCCCCCCTGAGCATATAGAGGAAGTTCTCCGCCAGGCTCCCATCCTCCAGCGGCGCTACCGGCTCTCTCCCATTGCGAATATGATCCCAACTGGCTACGATCGAGGGCAGAAGCGCTGTCAGGCGCACTGCTCGCCGTAGATTGGCTTCCTGGGAGCGATCACTGAGATCGGGGTCGGTGGTGGAGAGCGCGGAAACGACGGTTCGGAGAACATCCATCGGGGGCGTCGAGGGAGGCAGTAAGCGCATCAGATCGATCAGCCGTCCTGGCAAGGCGCGGTTAGCACGCAGTTCCGCACTGAGGGCCTCTAGCTGTGCGCGGGTCGGCAGCGTCCCATGCCAGAGCAGGTAAGCTGTTTCTTCGAACGAGGAATGAGCGGCCAGGTCGTGAACGTCGACACCGTAATATGTCAGTTTGCCGCGCTGACCATCCAGATCACAGATACGGGTATGGGCGGCAACGACATCTTCGAGACCTTCGGTGGTAGGCATAGAAGCTCCTTTTGGGGACGTATGCTTCGCTTGAGCAGTAGGCGGAGCTCAACGTCCGACGTGTCGGGCAACCGCTGCTTCCACAGCGAAGCAGACTACTTCGCCACAACAAATCATATGGGTTGTGTAAAGTATTATAATCTTGCCTTCCCATCAGTGTCAACGTAAATCGAGCTAGCAGGCGCCGGCCCGTCTTGCTGTCCACCACAGGCGGGCTGGCCGCCTTGGCCAGCTCAGTGAACGGTGAGCGAGCTGTGTCGATAAGCGAGAAGAGCAGCCAGATGGCTGGCTGCTCTTCCTGGTTCTAACGCATGTGCGAGGTGGTTAGCTGCTGCCCTTGCCTGGGAGCCAGCACCTGACCACCCCCGCCGCCTCCTCTGAGCCGGCGCTGACCGAGCTTGAGAAAAGGGCGCTCGATGAGCAGGTACGAGAGGAAGGCTAGCGGCAGCACCGTCACCAAGACCCATAGCCAGTAGCAGCCGTAGATCAACCAGTGATTGAGTCCGGTGAGCCACGGCTGGATATGGACGCTAAAGTAGGCGATCAGTGGCAGATGCCAGATGTAGAGACTATAGGATACCAGGCCGAGCCAGCGCAGGTAGCGCCAGGAGAAGATGGAGCGCAGCAAGGATGGCCCGAAGAGCAGGCCGGTCAGACATGAGCCGTAGGCCAGGGCAAAGCCAAACTCGCTCAGGGTATCATAGAGGGGCAAAAGGCCATCCAGCCAGGCAAAGGCTCCCAGATCATGGTTGAGGTGCCAGAGAGCCATGCCCACAAACAGGACCAGCCCAAGGCCCCAGAGCACCAGGCTCCAGCGCCGCAAGCCCCTCATCAAGACGCCAGCGGGCCGGATCATGCGTCCATAGGTGTAGCAGGCGGCGATCAGCATCCCGATGGCAAAGTCCTCCAGAAACTTGCCGCTCATGCCGTAGACAAAGAAGAGGACCACGTTGAGAACCGTGCGCGGCACCAGCGGCAGGCTGGCCTCGGGATGATCGACGTAATAATCACCCCAGTGACGCACCAGCAGGGCGTAGACAATGACCAGAGCCAGCGTGAGACAGATCAATGGAAAACGCCGACGCTGCGGCAGGCGTCTGAGCAGCAGCGAGACCCCCAGCGCCAGCAAGGGCAGCAGCAAATAAAACTGCCATTCGATGGCCAGCGTCCAGTAGGGACCATTGATCTTGCGAAAGGTCTCCGGCGTCGAGTCCATGAAAAAGGTCACAAACAGCAGTAACTCGCGCCAGTGAGCCGGCTGCCAGTATTGTGGCTGCCAGAGCGTGATCAAGATCAAGAGCGACACATAGTAGGCCGGCCAGATACGCAAAGCCCGCCGCAGATAGAAGCGTCGCCCCGAGGGCCACGGTCGCTCTTCACTCAACAACGCTCCAACATAGGGCAGGAACAGCAGAAAGCCCGACAGAATAAAGAAGAGAGTCACCCCTGTGCTGCCGACCAGCAATAAAGAACCCACCAGCGGATAGTGCAGCGGCTGCCAGAGATGCTGATGATAGGTCGTCCAGTTGACGTGAAACACGAGCACCGCCAGGCAGGCCAGCGCCCGCACACCGTCGAGCACTGGAATGGTATTGCCGCGGAGATCACTCTCTAGTAGCACCGGCAGGTTGTGAAGAAGACGCAGCAGCCAACCAGCAGCAGCCCGTAACCAGCGCCAGGGAGGAGACTGACCGATCACTTCCAACAACATAGATAAAGCACCCATTGTTCTCACGTAATAGGACAACGGAGTCAGAGCGCTGATGGTGACAGGTATCGGTATATTTTCCTACATTCTGAGATAGGTTGCGCTATCGGCAAGAGCCAGTGAGCAAGGAGGGCCGGATCGCGCTTGACTGGCCACAAGAGCAGGTGATTAGCTGTCGTCAGTGACGCTGAACCGGGGCGAGGGCTGTGGGATGTCCCAGAGATGTCCCAGACAGGTAGGCCAGGCTGGGCCGAGGCCCTGGCGGGGCTGAGTCCATCCATGAGCGATCTCCGGCCCGTGTGCGCAGCGAAGGAGGTTTGACGATGTCTGTCGATCTGCCACGTTTACTGATCGCCGGTACTGCCAGCGGCGTCGGCAAGACCTTGATCAGCTACCTGCTGATCGCCGAGTTGCGGGCGCGGGGCTGGCGCGTGCAGCCGTTTAAGGTTGGCCCCGATTATCTAGATGCTTCACATCTCTCCCAGGCCGCCGGACGGCCCTGCTACAATCTCGATACCTGGTTGATGCCGCCAGCACGCCTGGAGGCCATCGTCGCCTCGGCCTGTCGCGATGCCGATCTGGCCATTATCGAGGGCATGATGGGTCTCTACGACGGGCGTGAGGCCCACAGCGATGCCGGCAGCGCTGCGGAGATAGCCCGCCTGCTGCAGACGCCCATCATCCTGGTCTTGGACGCCTGGGCCCAGGCGCGCAGTGCCGCGGCGGTCGTGCTGGGCTTCCAGCAGTTCGCCCCTCAGCTAGCACTCGTCGGGGTGATCGCCAATCGTGTGGCGGGTCCTGGACATGCGCGCCTGCTGCGTGAGGCCCTGGCCTCCTCCCCCGGTCTGCCTCTGCTGGCAGCGTTCCCCGCACTGGACGAGGCCCCCTGGCCCGAGCGCCATCTTGGCTTGCTGCCAGCCAACGAGCAGGCCCTCAGCGGCGAACGCCTCAACGCCCTGTTAGCGCTCTTGCGCCAGTCCTGCGATGTGGAACAGGTGCTGACCCTGGCGCGACAGGCGCCTCCCCTGGCCACGAGCGAGGCCGAGGCCGAGATAGTCACTGCCCCAGGCGAGGAGCGGGTACGCCTGGCTCTGGCCTATGATGAAGCTTTCAGCTTCTACTATCCTGACACGCTCGATCTACTACGCCAGGCCGGGGCCGAGCTGGTGCCTTTCAGCCCGCTGCGCGATCACCAGCTACCAGCGGGTTGCTCCGCTCTCTATCTGGGCGGCGGCTTTCCCGAGGAGCACGCCGCGTCCCTGGCCGCCAACGAAAGGCTGCGCCGCCAGCTCGCCGAGCTGTTGGCGGCAGGCTTACCCTGCTATGCCGAATGTGGAGGGCTGATGTACCTCTGTCACCACATCCGCACAGCCAGCGGCGAAAGCTACCCTATGCTGGGAGTTATCGAGCGCGAGAGCATCCTGGGAGGCAGCTACACGGATCTGCGGATCGGCTATCGTCTGGCTCGGGCACAGCATGAGAGCCTGCTACTGCCGCCCGGGGTCCAGGTACGCGGGCATGAGTTCCACTATTCGCGTCTGGATGCGGGGCCGGACCCCGCGGAGGCCGCCTATATGCTCAGCTCGCCCGATGGGCAGCACCAGCAGCCCGAGGGCTTCGCCCGCGGCAACCTGCTGGCCAGCTATCTGCACCTCTCCTTTAGCGGCTATCCCGAGGCGGCCCGGCGCTTTGTAGGCGCCGCTCGTCGCTGGCGGCAGGTCCCTTAGCCTCCTCAGCAAGAGAGGGCCGACAGGCCACTGCACACAGGCAGTAGCTGCCGGCCCCCCTTTCAGACACTCACTCGCTCACTTCGGTCCGAAAACCCCGAACTGATCGGCGTTCTGCGCCGTTACCAGAATACAATCGATCGACTGCTTCTCCGGTTGTCCTGTAGAACCGGTCTTGAGGTACTTATCGGCCTCATCCACGGCCAGTTGCGCAATATGCACCGCAGGCTGCAACACCGTCGCTTTGATGCCTCCCTGCTTGATAGAGGCAATCACATCGGGGCTGCCATCGAAGCCCACCACGATCACATTGGTCTTATGGGCCGCCTGCAGCGCCGCCCAGGCACCCAGCGCCATCGTATCGTTGCCCGAGATCACCCCCTTGATATCGGGATGCGCCTGCAGAATGGTCTGCATCTTCTGGAAGGCCTCCGTCTGATCCCAGTCGGCGCTCTGCTGGGCTACCATCTTCATCTGTGGATACTGATCGATGACATCGTGATAGCCGCGCGAGCGGATGGCCGCGTTCGTATCTGACTGCTTGCCGAGCAGCTCCACATAGTTGCCCTGCTCGCCCATCAGCTTCACGAACTCCTGGGCCCCCAGCGTCGCCCCCTGATAGTTATTGGAGACAATTTGGGCTACGGCCACCCCCGTGGCATTCATCTCGCGATCGATGAGGAAGACAGGCACGCCGGCGTTCTTGGCCTTGCGCACCGCGGCCACGGTTGCATCCGCGCCCGCATTGTCCAGAATGATGGCCGCCGCATGACGCGCGATGGCCGTGTCGATCAGCTGATTCTGCTTGTTGACATCATCATCGTGCGTGGCCGCCACCGTATCGTAGCCGAGCGCCTTGGCGCGGGCCACAGCGGCATCGGCCTCCGCTTTGAAGAAAATATTGTCGTAGGCTGGGGTGATAACGAAGATCAGTTTTTTCCCCCCGGAGCTGCCAGAAGTTGTCGACGATGACTGGCCCGAGCTGCCACAGGCAGCCAGGCTGAGGCTGACCAGCATCAGCACTGTCAGCAGATAAAGCATTCGTCGAAGCATAGTCGTTTCCCTTCCTTTCGGCACTCTTCTTTGAGAGATCCTGTCAGCTGCTCCCGTTGCACCTCGTTCTCAAGAGAGTGGGGCGAGAGCAACCCCTTCCTATCAGCCAGGTGAGCCACACCGCGAGCCATAAGGAGTGGGCGCGCGCTGTGTTGTCGTTCGTCCAGGCAGCTTCCTTGTGCCCGGCTGCTGAGAAGGCTGCACGGCCTGATGTTTGTTGTCCTCTGCCGATCCCTTGTTGGGACCAGCGCTGCTCTCCCTCCTTCCCAGGGTCTTCTTTCCCTTCTCGCTCACCCACCGCTAGCCCTTGGTTCAGGCCAGGGCGGCACGCTTCTGCCATCGCTGTTGCAGCTGATCGATGATGACCGCCAGGACAATCACGGCTCCCTTGATGACCATCTGCCAGAACTCGGAGACGCCGATCAGCACCAGGCCATCGCTGAGGACACCGATCACAAACGCGCCGATGATGCTGCCCAGGATCGTCCCCCGCCCACCGAAGAGCGAGGTCCCTCCCAACACCACCGCCGCGATGGCATTCAATTCATAGCTCTCGCCCGTCGCCGGCTGGGCCGCCTGCAGCTGCGAGGCAATGACCAGGCCCGTCATGGCCGCGCAGAAGCCGGAGATCACATAGACCAATAGCTTGACGCGGTGAACCCGTATGCCCGAGAGCTGGGCCGCCCGCTCGTTGCCGCCGATGGCATAGACTTGACGCCCGAAAGGCGTGCGGCTCGCCACAAAGGAGGCGACCACGCCAAACAGGATCATCAGCCAGATCGGCATTGGCACCCCCAGGACGTTCCCCGTTCCCAGGAAAGGGAAGCCCGTGTTGCCCAGCGAGGGATCGCCTCCCAGGTCGGGGAAGGTCGCCCCATTGGAGGTCAGCAAGGCCAGACCACGGGCCGCGTAGAGCATGCCCAGGGTGGCAATGAAGGGGGCCACGCTCAGGCGCGTGATGACCAGCCCGTTGACCAGACCCAGCACGATCCCCACCAGCAGGCCAATCAAGATCACCACCCAGACGTTGAAATAGACCACCACGCCAAACATGGGCAGCGGGAGCCCTTGACTGATCAAATAGCCGGCCACCATCGCCGTGAGTCCCACGATCGAGCCGACCGAGAGGTCGATCCCCGCTGTCAGGATGACAAACGACTGCCCAATGGCCAGAAGCGCATTGATCGAGACATGCTCGGCCACAATGGTCAGATCGTTGAGCGTCAGAAAGTCGGGCGAGAGCATCGAGAAAATGATCACCAGGATGATGAGCGCCACAAAGGCGCGCAACTGAAAGAGTAAGGTCTGAATCTGCCGCCGCTGCAGGGTGAAGCTGCGGCGGGCCGCCGGCTCGCGGCTGGTCACCGATGACGGATTGCGCATGGTCTCCCTCTTCTAGGCGTGTGGATGCGGCTGATCGCGCCGTTCTTTCGTGGCCGAGGCGGTGGGCGTGGCGACCTGGCTGCCGTCCGTGGTCCCCGTCTGCAGCCCGCCACCGGCTGCCCACTCGCCGGTTTCTGCCTGCTCAGAGGCTGGCCCCTGACCCAGCGAGGCAGCGGCCACCAGCGCCTCTTCGCTGGCTTCCTCACGGCGAAACTCGCCGGTCAGGCGTCCGCGCGCCAGGACCAGGATGCGGTCAGCGGCGCTCATGACTTCCCGCAGCTCGGAGGAGACGAAGAGGATGCCCAGCCCCTCGCCGGCCAGACGATTCATCAGGCGGAACAGATCGGCCTTGGCCCCAATGTCAATGCCTCGGGTCGGCTCATCCAGGAGGAGAACCCGCGGCTCCGTTAATAGCCCCCGGGCCACGACAACTTTCTGCTGATTGCCCCCACTGAGGGCCTCGATCAACGTCTGCGGCGAGGGGGTTTTAATGCCCAGGTCACTGATCAGACGACGGACCGCCGTCAGCTCCTTCTTACGCGAGAGCGCCAGGCCACTCAGATAGCGGCGCAGGCTCGCCAGGACCATGTTGTGGGCCACCGAGAGCGTCGGCACCAGCCCCTCACGCTGACGATCCTCGGGCACGAGCACCAGCCCCTCGGCGATGCGCTCGCCGACTGTGCGCCCGCGCACCGGCTGGCCGGCGATCCAGAGGGTGCCACTGGCTTCTGGATGGAGGCCCATCAGACACTCCAGCAGTTCGGTACGGCCCGCCCCCAGCAGGCCGTAGAGCGCCACAATCTCACCAGCACGCACCTGGAATGAAACATCGTCCAGCAGCAGCCCACCCCCAGGCCGCGGCAGGCTCAGATGCTCGACCCGTAGCAGCTCCTGACCAAGCGCATGCTCCTGATGGACATAGGTGTCGCTGACGCTGCGCCCAATCATCTGCTCCACGATCCAGTTGACGTCGATCTCACTGACGGGCGCCTCAGCCACGCGATGGCTATCGCGCAGGATCGTCACGTAGTCGCCAATGCGCAGCAGCTCCTCCAGCTTGTGCGAGATATAGATGATCGAGACCCCCTGCTCCTTCAGCTCACGGATGACCCGAAAGAGGATCTCCACTTCGGCGGTGGTCAGGGCCGAGGTCGGTTCGTCCATGATCAGAATGCGCACGTCGCGCGCCAGCGCCTTGGCAATCTCGACAATCTGCTGCTGCCCTAAACGCAGATTCCCCACGAACGCCTGGGGATCAATGGGCTGCTCCAGCCGCTCCAGGAGCCGTCTGGCCGCTTCTTGCTGGCGGCGCCGATCGACCAGGAAGCCGTGGCGACGCATGGCTTCATGATCGAGAAAGATGTTTTCGGCCACGCTCAGGTTGGGAAAGAGGTTCAGCTCCTGATAGATGATGCCGATGCCAGCGCGGGCCGCCTCGCGCGGTGACTTGAAATGGACTGGCTGTCCTTCCAGAAGCAGGCGACCACGGGTGGCGGTCTCCGCCCCCGCGATGATCTTCATTAAGGTCGACTTGCCCGCCCCGTTTTCGCCGATCAGGACGTTGACCTTGCCGCGATAGACGGTGAAGTCGACGTTGTCAAGGGCCACCGTGCCACCGTAGATCTTGGTGATGCCCTCGGCCCGCAGCACCACATCGGGGGCCATCTCGCGATCAGCTGCACTCATGAGCCGGAACCCTCCACCTGGAGTTTGACCGGAGCCACCAGAATGAATTGCGGATCAGTCAGGGCAAAGATGCCATAGAACTGGATGAGCTTCCCCTTGAGCTGGGTGGGGTGGATGCTCTGCGCCACCTGGACAGCCCGGGCGTTGAGGGCATCGGCCACCTGGGCATACTGGATCTGGTTGACGAATTGGCTGAAATGGATAAAACCGACGCCGTCGCGGATGGCGGTGCCCAGAATGACCGGCCCGATCTGCAGCGAGAGGTCGGCCTTGCCATCGTAGGGAGGCAGGTCCAGGTCAAGCGTGCCGTTGCGCGAGGAGGTATTGACACTGATGACGCGCCCGACGCCTTTGACCATGAAGGTATATGGGCCGTCACCTTCCTGATGGCCATAGCGCTGCTGGGCCGTCTGCTGGTTGGCCTTGAGAGCGGCCAGCACTTCGCTGGCGTCGTGGGCCTGCTGCACGACGGTCGGTACGACCCGACTGTCCCAGATCTGGTTGACATAGCTCGTGGGGTCGAAGGTCTGGGGGCCGCTGCCACCAGCGCTGCTGCTGGAGGCGTTCAGCGGGCGCACCGTGTACAGGCTGCAGGCCGAGAGGAGCAGACAGACCAGTAAGGCCAGCCCACCCCACAGCAACGGCAGCCGGCCACGGCTGCGCCGTCTGGAGGCCATCCGTGGCCGGTTGTCCTGCTTCGTGCGGCTCACTCTCTGAGCATGGTCGTACATAGAGTCCTCCCAACCGGGCAATGGTCGGTCGTTGTTGGGTTTCGCATTCCTGCACGCATGGCAGGTCGCCTGCTCTCGCTCTGGTCTAGTTAGTGCGCGGCAGCACTGGCACCACCGCCGCTCTCCGGGGGAGCAGCTTGCTCTTGTCTCTGCTCTACCAGCCAGCGCGCCGTCAGGTGATCGGTGATCAGAACATTGATCCAGCGCCCTTCGAGGGCACCCCGAATGGCTGCCTGCTTCCGCTCGCCGCCGGCGACCCCAACCGCATACTTGACGCGCTGCAATTGTTCCAGGCGCATCCCTATCACCCGCTCGTCAAGCGGTGTCACAACCGGACGCCCCTGGGCGTCGAAGAAGCGCAGCACGATGTCACCAACGGCTCCGTGCTCACGGAGTATGTGTAGCTCTTCGAGCGAAAAGATATTGCCGCTACTGGCCAGCAGTGCCGAAGGCTCGACAGCGCCGATGCCGACCAGCGCCACCGTGACGCTGTCGAAGAGCTGGTAGGCCTCGCGCACAAATGGATCTTCAAAGAAGATCTGGCGAGCCTCCGGTGAGCTGACGACGCCCGGCGCTGGCAGAAAGACGGCCTCTCCGTGCAGGAGTTCAGCCAGGCGACGCGTCAGCTGCGTGGCGTGGACCTCCGCCGCCGGGTTGCCGATGCCGCCCAGGATCTGAACCACTTTGGCCCGCGAGGGCTGCGTCAGCGGATGCATGGCGTCTACCATCGCCAGCAGCGAGGCGCTCCAGGAGGAGATCCCGACGATCTCTCCTGGCGTGATTTTGGACTCCAGCCAGAAGGCCGCCGCTCCTCCGATGGCCTGCAGTATTTGTTCGTTGTTAGCATCTTCTGGGCAATCTGCGACAATAGCCTCTTTGAGTCCATAGAGCGCCTCTAGCTGATTTTCAAGGTCGGTATAGACCCCTCGCGGCATGCTCACCGTAATACGCACAATCTGCTCTTGCTGAGCCCGCTTGAGCAGGCGTGAGACGTTGGACTGCGAGAGCTGCAGCCGCTCGGCAATTTCTACCTGCGAGAGGCCGCGCTCATAGTAGAGACTGGCAACCTTGGCCATCAAGCGCAGATCGTCAATGCGTGCCATAACGTGCGTTACTCCTTACGCCGGACAAGATCCTTCCTACCGGCGCTCTGCGGATCGGTGCAGCGTGGCGCGCGCGACCGCCTCTTGCCAGCCGCTGTAGTGGGCCTCGCGCTCCTCTGCAGGCAGGGTCGGCGCGAAGCGCTGACGGGGACGCGGCAGGGCAGCGATCTCCTCCTCGCTTGCCCAGAGACCCACCGCCAGACCGGCCAGATAGGCGGCTCCCAGCGCGGAAACATCAGCCGATTCACAGCGCAGCACCGGTCTGCCAATGATGTCGGCCTGAAATTGCATGAGCAGGTCGTTACGAGTGGCACCACCATCGGCAAGTAATACCTGGAGTTCAACGCCCGCTTCGGCCTGCATGGCGTCAAAGACGGCACGCACCTGATAGGCAATGGCCTCGACGGTGGCCCGCGCTAGCTGCGGCAGGGTGCTGGCCTGCGTCAGACCACAGATGAGGCCGCGCGCCTCTTTGTCCCAGTAGGGCGCTCCTAAGCCGCTGAGGGCGGGGACAAAGTAGAGGCCGCCGCTATCGGACGCGCTGGCGGCCAGGGCCGCTAACTCGACGACGGGATCGCTGAGGCCAAGGAAGCGCCCTAGCCACTCGACGGCGGCCCCGGTGACATAAATATTGCCTTCGAGGGCATAGGTGACGCGCTCGCCAATGGCCCAGGCGATAGTGGTCGAAAGCCCGCTCTGCGAGAGACGCAGCTCCGGGATCGGCGTCATAAGCGATGAGCCAGTACCATAGGTGGCTTTGACGGCGCCCGGCAGAAAGCCGGCCTGGCCAAAGAGGGCAGCGTGTGAGTCGCCGATCAGGGACGCCAGCGGTAGACCCTCCGGGATGGCTCCACAGGCCACGGTTCGGGCGTGAATGGCCGCCGAAGGCTCAACGACTGGCAGAATGGCCGCCGGTACACCGAGCAGCTGCAGCAGCTCCTCGTCCCAGTCACACCGCTGCAGATTGAAGAGCTGCGTACGCGAGGCGTTGGTCATGTCGCAGACATGAGCCGCTCCCCCGCTGAGCTGCCAGCAGAGCCAGCTATCGATGGTGCCTGCGCACAGTTCGCCAGCCTCAGCCCGCGCCAGGAGATCCTGCTCTTCCAACAGCCAGCGGATCTTTGTCCCGGAGAACATGGGGTCAATAGTGAGGCCGCTGCGCTCGCGAATGAATGGCTCCAGCCCCCGATCCTGTAGGGACTGGCAGAGCTGACGCGAGCGCTGACACTGCCAGCTCACACATGGCCCCAGGGGCCGACCGCTGGCCCGCTCCCAGAGCAAGACCGACTCGCGCTGGTTGCTGATGGCCACGGCCACCAGCTCTACGTTGGAACCGCCCTGCTCCAGACAGGCCGCACTGGCCTCTATCACACTCTGCCAGAGTTCCAGCGGGTCCTGCTCGACCCAGGCTGGGCGCGGGTAGCGCCGCTGTACAGGGCGGCTGGCCCGCGCGAGAACGTTGCCCGCGGCATCGACCAGCAACGCTTTGGTGTTGGTGGTTCCCTGATCAATGGCCAGGATCGCCGTCTGCTTCATTGCTCTGCTCTCGCCTTGAGAAGCTCTAACGCTGCGGCCCGAATGCCAGCAGGCGTCAGGCCGAAATGTTCTAAGAGGTACTCGGGCGAGCCGGTGGGCGCGAAGACGCCGGGCACGCCCAGGATACGCATCGGCACGGGATAGGTGGTCACCACAACCTCGGCGACCGCTCCTCCCAGTCCGCCATAGACGGTATGCTCTTCGACGGTGACGATGGCGCCACTGCGCCGCGCGGCCTCGATTACCGCCTCGCGATCCAGCGGGCGAATGGTCGCCATGTTGATCACTGCCGCCTCAATGCCGTCGTTGGCCAGCAACGCGGCGGCCTCCAGGGCCCGAGCGACCATTACCCCAGTGGCGATCAGCGCGACATCGCTTCCCTGACGCAGCCAGCTCGCTTTGCCGAGGCGGAAGCGATAGTCCGCCGGATGGACCTGCGGCACGGGCATACGGCTGATGCGCAGAAAGAAGGGGCCTGAGAGACGAGCGGCTTCGTGCACAGCTTGAGCGGTCTCCAGAGGATCGGCAGGCACGATGACGGTGAGATTGGCGATGGCGCGTGTCCAGGCCAGATCTTCGATTGAGTGATGGGTCGGCCCCAGCTCGCCGTAGGCCAGGCCGCTGCTCATGCCACAGAGCTTGACATTGGCCTGAGAGTAGGCCAGGTCAACCTTGATCTGTTCCAGGGCGCGCGCTGTCAGAAAGGGCGAGGCCCCGCTGACAAAGGGAATCTTGCCGCCGTTGGCCAGGCCGGCAGCCACCCCAACCATGTTTTGCTCGGCAATGCCCACGTTGACCAGCCGCTGCGGAAAGGCCGTCTTGAAGCCTTTGAGCTTGCTGGAGCCAAGGGAATCATTGATGACGACGACAATACGCGGGTCGTTGCGCGCCGCCTCTTCGAGCGCCTGGGCAAAGGCATCACGACAGTCGTAGAGCTGGCTCATCCGTACACCGCCTCCCGCAGCTCCTGTAAAGCCCGCTCGGCCTCTTCGGGCGTCGGTACTCGATGGTGCCAGTCAACATTGTCGCACATAAAGGAAACCCCTTGACCTTTGTGTGTGTAGGCAATCAGGCAGCGCGGACGCCCAGGCTCCCAGCTCTCGCTCTGTAGCATCTCCAGGAGTGCCGCGTAGTCGTGCCCGTCAACCTCGCGCACCGCCCAACCGAAGGCGCGCCACTTGTCGGCCAGCGGCTCCAGCCGGATGGTGTCCTCGGTTGGCGCTCCTTGCTGCAGTCGGTTACGATCGATGATGACGGTGAGATTGTCCAGTCCGTAGTGGGCCGCGGCCATCGCCGCCTCCCAGTTGCTGCCCTCCTGCAGCTCGCCGTCCCCGGTGAGCACATAGGTACGCCAGGCGGCCCCGTCAAGTCTGGCCGCCAGGGCTGCCCCGACCCCTATGGGGAGGCCGTGACCTAGCGGGCCAGTGCTGGCTTCAACCCCTGGCACCTTGGTGCGATCTGGGTGGCCGTTGAGACGCGAGAGGGGCTTCATGAAGGTCTCTAGCTCGCTCGTTGGGAAGAAACCCACTTCGGCAATGGTGTTGTAGAGGGCCCCAGCACAATGCCCCTTGCTCAGGATGAAGCGATCACGATCAGGAGCATCGGGATGCTGCGGGTCCACGCGCAGGACGGCAAAGTAGAGCGTGACCAGGATGTCAAGCGCGGAGAAGTCGCCGCCGATGTGCCCCATGCCAGCGCGCTGGATCATCACCAGGTCTCGCTGCCGTAAAAGGTTGGCTTTCCTGCGCAGGGCCGCAAGCTGGTCCTCACGATCCTGGGTCATGCTTACTCTTCGCCTCCGTCCAGTCCTAGCAGGGCCGCAAAGATGAGCTGCTGCGCCTGCAAGGCGTCTTGCTTCTCTTGGGCTTCCTTGAGGGCCGCCTGGTCGAGCCGCCGGCGCAGGCGCTCAAGAGCCTGGATACGCTTGATGCTGACACGCGCCGCCTCAACAGGATCTTCGCGGAAGGGAAACTGATCCAGCAGGATAGGACGCTGCCAGCCAATGCGCTCAACTGCTTGCAGAAATTCAATAGTTTCGATGAGGTGAATGGAGGCCACGGCCAGGTCGTCGTCCCATTCGCGCCAGTTGTCATTGACTTCGATGCTTGTCAGTTTGCCATGACGTGCGATCAACTGGAGCGCTTCCGCCGGCGTCTCCTTGGCGAAGAGGGAGTGGCCAAGGTCCATGACGATGCCGACGTTATTGACACCCATCTCTTGAATGGCCAGCAGGGTGCGCGCTGAGGAGCTGAGGACGAGATGAACTCGCGGTTCCTTGGCTTTGTATTCGATGGCGTATTGCATGTCGGGGTTGGCCTCAGCGACCGCCCGAATGCCGTTGACGGTGAAGTCCCAGAGCTGCAGGTGATCGGCCTGGAAGGGATAGTCATAGCCGTCTTGCCCAGGCCAGAATTTGACGTAATCGGCGCCAAGGACACGAGCGACATCCGTGGCTCGCTTGCCTAGATCAATGGCCTGCTGCCGCACCGCGGGATCAGGATGGGTGAAGCTGCCACGCGCGAAGCGCTGGTCATAGATGACTGGGGTCACGGCAATCGCGCGCAGACCGTTGCGCTCCAGCGCCTCTTTGACTTGCTCCAGGCTCAGGTCCTCTTCGGGAAAGGGATAGTTGATGTCTAGTCCGACCAGCCCTCCAACACGCCCGGCCCGCTCGATGGCCTCAATGGTTCCTACCGGCGGCCCGTAAGCGTTGGTGGCATAACGGTCGATGAACTGGCCGAAGAGCCAGATGCCTGCGCCAAACTGGAGGCCGTTGCTCATGATCGCTGTCTCCTCGTCTCTGAATAATTATTCAGCACTGAAAAAATATTCATTACGCTGATAAGTGTACCGGGACAGGGCCGTTCTGTCAAGAGGCCGGCACCAGCAATTTTTGATCTCTTGCTGATCGAGCGATCCATGCTGCTGTGGCCGGCCCCGGCTCCGCTGGCCTGGCCCGGCGATGCAGGGAGAAGCTGCAAGGCTGCCCTCTGTCTAGAAGAAGATGATGAGGATGTAGTCGCTGTTGCCTTTTTATGCTACACTGGAGAGGATCTGACCAGGAGGAGAGGCTGCTTGATGCACGCACGGCCAGACGCAGATGAGGTGGAGCTGCTCGCCCGGAGTCAGAGCGGCGACGTGAGCGCCTTTAACGAGTTGGTCCTGCGCTATCAGTCCAGCGTCTATAATGTGGCTCTGCGTATGCTGGGCGATGCGGACCTCGCCGCCGATATTGCACAGGACACCTTTCTTTCGGCTTTCCGCCATCTGGCAACCTTCCGCGGCGGGACGGCTTTTCGCTCCTGGCTGTTGCGCATCACCACCAACCTGGTCTACGACCACTGGCGCCGCCAACGCCGTCACCCAGATGAGTCGTTGGAGGCGGCCCGCGACGAGGATGATCCGCAGTCGCCGGTCACTCTGGCTCAGCTGGCTTCACCAGCGCTGGAGGCCAACCCGGAGCTGTACCTGCTCCATCAGGAGCTACAGGAACTCATCCAGCGCGGCCTGGCCGAGCTTCCCCCTGAGCAACGCCTGGCGGTGATCCTCTGTGATATCGAGGGACTCCCCTACGAGGAGATCGCGACGGTAACGCATACGACGCTGGGGACGGTGCGCTCGCGTATCGCGCGGGGCCGCGCCCGTCTGCGGACCTACCTGGCCCGCTATCAGGAACTTTTGCCGCGCCAGTTTCGTTCACCCTAAGAGGTGCTGGCTCTACTCTACACTACGTCACGGCAGGTGTGCCGCTGAGGAGATGAGGAAGGGGCAGCGCCACTGCGAGGCAGACTTGTCTGCAGAGGGGCATTTTTCTGGCACTGGAGTGAGAGAGTCGTGGCACAGGATCATCAGGAGCATCTGACACTTGAGCAGCTTTCAGCCTATCTGGACGGGGCCCTCTCTTCCGAGGAAGAGGCCTTCTGCGCTGCTCACCTGCCCCACTGTGCGTCATGCCGTTCAGAGTTGGCGAGTCTGCGCCTGACGCGCGATCTGCTGCGAGCACTGCCGCGTGCGACGCCGCCGCGCGCTTTTACGTTGACTCCTGAGCTGTTGCGCACCTCCTCCACGCCCGAATGGCAGGAGAGCGTGACATCTGACACATCGGCGGCTGCGGAGGAGCCTGTGGCCCTCTCAGCTCCCTTACCCTCAGCGCTCTCGCCTCAGAGACGTCAGCTACGGCCCACAGACGGAGCTGGCGCGAGACGCCAGAATCTGCGCCGCGTTGTACGGGTCCTCAGCGCTCTGGCGGCGGTGATCGCCCTGGCGCTGCTGCTCTCTGGGTTGCTGACCTCGTTGAGGGGAGGCTCGTCGAGCACTATGAGCACAGCAGTCCAGAGGGCGGCGGAGGCCTCCGCGACGCCACCTTTCGCTCAGCAAGAAGGCCCCGTTCGTACGCCTGCCGCTGCGACGGAGGGGCCGCGCGGGGTTCGACCAGGCTCGACGGGGACGCCCGCGTCCGCCAGCTCCACTGCCGAGAAGCAGCCGGATCGCAACCTCGCTGCTCTCCCGGAAGCGGCTCTGAGCACACCTGCGGAGCGCCTGCTGCTGGGGGGCTTGCTCTTGATCGTCGCTCTGATCGGCCTGCTGATGACGCGTAAGGCCCGCTCGCCCTCCTGGCCCGGCCACGACCAAGATGAGGCCAACAGACAGGCAGCTCATTAGAGAGAGACCCGGTCTTCAGGGAAGCTGAACCCCGATGTCGGCCAGGCCCTGACGCAGGCTCTGCTCGCTGAGTTCGGTAATGGCTACGGCGCGGACGATGCCCTGGCGATCGATAAAGTAGGTAGTGGGGATGGCTGTGATATGGTAGGCGGCGTTAACGTTGCCGCCGGCGTCGAAGAGCAAGGGATAGGTGACCTTGAAGGCTCGCCCAAAGCTGGCGATGTCTTCTTTGGGATCGGCCTGGTTGATGCCCAACAGGACAAAGGCGCCGTGCGCTCCATATTGTTCATAGGTGCGCTGGAGTAGCGGTACTTCGCGCCGACAGGGGTCGCAGGATTCCGACCAGAAGTTGATGACGACCGGATGGCCACGCAGAGCTTTGAGGCTGATGGTCGGGCCACCGCTCCCACCATAGACAGGCAGGGTGAAGTCCGGCGCCGGCTGCCCAACGGCAATGCCCGCGCTCGGCGTCTGGGCCGGAGCAGGCAGGAGGGTCAGCACAATGTAGCCTCCGGCCAGCAGGGCCACAAGGATCAGAACCCCCATAAAAATCAGGCGCCGCCGATCGCGCGGCCTCCCCACCTGCTGCTCGTAGTGGGCGGCTAGCTCGGCTTCAAATTCGCGCCGCTGCTCTCGCGCGAGTTGTCTCTCTGTCTGCTCTTTGCTGATGACTCCTCGTTTCTGTGCCATGCCTTCAACCTTGAGGGGTGTGCTACGCTTCGCTCAGGAGGGTCTGCCTCTTCGCTTCGTCCTCTTCCATACTATAGGCCGGGTCGCTCCCCTCGTGCAAGCTCTGGTCCTGGTACCACGCTTTTCTCCCTGCCTGCCCACTCAAGTCTCTCCTTCGGGAGGGTCCGGCACTTCTTCTAGCAGATCCGCGACATGTAGTCCCAGCGCTTTTGCCAGTTGCTCTAGTGTGTGTACCGTTGGGCTATAGCTCGGGTCATTGCAAATACGGTTAATGGTGCTAAAGGAGATGTCCGACATCCGCGAGAGCTTGCTCATGCTGATGCCACGCTGCGCCAGGATTTCTTTGACTTTCAGACGAACCATAGGGCCTTTCTCTTGCGCTAATCTGCCTTGATTATACAGGGGAGGTCTCTTGAAAAATCTATGTCACTTGTGATATTGTTGATTAGAAAGGTCATAAGTGATATTCCACATATGGAAGAAGGAGGACGGACCATGACCAGGAGCGAGGCAGAGGAGCTAGCGGAGCGCATCCGGCAGGACCAGGCGGCCAATGTTCGCGTCCACAGCATCGAAGAGGAGCCATATCAACCGGGGAACTACTATCTGGTTTGCTGCTATGAGAACGGCCTGCCTTTTGTTGTCCGTCATGAAGCCATGTGGCAGGAGCGCCGCCTTTATGGGGTCATGCGTCATCCGCTGGCCACGACGCCTCTGGGGACGGAGCAAGCACGTTTGGAGATTCTCTAGCAGAGCAGAGAGCCTCTGATGGCGAAGGTCGCGGGAGGGCGCCCGAGCGGGGCCAGGCCATTGGAGCATCTCTTACTGATCGATCATTGTTGTCATGCCTTGATGCAGGTTTTCTCGAAAGAAAGGAACGCCTTTATGCTCAGAAGAACCATGCTCGTGGCTTCGCCCTTCCTGGCCTCAGCCCTTACGGCTCCTGGGACCAGCGAGGACCCCACGCTGATCCTGGCCAGCAGCGATGTCGAAAGCTCGGCCCGTCTCCTGATCCGGGCAGCGACCCTGGCCCAGAGGGCTGGTCGTCTCAACGAAGCGTTGCGCCTGGCGCATGCCGCACGGGAGCTGGCCCGAGGTTTCCCCTACGAAGAAATTGCCTGTGCCTATCTGGCGGTGCTCTGGGGCGAACGCGCCCTGTTGCGCCAGGACCGTGGCGCCCTGGAGGAGGCCCAAGAGCTGGCGCGCCATCTGCGCGGGCGCCTGCTGCGCGATGGGGATCTGCAGCAGCTCCGCCTCCAGCTCGCCCTCTTCACCACTCCTAGCGCCTCCAGTCGGCTCAGCCAGTTGACGCTGGAGGTCTGGCAGCGCCCCGAGCTGATCCTCCTCGATGGGAGCTGGCACTGGGCTCGGGGCGGCTTCATTGTCAAGAGCCTGGAGGCTCTCATCCTCACGACCTACCTCGCCCAGGCCCGAGAACTCTTCCGCGCCTTCGAGCGCGAAGTCGCCAGCTTCCAGCTCTACGAGGCCCTACGCTGGGAGTGGAACGCCATCCGCCTCAGACTCCTTGCCCCTCCGGAAGAGCGGCGCACGTTTCGCCGGCTGGCCTGCGCCCGCGGCTATCTCCGCCAGGCCATCATTGCCCTCTGAGGAAGGCAGGCCAGGCAGGGCATGAGGAGCGCGCGTCAGCATCACAGCCAGCTCACAGGCGGTCGACGGGGAGACCAGCCAGCGAGGAGAGAGGGCGGCAGGCAGTGCAAGTTTGCATAGGTTTTTGTATAATCTACACGATCCAATCAAGATTTTGCAGGGTTCACCGCTCTCAATGGGGCACTGCCTGCGGGAGGCCATCTATGGAGACAGTTCTTCTAGTGAGCTTTGCCATCGTTAACGTCATTGTCACCGCCGCCTTTGCTGGCGTCGTCCTTGCCCAATATCTGCAACGTCATCGGCCCCATCAGCTCTACTGGTCCCTGGCACTGGCGATGGCCTTTGTGGCCACGCTGGCCTACGTCCTGATGATTCCTGCGCAGCCGACAAGCGCCCTGGGGATCATCCTCTTCCGCATCTACTATATTTTCGGTGCTGCCCTGACCTCAGCCTGGCTCGGCCTGGGCAGCATCGCGCTCGTCAGCAGCCGGCGCGTGACCCTGGCCTGTCTGATTGCGCTCGCCCTTGTTAGCCTGCTGGCCATCATCTCACTGGCCACGGCGGGCGTTGATCAGCAAGCCCTCAGCCATGTCATCGGCAGCTCGGGGCGTGGCGTTCTCCAGCTCGGCGCGGGTGTCGCTACCATTATCATCCTGAACACCGCTGGCGTAGTGGCTGTCGTCGGCGTGCTACTCTACTCGCTCTGGAAGCTGCTACGGCGCCAGCCTTCGATCCGTGGCCTGCAGACCAGTAACATCTTTTGGGGCAACATCCTGATTCTGGTCGGGGAGCTGCTCAACGCCGCCGCTGGCAGCTTCGCGCGCTTCATGGGACTGGAAAGCACTTTCTGGCTCTTTATGGCCCTGGGCTGGATCGTCTTCTTCTGCGGCGTTCTGCTCACCGGGCGCCGACCTCGACAGCCAGCGCCGGCCAGCACTACCGCGCCTGAAGTCCCGGCCTCCAGTCAGCAGCCAGTCTCATCTTAACACAGCGTTCCGGCTAACTCGTCACCGACCTGGACCCGGTTCGGCTCGTTTCGGGCATCTATTCGTCTGTCTGTCTGCTCCTGATGAGCCAACAAAACACAAGGAGGGAGCGAGCAAGAGAGATGCACTCAACCTCTCGCCTGCTCCCTCCCCACTGTCTGCACTCCACAGGATGGTCTGCCGAGCCGGCGCATCACCTCAGCCTGGCCAGGGAACCAGGTGCGGCACCAGCCAGGCTCAGCTCAGCTCAGCCTAGCTGCCGGCCTGCAGCTCGCCCAGGGTCACGGTGACTGTTAGCTGCTGGTTGCCACGGTAGACCGTTACCTTGGCGGTCTGGCCAGGACTCTTATTCACCAGGATATCGCTGAGCGACTGGTTATCGGTGACTTTCTGGCCATCGATAGCCACGATGATATCGCCCGCCCGCAGGCCCGCGCGGGCCGCTGGCCCATTGGCCGTGACTGAGACGATCAAGGAGCCATAGTCAACGGCCAGATTATCCTGAGCGGCCAACTGGGGTGTGACTGAGGCCACCCGCACGCCCAGGGCCGCCCGCCCTGTATGTGTCACCTGCCCCGTTGCAATAATCTGCTGCACAATGAAGCGCACCCGATTCGAGGGAATGGCAAAACCAACGCCGTTGGCTGGCGTATTGAACTCGGGATCAATAGCCGCCACCGTTGGGATACCAATGACATTGCCCGAGAGATCGACCAGCGCTCCGCCGCTATTGCCCGGGTTGATCGGGGCATCGGTCTGAATAGCGTTGGCGATCACCGCCGTTCCCTGGCCCTCCTCAGAGACCGTGCGACCCAGCGCGCTGATGATGCCGTGGGTCACCGTCTGCGTCTCGCCGAGAGGGTTCCCGATGGCAAGCACTTCCTGCCCCACCTGCAACTTCGAAGAGTCGCCCAGGGTGGCAACGGTGATGTTGCTTGGCGGATTGATCTTGACTACCGCCAGATCGTCGGCGGGATCAGTGCCGGCCACCTGGGCTGTCAGGTGGGTGCCATCGGCCATCACGACCTCAATCTGCTGGGCGCTTTCCACCACATGGTAGTTGGTCACGATGTAGCCGCGCTTGTCAATGATGACGCCGGAGCCGATGCCCGAGGCGCCCGAGGCCGTCGAGACATTGATCTGCACCACAGCAGGCTGGACCTTGGCAATGGCGGCCTCTCGCGCCTGCTCGTCGGTCGTCACCACCTTGGTGGTGGTAGTGCTGCTGCTACTGCCCGTCTGCAACGTCGCCGAGGCGACACCGTTGGCATTGCCAAACTGCCAGCCGGCGGCGAAGAGCAGTCCACCGAGGACCACGGCCAGGACCAGGGTGATCAGCACAGCGCGGAACGAGGAGCCGCGTCGAGGCGGCGACGCCGGTGGCATAAGCGGTCCGCCTCCTCCATAATACGGGCTGCCCGCAGACATCGCCGGATCACCCGGCCCACCCGTTCCCGCTGCACCTTCACTCGGGCGATATTGAGCAGCCACTACTTGCTGATTGTAGGGATCGGTCATCCCTGCTTCGTCTTCTGCGTGCGGATTATACATGAGCCTGCAACCTCCGTCGATACTCTCTCCCGACACTGCTTTCTATAATACTACTAAAGAGAAGGTTCCTGGCGAGACAGTGGGCAGGCAAAGCAGGGCACGAAGCTTGCTCGCTCGTCGCTTCGTGCGCACCAGGCCGTCTATCAGGCGGTCCCCGGCCACGCTGCCTCTGCTATGTACGCTCATAGAGGATGATGTCGATCACAACCGGGTTCGCGCCTTTGTGTTTCTGCCCTGTACTATAGCGGGAGATCGTCAGAGATTCCTCAGAGATGTGTAAAGGATTTGTAAGCCAGCAGCAGGATGAGAGCGCAAGCAATGCCGGAGATCCCTCTTGCCCGGACGCTCCTTCTCATGAGATAATGGCACCTACAGATAGCGAGGCTGCGCACTCTGCTTGCAGGACAGAGAGGTGGCAGCCTTCAAGGCAGAAAAGGAATGGCAGAGAAGCAAACACCCCAAGGGGGACAAAGGCATTCAACCGTCGAGGACCTCTGTTATGAGGCCAGAGAACAGCTCCAGCACCGTAACTGGCAGGCCGCCGCTGCCAGCTATCAGCAGCTGCTGGCACTCAATCCAGAAGATGAGGAGGCCTTAATCGGGCTGGCCCTCGCCCTCGACGGCAGCGGAGCCTATGAGCAGATGCTGGCCGTCAGCGAGCAGGCGCTGGAGCTGCAGCCTCATTCTGCCCTGGCCCTGGCATGCAAGGCGCGGGCTCTGCAAAAGCTGGAGCGCCTCTCCGAGGCCACGATCGCCAATGATCAGGCCCTGTTGCTCAATCACCAGCTGGCGCTCGCCTGGCTCAACCGCAGCGGCCTGCAAATCCTCCAGCAGCGTTTTCCCGAGGCCCTGCGCAGCGCCGAGCGCGCGCTGGAGCTTGATCCCAATGACGCCCGCGCCTGGGCCAACAAGGGTACGGCTCTGCTCAATCTCAATCGGCTCTCCGAGGCCCTCGAAGCCTTCAATCAGAGCCTGGTCCGCGACCCCGACTATCTCTTTGTTCTTCAGATGAAAGGCGAGCTACTACGGCGCCTGGGCCGCCCCCAGGAAGCGCGCGAACTGATGCATCGCGCTCTGCAGCTCGCCCCGAACGATCCTCTCTCGTTGTCGCTGCTGGCTCAGGTCCTGCGCGCTCTCGGCGAGATGGAAGAGCTGTTCGAGGTCACCAGCCAGCTGACACACCTGACCCCTGGTAGCCTGCTGGCCTGGGAGATGCACATGCGAGCCTTGCGCAGTTTGGGACGCTTCGAGGAAGCCATCGAGGCCATCGAGCGCGTGCTGGAGCTTGATCCGCATAATGTGCGCTTCTGGACCATCAAGGCCGATAATCTTTATCGCCTGGGCCGCTACCGCGAGGCGGCTCGCGTCGCCAGCTACGCCTTGCAGCTGGCCCCCGATTATCGTCCGGCCCAGCGCATTCACGAAAAAGCCGTACGCCTGATGTATCAGCACAAAGAGCGTCGCCTGCGCTGAGGACGCGCGCCCTCCCGGCTCTGGCCTGGCCAGCTCGGGCAGGCCGCGGCTATTTCTGGCTCTCAGTGCAGGTCAGGCGCCCTAGCTGCTCAGGCGCCCTAGCTGCTCGGGCTGCTCTTACTCGACTACATCGCCAGCAGTCGCTGCAGCAAGGGGAGCAGCAGATCCTGGCGATGAGCGCGCAGCGGCGCTCGCAGACGCTCGGGCACCAGCACCCGAATGCGCCGCTGATGTAGCTCGTAGCGCGCCAGATCATCTGGCTGCAGGCCCGTCGCCTGGACCCAGGTCACCAGGGCCTCCATCCCTACCGGCGGATTGGCGAACCAGACCCAGACATCCATCTCCCAATTGACCGGGCGCGGAATATCGATCAGCACCTCGTAGTCGGCGATCTCCGTCTCCAAAGCCCGCGCTAATTCCGCTGCCAGAGCCTGCTCAACGCGTCGCCGGCGCTGGGCATCCCAGTAGAGAGCATCCAGACGCTGGAAGAGCTGACCCGCCGGGCGACTGATCTCCAGCGCATCCTTATAGGGTCGGCGCAGCTCCAGAGCTTCCGTTAGCGCCCGTGAGGCTGGCGGCATCTGTGGCTCAGCCAGCAGAGTCAGCAGGGAGGCATCGTCTAGCCCGGTCAACCGCTCGGCGCTCAGTGCCCCCGTCAGAAGCGCCTCCTGCACAGCCCGCATCAGCATGACCTGAAAGGCCCGATTGGTATGGTGCCAATAGATATTGTCAAACATCTCCTGGCGGGCGTGCAGCAACGAATGCAGTGGACTAATCCCCTTATGCGTCACAACGATGCGCCGCTGCCCCTGAACATTGGGATGGACACGCAGCGCCCCCTGCAGCCGCGCCACATCGACGCCTCCATAGGGCACATTGCAGGCGCGCGCATCTCGCGGCAGATAGTCCAGCTTGTCGACATCCAAAGCCCCACTCAGCAGACTGTGTAGCAGCTCGTCATCCTCGGGCAAGCGCTTGCCCGGCGGCGGATCGATAAAGTCCGCCACCCGTTCGGGAGAGAGCTGGTACTCCTCTTCCAGGATCGCAGCAATCTCACTATTCTCAATGATCGAGCGTCCGACGCGCTCATGGGCAATGATCGGATGGCCCAGCTCCTCAATGACGTGCGAAAACGGATAGTGCCCGATATCGTGGAGCAGGGCCGCCACAATGAGCGTCTGCACACTCTTGAGGGAGACGCCGTAGAGGCCACCGTTGCTGCCGCGCTGAAGCAGCGCCCGTACGGCGCGCACGGCCAGATGGTAGCAACCCAGGCTATGCTCATAGCGTGTATGCGTCGCCCCCGGCCAGATGCGATAGACAAAGCCCAACTGCTTGACCTTCTGTAGACGCAAGAAGGGGGCACTGCTGATCAGCTTGATTTCGCGCGGACCAAGAGGGATCAGATCATAGAGGCTATCGCGCACCGTGCTGACGGGTTCTTCGTCGGGTAGAAGCGGCAGGCCACGGTGATCGCGCCAGGGCTGCCACATCCCCGGCTGCGCCACCTCTGGCCCCACCAGCGCCGCCACTTCCTCCGCCTCCGCCAGCGCTCCTTGACGCTCAAGTGCGAGCGAATCTGTTGCTTGTTCCTTTGTGCTCATGCTTCGATTCTACCAGCTTCCTGGCCGGGAGAGCCAGTCTCACCCTGTCATAGCCTGGCACTGGCAGGACCGGCATAGGACCAGCCAGCCAGGCAAGCGCAAGCAGTCAGGGAGTGGCGGGCCGCTCAGACGGGCCAGTACTCTTGCCCTAGCAATGGCCCCCTGTGCTTGCATTCCCCCAAAGCGGCGCCTATAATAGGTCTGTCTTTCAGGGAAGCCAGACAGCGTGCTGTGCAAGCGACGGGCGCTTTATTCCCGTCGCTTTCTCATTTGTGTTGTGCTTTCCTGCCCACACCCATTTTTTTCTATCTGTCTCTGGAATATGTGGAAAGAGGGAGAACAAGCATTGATGACCACGCCACCAGCTCAACCGACCTGCAAGCTGCTGGTGATCGATATCGACGGCACGCTGCTGACGCCCGGGGGCGAGATTACGGCGGGAACGCGCGCCGCCATTGCCGAGGCCCGGGCTGCCGGCGTCATCGTGACCCTGGCCACCGCCCGCCGCTATGGCAACACCGCCAGCATTGCGCACGAGCTGGCCTTAACTGCGCCGCTGATTCTCTACGACGGCGCCCTGATCGTTGAGCATCCCAGCGGGCGCGTCCTCTATAGCAACCCGCTACCGGATCAGGTCGCCCAACAGGGCATCTCGCTCTTCCTGGCCGAAGGCTTGCAGCCGGTGATTCAGCCGCTCGGCGACCCTCTGCACGAGGAAGTATGGACCGGCCCCGCCGAGCTGGATTCTCCCTGGCAACAGATTTACTTTACGGTCCACGCCGCCGAGTTGCGTCGGCTGCCGCGTGAGCAGCTGCTGAGGCCGAGCAAGCCAGTGCTGCGCCTGGTGGCCCTGGAGGCCCCGGAGCGGCTCCGCCTGCTGGTGCCAGCCGTGGCCGCGCTTGACTGCTCCTGGCTCCTGTTGGAGCGCGGCAACTACCAGTGTGGGGAGCTGTCCCTGTTGCGCGCCGGCTGCTCTAAGGCCACTGCGGTGGCCGCCCTGGCCGAGCGGCTACACATCCCGCTGACCGAGGTCATGGCCATCGGCGACAACGAGAACGATATAGGCATGCTCTCGCGGGTTGGCTTCGGGATAGCAATGGGTCAGGCCAGCGCCGCAGTCAAACAGGCCGCCCGCGCAACAACCACCAGCAACAGCGAGGATGGTGTGGCCCACGCCATCGAGCGCTACTTGCTCCGCGCGGCCCGCACCAGCGATTCGAATTCGCGCAGCCGCTCGACTTGCTTGTGATTCGGGGCCGCCTGCCAGCGCCGCTGCTGCACCAGCGCCAGGGCATCGCGCGCATGCATGCCCCCATAGACGAGAACGGCGCAGGCCAGCAGGGCGCTGCGACCTACCCCATGCTCACAATGGACGAGCACACGCCCGCCGCGCTGGATGCGCTCGTTGACCCAGCGGGCCCCCTCCAGCAGCTGCTCTAGCGAGAGCGGCTGCGTATCGGGCGTGGGCAAATGGAGCAGTTCAATACCAGCCCTGGCCAGGGCCTGGCGATCATCGACATACTCAGCACGCGTATCGACGACATGGGTGACGCCCAGACGCGCCAGCGCCTTGATGTCTTGTGGGTGGATACGCCCCCCAACTGCCAGCTGATCCGTGATCCAACTCAGGTTGAGCTGATCAGGGAGAGGAATATGCAGGGCACGCGCCAGCCGCTCGCTCGGCGAGTTCTCCGGGAAGAGACGGGCCGCAATGCGCGTCCAGCGACGATAGAGGACGCGAATAACCCCGGTCAAGGCCCAGCGCCAGCGCGAGAATTGGAGATGTGGGGTCTCATCGGCTTGCGGGATCGCCGTCACCGTCGGCGCCGGTGGATCAGCGTAGACAGGACTCCCCACGAGCGGCTGCTGCGGTGTATTGCCTTCTTTTAGCTGTTCGCTCGTCTGCTTCTGCTCCATGCTCTCTATAAGAAATGCCCCCTCATCTTCATTTTCATCCTTATCGCTTCACCTCGTCTCCTCCCACCGCAGCCCTCCTGCGCGACGCCCTGGCCACCAGGGGCAGTCAGAGCCTCCACGGTGCCTGAACTGGACCTGGACCAATCAGGTCAGACGCACCGCTTCGCCTGGGCTAGAGCGAGGCCACTAACGGTGGCAAGTCAGCGGCCTGTCCTCGCTCTTCGGCAGCGTCGCGCTGCATAACGCGCTCTAGCGCCACGATTGCACACTCTATCATGCTATCATCAGGCTCGCGCGTCGTCAAACCCTGAAGCGCCAGGCTAGGAGTTAACAGCAAGCGTACCGGCGCCAGATGGTACCAGGCCGCTCCCAGACGCAAAAGTTCGTAGGCGACAGCCGCGATGACGGGCACAAGCAGCACGCGGGAGAGAAACCGCAACCAGAGGGAGGGGAAGCCAAACAGGGCAAAGACCACAATTGAGACAACAACGACCAGGAGCAGGAAACCGGTGCCGCAGCGCGTGTGCACTCGCGAGGCGGTGCGCACGTGGGGCACATCGAGCGGCTCGCCCTGCTCCATCGCATTGATGGCCTTATGCTCAGCCCCGTGGTAGCCGAAAACGCGCTGGATCTCGGCCAGGCGCCCGATCAGGAGCAAATAGCCGATGAGGAGCACCAGGCGGATCAACCCCTCCAGCAAGAGATTAAGCCAGCCGCTCCCAGGAGGCAGCGGCACCAGACCGGCGAGAAAGACCGGTAGCAGGAAGAAGAGCGCGATAGCGAAGCCGAGCGAGATCACCAGCGTACCGGCCATAGTCACCCCCCCAGCTCGCGCCGGCTTCTGCTCCTCCGCAGTCTCGCCATTCCTGGCCGACTCCTCCAGCCCCAGTGCGATGTTGGTCGAGAGCGCCATCATGCGCGTCCCCAGAACCAGCGTCTCCCACAGGAGCAAGAGGCCTCGCAGAAACGGAAGACGAAACAGGGGATTGCGATAGAGCCGCGGCTGCAGCGGCTCCTCGTAGAGGTAGATACTGCCATCAGGGCGGCGCACGGCCATCGCGACCGAGGTGCGTCCGCGCATCATGACGCCCTCCATGACGGCCTGTCCACCGTAGTAAAATTTGGAGAAACTCGCTTTGAAGCGCTTGGCCATCATCTTCCCTTCACTTTGGCAGTAGCAACCTGGGTCACAACCTGCCGATCTTCCCAGGGGCCAGGCTGGCCTGGCGGCGGCAGGTAGCTGAGAATGAGGCGGGCGATGTCAAAGGCCGCCTGTGGACGGCTCAGGCGCCGCGCGTTCTCGATTCGCTGCTGCAGAAGGGTCGATCCCGGCTCCAGCAACTCTTGCAGCGCCTGCACCAACTGGTGTGGCTCCCGCGCCAGGACTCCCACGCCGTTGCGCTCAACGAAAGTGACGTTGCCCTCCTCTTGACCAGGAACGTAGCCGCTGAGGATGATGGGCAGGTTACAAGAGAGAGCCTCGCAAATGCTGCCTGGGCCAGCCTTGGTGACGATGACATCAGCAGCATGCATCAGTTCGGGCATATTGGTCACAAAGCCCATGATTTTGGCGGGCACCTGCCACTTCCTCTGCTCTTTCTGCAACTGTGTATAGAGGCGCCGATTGCGCCCTGTGACGACCAGCAGCTGCACCGGTAGCCGCGCCTGGGAGATGGCTTCAACCGCGGTGCGCAGGCCGCCGCTGCCCTCGCCCCCTCCGACCAGCAGCACCACCGGACGCTCCGGCTCCAGTCCAAGCTGCGCCCGCAGCTCTTCACGGCTGGCTACGGGCAGGGTAAAGCGCGGGTGAATCGGCATGCCGAGGAGATGGACGCGCTCCGGGTCCAGCCCACGTGCCAGATAGAGCTGCCTGGTCTCTTCGGTGGGAACGACGTAGGCTGTGGCGCCTTCAGTAAACCAGGAATGATGAGCTGAGATGAGATCGGTGACAACGACAAGGAAGGGCACCGGGCGCGCCAGATGCCGCAGCGCGGCCACAGTGACATAGTTGAGCAAAGGATGAACTGAGACAATGACGTCAGGTCGCAGCTCGCTGAGGCGCCGCTCCAGTCTCTTGAGCATCAGAGGGCTGAGAAGGTGCTGCACTTCGTTGATGCGTCCGGGATGATTGGAAAGATGGAAGATCAGCCCATAGAGGCCAGGCGTGTAACGACTGGCCGGACCATACAGCCTGGCAAACTGGCGCAGGGGGAAGGCTCCACATTCCTCAAAGGCTTCGACAATCTCAAGCCTGAGCTGCGTACCAGCCTCTCCTGCGCCTGATCCGGCCCTGGCCCTGCCATCAGCTCCATTGCCCGGGTCTGGTCGGGCATCCGCCGTTGTTTTCGCCTCGTTTCGCTCTACTCGCCCGCTGTCTCCATTGCTCGCTGCGCGCTCCTGTAGCAGCTGAATGGCGCTGCTGATGGCCAGGGCCGCACTACGATGGCCTCCTCCCGTATCGGAGATCAGAAACACAATACAGCGTTGACTCACTGGGGCACGCTCCCCCTTCCGTTCACTGCCCGGCTCCCTGGCAGGAGCCGGTAGGCCGAGTATAGCATAGCCCAGAACAGAGAAGCAAGCAGCACTCGCTCCCGCTGCTCCTGCATGATATAACACCGTGTGCGCGGATAGGGCGGCAGACAGCAAAGCCGATCGCCTGCCCAGGGAGCGCACGCAGCCCTCCTCAGTTCAGCTCAATCTCGCTGAGCCAAATGAGACGGGAGCGCGCGACGGCAGGTAGGCGATCGGCCCGTTCCATCTGCCAACTGCCCTCACTTCATGGCTGCTTCTTCTTCCTGCAGGTTAAAGCGCTTGCGGAAGCGCTCCACACGGCCAGCTGTATCGAGGATGCGCTGCTGACCCGTGAAGAACGGATGGCACTTTGAGCAGATGTCGACCTTGAGCACCGGCTTGACGCTCATGGTCTGGAAGGTATTGCCACAGGAACAGACGACTGTGGCCTCGACATAGGTTGGATGAATCCCCTTCTTCATGACACAGACTCCCTAGTCATATTGACACGTAGGATTACTGGCGAGCACACTGGTATCGCGTACGCTGGTAGCGACACGATTGTAGCGAGAGGAATGGAGTACGTCAAGGCGCGGCGGCCCCGCTCGCTCGATCTGACGGGGCTTCTCCTGCGCTAGCGAGACCGCGGCCAGCCCCTGCCAGCCCGCTCCCGCAGATGGGGAGCTTTCCCTTTCCCTCTCCTTCCCCCGGACAGGATGGGTCACCCTGTCTTGCGCCGTGGGGATGGATGCCCGGGACTATTTTATCATAGTAACACAAATCTGGCGGGATTTATGCCCGATTCTCTCGATAGCCTCCGTCACTGCTAGCCCGTTGCTGCCGGCCCGCTCTGGCCCGCTCATGTGGTACACTGCACTTGGACAAGGTGATCTATTTCCGCCCGTGAGAGCGGTTAGAAGAGGAGGCACTTGCCCAATGATCGAACGCTACACCCTGCCGGAGATGGCCGCCATCTGGTCGGACCGGCATAAAACAGATACGTGGCTACGTGTGGAGCTGCTGGTTTGCGAGGGCTGGGCGCGCGAAGGCGTGATTCCTGCCGAGGCGCTGGAGAAGATCCGCCAGGCCAGTTACAATGCCGAGCGCATGCGCGAGATCGAGCGCGAGACGCACCACGACGTGATCTCGTTCCTGCGCTCGATTCAGGAGCAGTTGGGACCAGAGGGGCGCTTTATCCATCTGGGCCTGACGTCTTCCGATATCCTGGATACGACGCTGGCCGTGCAGATCAAGGAGGGCGGCGCGTTGCTGCTGGTCAGCCTCGATCGCTTGCTGGCCACGGTCGAGCAGCAGGCTCTCACCCATAAGTATACGTTGATGGTCGGGCGCACGCACGGTATCCATGCCGAGCCGCTCACCTTCGGGTTGAAGCTGGCGCTGTGGGTCGATGAGCTGCGCCGCGCCCGCCAGCGTCTGGAGGCCGCTCTGGCCGAGGCCGCTGTTGGCAAGATTTCTGGTGCAGTGGGCACGCATGCAACGGTTCCCCCACAGATCGAGGAGTTCGTGTGCGCCGAGCTGGGTATCGGGGTAGCACCGGTCTCCAGCCAGATTGTGACACGCGACCGCCACGCTCAGTTGATGACGGCAATGGCGCTGGTCGGCGCCTGCCTGGAACAGATGGCGCAGGAGATTCGCCATCTGCAGCGAACCGAGGTCGGCGAGGTTTTTGAGCCGTTTGCCTCGGGTCAGCAGGGATCGTCGGCGATGCCGCATAAGCGCAATCCTGAGCTATGCGAGCGCCTCTGCGGCCTGGCCCGCGTCTTGCGCGGCTTCGCGGTGACCGCGCTGGAGAATGTGGCACTCTGGCACGAGCGCGATATCAGTCATTCTTCGACGGAGCGCATCATTCTGCCAGATGCCTTTACGCTGCTGCACTATATGCTCCATATTTTCACCCAGGTGATGGCCGGCCTGGAGGTGGACACGCGCCGCATGCAGGCCAATCTCCAGATGACCGGCGGCCTGATCTTCTCGCAGCGGGTGCTGCTGGCGCTGATCGATAAGGGGGTCGGACGCCAGGAGGCTTACAAGATGGTTCAGCGCAATGCTCAGCAGGTCTGGCGCCTGGCCAGTGACGGCCCGATCCGCGGCCCGGCCCTCCTGGAGGCGCTGAGCAGCGACCCCGAGGTGACGCGCTACCTCTCGCCCGAGGAGCTGCAGCAGTTGATGCAGATCGATTACTATCTTCCCTATATTGACACGGCCTTCCAACGTCTGGGATTATCTTAGGCAGGGAGGCACCGGGCACTTTGCTGCGTCACGCATCGCTATCGATTTCTGCCCGGTGAAGGATCTGGCGTGTGACTAAAACATTGCTTGCCTCAACGGTCGAGCAGCCGCAGGTCATCTCTCGGCGCCACTGGCCTGTGCTGCTCGGCCTCGCCCTTGTGAGTGAGGGGCTGTATGTGCTCCTCTTGCTGGCGCTGCGTCCGATTGCGGGCCTGGGACTGGTCCCGACGCCGCTGCAGGCCCTGCAATCCTGGACCAACCTGGCCCTTCCCCCTTCGCGGGTTGGCGCCATAAGCCTGCTGCTGACCCTCTTGCTGGCGCTGACAGCCTGCTACGCCCTGGCCGGTTGGCGCTCCCTGACTGGCGATCATCCGGGCGGCTCAGGCTCGATGCTGGGCCTGGTGCTGGGACCTTCCTTACTCTTCGGTCTGACGCTTTTGTGCTTGCCGACGCTCTTTAGCGACACGGCCTTCGCCTCTTTATTTAGTGGGCGCCTGATCGCTCTCTACGGTCTTGCTCCCTGGCGAACGACTCCGCCCGCGCTCGTCTCCGATCCATACTGGTCCTGGCTCACACCGCTCACTCGCCATAGCCCCCTGGTCTACGGTCCCCTCTGGGAATGGCTCTGCGCCCTGCTCGCCCTCCTGCCGGGGGCCTCTTCGCCAGCGCTGGGCCTGCTCTTGCTCAAGGGCCTGCTGCTGCTAGCTCACCTGCTCAATACCCTTTTGATCTGGTCCCTGCTGGGACGGCTGGGGGCCTCACCGCACGCGCGCTTTACCGGCAGCCTGCTTTATGCCTGGAATCCACTGGCGCTCTTGGCTCTGGCCGGCGATGGACACAGCGAGGGCCTGCTCTTGACGCTGCTGCTGCTCGCCCTCTGGGGGCTGCTGGCCGGAGAGCAGGGGGAACGCTCACGGGCCGTTGCTCTGCTGGCCGAGGGAGGGGCCTTGGTGGCCCTCGGGCTGG
This sequence comes from Thermogemmatispora sp., assembly GCF_019683635.1. Lineage (GTDB taxonomy): Bacteria > Chloroflexota > Ktedonobacteria > Ktedonobacterales > Ktedonobacteraceae > Thermogemmatispora. The sequence continues at coordinate 20,535 of NZ_JADGIA010000005.1, read as the reverse complement.
CGGTCGCTCTCAGTCCGCTGGCTCTTCCGCTGTGGCCGCTGCTGGCTGGCTTCTCGCTCTGGCAGAGAGCAGCAGCAGGCTCCAGGTGGAGCAGGCTCTGGGCCTGGACCTGGCGCTTGCTGTTACCAGCCGTCGTGGTGCTGCTGCTAGCGCTGCCTTTGTGGCGCGGGGCCGACAGCTATCGCGCTATCATGGCTGCCTCTGGCTGGTACTCCTTTGCTCGCTCGCCCCTGGCGCTGCTGGTTCCTCCTCTTCGCTGGCTTTATACGCCTCTAGCCGTCCTGCTGGACTCGCCGCGTCACCGTCAGCCAGCTCAACCTGCCGAGCTAACGGTCAAAGGTGGGGCCCTCTTCTGCTTCACTCTGCTCTTCATCTGGCTCCTGGCCAGTATGTCCGCTCGGTTCCGCTCTCGACGCGATTGCCCGCCACTCATCTCACAATCCCTATCCTCGCTTATCACCTCATGCTTATTAGCGCTCGGAGCCTGGTTGCTGCTGCTCAGCTTCAATTTCTGGCCCTGGTATGCCCTGCCCGTCCTGGGACTGGCAACCCTGCGTCGCGGGGATGCTCTGAGCGGGGGCGCGCTCCTCTTCTCACTTACTGCGTTGCTCAGCTTCGCCTTGCTAGGGATCGGCAGTGCTCTCGGGCAAGCCCTGGAGGGATTACTCATCTTCCTGCCTCCTCTCGTCTATCTGACAGGAGCTTTTTTCTGGAGAGGAAGACGAGCTATTTTCAAGGAGGCGCAAAGCAGCACATGACAGACGAGATCAAACAGCGCAAGCTTGAACATATCACCGTGGCTTTAGAGGAAGGGATTGGTGTCAGCCAGCGGGCCGGTTGGGGTGATATTCACCTGGTCCACCAGGCGCTGCCCGAGATTGACTTGCAGGAGGTCGACACAACAGCCACCTTTCTGGGGCGACGCCTGGCCAGCCCAGTGGTCATTTCCGCTCTCACCGGCGGCCACCCCGAGGCTGTGACTATCAACCGCAACCTGGCACGGGCGGCGGAGCGCTACGGGCTGGCACTAGGAGTAGGCAGCCAGCGAGCTGCGCTGGTCAATCCTGACCTGGTCCCAACCTACGCTGTTGTCCGTGAGGAGGCACCCCATGCCTTTGTTATTGCCAACATCGGCGCACCGCAGCTGATCGACCAGGAACGCCATCCCGCCTTCACGCTCTCTCAGGTTGAGAAGGCCATTGTCATGGTCCAGGCCGATGCCCTGGCGGTTCACATGAACGCACTCCAGGAGGCGACCCAGGTCGAGGGCGACCGGCGCATGCGCGGTGTGGCCACAGCCCTGCGGCGGTTGACCGCGGAGATCGCGGTGCCGGTCATCGCCAAGGAGACAGGAGCCGGCGTCTGCCGTGAGCAGGCTCTGCTGCTGCGCTCCTGCGGGGTGGCCGCAATCGATGTAGGCGGGGCCGGCGGCAGCAGCATGTCGGCACTGGAGGCCGCGCGGGCCCGTGTCCACGGTGAGGCGCAGGCCCAACAAATCGGACAGCTCTACCGCGACTGGGGGATTCCGACGCCCATCGCTCTGGTGGAAGCTGGGGTAGCTGGCCTGCCGTTGATCGCCACCGGCGGTGTGCGCAGCGGGCTGGACGTAGCGCGAGCCATAGCGCTGGGCGCGACGCTGGTCGGGATGGGTTTCCCCTTTCTGAAGGCGGCCAGCGAGAGCTACGAGCGCGTCTGCGAGCTGCTGGAGCAGACACTGACGGAGCTGAAAATCGCTATGCAGCTGAGTGGTGCAGCCGATCTAGCGTCCCTGCGCCAGGTGGATGTGGTCGTCACTGGCGAGACGCGCGCCTGGCTCAGCTTGCGTGGCTTTGAGGAGGAGCTGCGGGCTTTGGCCAATCGCCGCGCCAGGACTGCCACCAACAGCGTCCCAGTGGTAGGGCCAGCACCGGAAGAGCGTCAGCGACCCTCGTCAGTCGATGGCCACAGCTGAGCGAGCCACATTTGCGCACAGCGAGGCTGTAGCCGTCTGCCTGCGCTCTCCCCTGCCTCCACTGACTCACTGGCCGCGGCCCTCGCTCAGCCGCTCTTCGAGGATCTGCCAGTCCTGGATAGTGTTGACGTTGAGGAACGAGCGCAGCTCGGGGTCGAGGGGCCGCAGCTCTTCCTCGCTAAGCCAGCGCACAGGGGCAACAGCGAGCAGACTGCGGGGATTGCGCTGGCCCCGGGCCAGCAGGGCGGCGATGGTGCTCACCAGGGAGCGAGGATAGCGTGCCAGCAAGACCTGCGGACGCTGTCCCACCAGGGGAACAGCAAGCCGTTCGTCATCAGCAGGCAGGCCGAGCAGCCAGGTCAGCAACTGAGGATGAAGCAGTGGCAGGTCGACGGCCAGCACCACAGCCTGCGGAGCCTGCATAGCGAGCAGGCCGCTATAGAGGCCCATCAAGGGACCCTGATCGGGGACAAGATCGACAACCAGACGCGCCGCCGCTGGGAGCTGGTCAGCATAGCGCGCGGCAGAGCTTTGATCGCGCACCACGACAAGCACTTCCGGTGTCTGCGTCAGAGCCAGATGAGCCAGGCGCCCGAGGAAAGTCTGGCCTTTCGCCTCAGCCGCCGGCAGCGGGAGCAGGGCTTTGTCATATCCCATGCGCTGACTGCGCCCGCCGGCCAGGATCAGACAGGCCGCGGCTGGCTGGCTGGGCGCAGAGGCTCGTTGAGGCACGGCAGGACGCAGCTTCTTCATCATCAGTAGGTGGGCATAGGTCATGGCGGGTTGCTCCAGGTCGGCCCGGACTCCATAGCTTTCCAGCCAAAAAAAGCCTCCCCCAAGCCCACGCCCAGCCGTGGCGAGAGCACGAGGGCAGGCCCGATGCGGTGGCTTTCTATTACGCTGGCGAGCAAACTAACTCACAAGCGAGTGAGCAAGCGAAGCAAAAAGGCGCTGGCGTTGGCCGTCACTCAGCGCAGCACTCCTCAGCGAGAGGCCGCGCGCGCCTTGGCCTTGCGGCGGCTGCTCTTCGGAATGTACTGCTGGCGCTGTCGATAGGCCAAAAAACTCGCCTGTTCTTGGGGGAACTTGCGCACCAGATAGACCACCCACCAGATCGCCCAGCCTACCAGCCAGAGCAGCCAGAGATAGCGCCAGACACGCCAGGCAAAGAAGTACTGATCCAGATAAGCACGGGCAAAGATCAGCGGATAGCCAACCAGGCAGATGGCCGCAAACCAGCTCAAATAGCGGTCCAGCATATACTTGATCACGGCCTGGTTCTTAAAGAAGCGCTTGCGGCCCTCGACTGCGTAGTAGAAGCAGATCAGCAGGCCGGCGGTACAGAAAATGAGCCAGGGCACATAGAAATGGAAGGCTTCGGGGCCTCCCAGGCCAGCGTTCTGTCCCGCCGTCCAGGGATCAGTGAAGAGCCAGCTAATCAGGTTAAAATTCATCGTGCTCCCTTCTGCTCCGAGCGAAGAATGAGTTCGCTGCGCTGCGCAGATATCAGCAGATATCAGAGGACATGATACCATGCTCGGGCAAAGGAGTCTAGAGGTTGTTGCCAGCCCTCTCCTGCCTTCTGGCCGGCTGGCGCTCTCTCCAGTGCAGGCAGGCTGACAGACAGATAGGCAGCCAGAGAGCGTGAGAGCGCGCAGGGCGACCGGTGGCGACCTCCTCTGATATAATGGAGAGCAAGCGGTCTCGGCACGCGCTTCTACGCTAGCCTATCCTAACGACAGCAAGGAGTCCCCTTATGTCTCCGACGCGACGCATCGTGATCATGGCCGAGGGCCATTTCGAGTGGCACTATGGTAAGACAGCCACGGGCATCATCCGCTACAGCCAGGACCCGGTGGTAGCTGTGATTGACAGCACACGGGCCGGACAAGATGCCGCCCAGGCGCTGGGTGGAGACCTCGGGCGCGGCATTCCTGTGGTGCAAGATATCCACGAAGCCTTGCGCTACCAGCCCACAACGCTCATCATCGGCGTAGCTCCGATCGGGGGTGACCTGCCGCGGGCCTGGCGCGCTCAGCTGCTCACCGCCATTGAGGCTGGCCTGGAGATCATCAGCGGCCTCCATTATTTCATCGCCGACGACCCCGAGTTGCGAGCCGCCGCCGAACGGCGCGGCGTGACCATCTGGGATGTGCGCCGCCCGCCTGATAAGAAAGTTGTAGCCGCCTACAAGCCGCATCGCCCCGGCAGCCACACGGTGCTCACCGTTGGCTCCGACTGCGCCACTGGCAAGATGACTGTCGCTATTGAACTCGATCGCGCCGCCCGCGCCCGTGGGCTAAACAGCGCCTTCTTCGCCACCGGACAAACAGGGATTATGATCGCCGGGCGCGGCCTGCCCGTCGACCGCATCATCAGCGATTTTATCGCCGGCATGGTCGAGGAAATGACGCTGGAACTGGCGGCTCAACACGATTGGGTCTTTGTGGAGGGCCAGGGTTCGATCAACCACCCCGGCTACTCACCGGTGACGCTGGGCCTGCTGCATGGCTCGCTCCCCGACGCCATGATCTTTTGCCACCAGGCCGGAGCTACCACGATCGAGGGTTATCCGCATTGCCCGTTGCCGCCTCTGTCGCGCCTGATTCAGATGAACGAAGAGGTAGTCAACTGGCTGCACCGTCAGCACAACAGCAAAGTGGTGGGTATCTCCCTGATTACGCGCGGCCTCTCCTTGCAGCAGGCCGAGGAGGCCATCCGCCGCACCGAAGATGAAACGGGCCTGCCAACCACCGATGTGCTGCGCTTCGGCCCGGAGAAGCTGCTCACGGCCCTGCTGCAGCACTTCGGCGCTGCAACCAGCTAAGAACGGGACGGACTGCCCGCTGTCTGCCCTTATGCCAGCTGGCGCCGGGCACCGCTGACTCAGGCGCTCAGGCTGACAATCGTCACGCCATCGCCGCCTTCGCGCGCCGGCGCCGGCTGATAGGACTTGACGAGCGGGTGCTTGGCCAGGCGCTCACGCACCGCTGAGCGCAAAGCGCCGGTCCCTTTGCCGTGGACAATGCGCACCGCCCCCAGGCCAGCCAGGGCGGCATCGTTGAGGTAGCTTTCCAGCTGCTCCAGCGCCTCCTCGACGCGCCAGCCGCGGATGTCCAGCTGCATGGAGACCTCGGAACGGTCCTCGGCGCGCGGCAGTACGATTGCCGGAGCCTGACGACGGCTCTGATGCTCAGCCGCCTGCCGTCCGCCGAGACGCCGCAGGTTCTCCAGCGGCACGCGGAAGCGCAAAGCTCCCATCTGAACCTCAGCCTCGCCTCGCTCGGGCGCCAGGCTCACCAGCTCGGCATTCTGACCGAAATTGAGCACCCGCACCAGATCACCAACCTGCAATGGTCCCTCGCTTAGCTCCTCCCGCTCCTCTCGCGGCTGGCTCTGAGCCGGCTCGGGAAGCAGCTCCAGCTTCTCGTCCAGCTGACGCACCTGGCGCCGCGCCTGATCGAGACGCTCGCGCGTCAGATTGACGCGGTGCACGTCTAGCTTGATACGCGCCAGCTGAGCCTGTACCTCCTCGACCTCACGCCGTGCGCGGGCCCGCGCCTCATTGAGGATGCGCACGCGCTCGCGTTCCAGGAGACGGCGCTCCTCTTCAAGCTGACGGCGCTGATGCTCGGCCTCAGCACGCTCCATGCTCAGACGGAAGCGCTCATCGGCCACGGCCTTGCGCTCGTGCTGCAGGCCCTCTAGCAGCGTCTCCATGCGCACGCCGGCGCTGCCCAGGAATTCCCTCGCCCGCGCGATGATCTCCTCATCGAGGCCCAGGCGACTGGCGATGGCCAGGGCATTGCTGCGGCCCGGTAGGCCAATACTGAGATGGTAGGTCGGCGAAAGCGTCTCGACGTCAAATTCGACCGAGGCGTTCACAGCCCCAGGCTGCTCATGGGCGAAGGCTTTCAGCTCGGTGTAGTGCGTTGTGGCTACCGTGGTGATGCGTCGCTCCAAAAGGAAGCTGAGGATGGCCCGGGCCAGAGCCGAGCCTTCGCTGGGATCGGTGCCAGCCCCCACCTCGTCGAGCAGGACCAAAATGGGCGGCACCTGCTCGCTGCCTCCGACGCTGCTGGCGATCAGCTCATGCGCGCCTTTGCCGCCGATAGCGGGCCGGCTGCGCTCATGCCAGTCTTCGATCTGGCGGATGATCTCGATGATTCGGCTCAGGTGCGAGGAGAAGGTGCTCAGGTTCTGCTCGATGCTCTGCTCGTCGCCAATGTCGGCAAAGACCTCCTCAAAAACGGCAATTTCGGAGCCGTCTTCGGCAGGAATATGCAGCCCGGCCTGAGCCATGAGGGTCAGCAAACCCACCGTTTTGAGGGCAACGGTCTTGCCGCCGGTATTCGGCCCGGTGATGACGACCATGAAGAAGTCGCGCCCAATGCGGAAGTCGATCGGGACAACACGCCCGCTCAGCAACGGGTGACGGGCACCGCGCAGCTCGATGCGCCCCTCATTGTTGAGGCGCGGCTCGCTACAGCGCAGCTGGCGACTGTAGCGGGCTTTGGCCAGGTGCAGGTCGAATTCTGCCAGGCGCTCGACCATCGCCGTCAGTGCCTCGGCCTCACGCCCAATCTCGTGAGAGAGTGTGCGTAAGATACGCTCGATCTCCTGCCGCTCTTCGATCTGCAACTGGCGCAGATGGTTGTTCATTTCGACGATGACCAGCGGCTCGACGAAGAGCGTGGCGCCACTGCTCGATTGGTCATGAACAATGCCCCGCACGAGATTGCGGTTTTCGACTTTGACTGGGACGACGTAGCGCTCGTTGCGAATGGTAATGATCGGCTCCTGGAGAGCGGGCGCCAGTTCGTTGACAATGGTGCGCAGCCGCTCTTGCAGGCGCTGGGTGGCGCTGCGAATGTCGAAGCGCAGGCGTCTCAGCAGAGGGCTGGCACTATCGAGGATCTCACCGTCTTCGTTGACGGTTTCTTCAATGCGCCGGATGAGGTGAGGCCGCTCAGGAATGGCCTCCCCCAGGCTCCGCAGAAGCGGGAACTCGTCGGGATCAAGCTTCTCCAGCAGACGCGCCACCTGGGCCGCGCTGCGCAGGGTATTGAGCACCTCCACCAGTTCGGTGGGCGTCAGTACCCCCTCACGAGCAGCGCGCGCAATCAGCGCCCGGATGTCACGCGCCGGCCCCACACTGGCATTGGCCTGGACGTCGAGCAGACGCACCGCTTCGCTGGTGTAGGCCTGCCGTTCCCGCACCTCTTCGAGACTGGTCGCTGGCTGCAGGGCCAGCACCAGCTCTTTGCTGGCGGAGAAACTGGCCTCCCGGGCTACTCGCTCCAGAATTTTGGGATATTCAAGCGTCTGAATACTTTTTTCGTGCATAGATGCCTACGGATACCTGTCAATACTCGCTGATAATGAGTTCTCTTGATGTCGGCCCCCAGTGCACCGCTTCCCTGTTCTTTCCACCTCTGTACGAGCAGGTCAGGGTAATCAGTACTGAACCGGGGCGTCAAAAAAATAAGATGGCTTTAGCATACCATACCATACAAACACGAGGGAACGGCGAAACTATGCCCGGTACCGCAGTACCCGGCAGCCCGGCAGATCCCCCCGCCCCTCCTGCGTCCCTCCAGCCCGAGCCAGAAGTCGCTGACACCTCCACCGCTACTATCAGCTCCAAGGGGCGAGAGCGCCCCCCGTCAGAGTCTCCTCTGCTCTTTTCTTCACCAGCCCCTGGTACTTTACCACCATGAAGCCCCTTTTCACACGGTAGAAGCTGAATCTTTGGATAGAATTGGTATTAGTAAAATTACATATTTTCATACATAGATTTAGCTAGCTATCTCTCAAGACGTTTCTCAGTGCGGAGTTGCCCGCCTCGATACAGGTGGAACGCCAACGAGGACGCCTGCATCTCCTGCGCTCGACGCTGAGTTGGGGCCTTGCTCTTCTTGAGAGACGGCGAGTTCACAGGAGGGTCGATGATGAAACAACATGGGTTCTTGCGTCTCCTGGTACTCTGTCTGCCGCTACTGTTGGTATTCCTGGCTGCCTGTGGCAGAGCCACCTCTGGCACAAGTTCCTCAAACTCTCCAGGGCCCCAGACCATCAAGATTACCATCGGCGATTTCTTTGTGCATTCGCCGCAGACCACCTTTGTGACTGGGGTTCCTTACCACTTTGTGGTGACCAACCAGGGCCAGCATCACCACGACTTTCTCATCATGCATCCCATGAACACCGAGACGATGGTGATGGATGAAGTCTATCAGCGTGCCCTGGTCTATATCTACAATATCGCCCCTGGCGAGAGCAAAACGCTCGACTTTACCTTTGATCACACCGCCCCTGCGGGTATGCTTGAATTCAGCTGTCATTACGGCGGTCACTATGAGGCTGGTATGCACCAGGCGATCGTCGTAAATGCCGCTCCAGGGAGCAGGGTGACCCCTTATCCCAATGATGGCATCCCGGTTCAGGCAGCAAGCACTGCCAATGTCAGTAGGACGTGCGATCAGCCGGTCAGTGTGATGATTCAAGGCAACGGCACTTTCGATCAGCGCAGTGTCTCGCTCAAGATGGGTGATACGCTCACAATCGTCAATAAGACGCAGGAGACGTTTACTTTAACGAGCAAGCCGGATGCTGGCATACGCTTCACCGTGGTTGACCCGAGAGAAACAGAGTATGTGCCCTTCCCCAAGGCTGGCACCTTCACCCTCTCCTCGCAGGAGCACCCTTCAGCTCAGCTGACCGTGCAGGTCTCGATGACGCCTGGAGTCACCTGCGGTTTCGAACCGGTGGCGACAGTCAGCTTTGATGCGGACTATACGCGCGCGAGCGACACCTATTTCTTCGTGCCCACCGCGGTCACCCTGAAAGAGGGGCAAAGCATTATACTATCGAACCTCTCCGACTACGATCTGACCTTCTTTGCTCAACCTGATCCGGGCATGGGTAACGTGGAGCTGCGCCGCAATGAACATCAGCTGATCTTCTTCAAGGAGGCAGGGACCTATACGATCGCCTGCAAGCAGTTCCCCAGCCAGCATTTCACAGTGACCGTGCAGGAAAACGGCGGCGACAACGACTGAGCCTGGCACCTGGGCTTTAACGCTCGCCGCCCGGGGTAGGGTGCAGGGAGGCACCCGCTCCTCCTCTCATTCTCGCTGGAAAGAGGCGGTCCTCTGACGTTTCTAATCTCCAGAGGCTTTTTGTTCCGTCTCCCTGGCTATAGCCGGACGAGTGTATAGAGAAGAGAGCATTGCACCATCACTGGCAGTGCTCTGACGAAATGGCACACTGCGGAGAGGAGTAGCTGTTATGATTCTTCATCTGGGCGAGGCGGTTTATTGGGGGAGCGTCGAGGTGATTTTTCTAGCCGGGACGATTACCGCTCTGGACGAGGAGCGTCAGACCGTAAGGATGCGGATTGAGCGGGCGACACCTAACGCGGCCCATCTGATCGGTCAGGAGGCCGAATTTTTTGCCGATGGCTTGGAGCCGTTGACGGCCCTGGGCGAGCTTCCCCCAGGTTTGACAGACCAGCCAGTGGCCGAGCGGCAGCCATTGCCGGCGATGGATGAGGCGGAGAAGCTACGCCGTGCCGCTGCCGCCGCCGTGCACCAGCTCTACGGCTATCACCGTCTACCAGCAGAACAGGAGCAGGCGCTCATCGCCGAGGTGCGGGCCATGCTGGAAGCTGACCCGGCCCTGCGTGCGCGGACGCTGGCGACGATGGACGAGATTCTACGCCTGGACTTTTTGGGCAGCCGCTCGACTCCTCCCAACTCTGATCAGAAGGAGGGGGGTGCCTCCTCCTAGCCCTCGTCGGTACAGACTCGATATGATATGCTCTATGCGAGAGGAGTGATGGCAAGCAGAGGAGGCAACTCGATGCGCCGTCACGCCGAAAACCGAGACGAGGTGAACACCGTGCAATGTCCGCATTGTTCCGCTCCCATCGCCCCGGCAGCGCAGTTCTGCCCCACCTGCGGCGCCGTTCTGGCCATGCCAGCCAGCCCTCAACCCGCCTTCCCTGGCGGCGAACCGGCTCCAGCTTGGGTGCCGCAGCAACTGGCCAGCCGTGGCGCCGCCGCTACTCCCGCACGCCGGCGGCATCGTGGCAGACGCTGGCTCCTCGGCTGTCTCGGCACGCTTGCTATCCTGCTCATTCTGCTTCTGGCTTCCTGGGCCTTCCTCATTCGCCCCACCCTGAACCGGCTGGCCAGGGAGCAGATCAATACGGCGCTCGATAACGCCGTTCAAGAGATCGACCCTACGCGCACCGCCCAGCTGCCTGGCGGCCCTGTACGTCTTAGCGAGACCCTCCTTAACAACCTGCTCACTCTGGCTCACTCGCCCAGCAGCCCTATGCAGGACGCTCACTTTACTGTCACTCCCAGCGCCATTACCCTCAACTTTACGCTCTATGGTCAGGCCAACAGCATTAGCGCCGTACCCCAGGTTAGCGCTGGTCAGCTACACGTCAGCGACCTCCACATCCAGGGTCCCATCAGCTGGATTCTCTCCGACGACGATCTCACCACGATCGTCAACCAGCACCTGGCCACAGCCCAACAGCGTCTACATCATCCGGTGCTGGCCGTCGCGCTCCAAAATCACGCCGTCGACCTGCTCCTTGGTCCCCCTTCCAGCGCCAATGGTTCGCCTGCTCCCATCCTCCTCGCCGTCGCCCACGTCCGAGGATAGGCGGCATGGGGAAGAGCAACAGCGATAGCAGCAACTGATCTGGCTGCACTGGCACGGGGTGGGAGGAGGCAGAGAGCCGCGTCAGCGCTGCCGGGGGCAGCTGGCTGGCGCTCTGGCGCTGGTGGACCTCGGCAAAGACCGAGGAGACATCGGGAAGGAAACCATTATTATCCTGTCCCAGGGGCCAGTAGACGAGGGCCGCGCGTCCGATGATATTCTTACGCGGCACGAACCCCCAGTCGCGCGAGTCCGAGCTGCCCGCCCGATTATCCCCTAACACAAAGTAGCTATCGGGCGGCACAACACGATTAGAAAAGGAAGGATAGGGGTTGCCCTGCCGACGCGGATCAACGTAGGTCTCATGGAGGGTCACACCGTCGACGATGACCGTTGTTCCCTGAATCGTGATCACATCGCCTGGGATGCCGATGATACGCTTTACATAATCCTGACTGGGATTGGGAGGGGCAACGAAGACAATCACATCACCGCGCGCTGGCGCATGGAAGAGGTACGACCACTTATCGACGAGGATCAGCTCTTTGTCATGGAGGTTCGGCTCCATGCTCATGCCTTCAACGTAGAAATTCTGGATAGCAAAGCGAATGATGAAGAACATCAGCCCCGTGAGGACGAGGGTCTCGATCACTTCACGGACCAGACGCCAGCGCTTCTCGAAATCAAGCTCCGGATTCATGCGAACTCCCGGCGCTAGACACGCCAGTGTGCTCAGGGTATTTCAGCCAGTACTATTATAAGGCACCGTGATGGCCAACTCTAGAGTACGGGAGCGCCCTCCCGCAAGGTGAGAGGCCGTGACAGGCTCTCCCGCCCGACTCTGCTCCTGATCATCTTCCCTCCTCCTTTCGGGCTATGCCCCTGGACAGAGAGATCACCGCTGTGCCTGGCAGGCAGCAGGCCAGAGCGGCCCAACGCTGGTTGGTCCTTTAGTTGAGGAAGTGAAAAGATTGGAGCATTGGGATAAATGCGCTCCGAGAGAGCTGTTGATAGCGCGCCTCTGGCACGACAATGTAGATGCTGAAGAGCCTGGTCTGCGCTGCATGAGCGGGATGGTTGGTTGCCAGCAAAACAATCTCCATGCGGATCTGCTGCCCCAGGATCTGGACATCGCCCGTGGCTCCCTGCTGCTGCCAGGTCTGGCCTCCGACAGTAGCAGTGGGTGCCAGGCTCACCCTCTTGAAGTTCTTGTAGAGGCCGCTTTTCTCAAAGGTGTCCAGGCTCACGCTGACGGTCTCTTCTGGCGAGGTGGCTGCATTGGGATTGGGAACGACCTGCACTGAAAGTGTTGCGCTGTCGGCCTCGTGGCTGAATTCAACACTGCTGCCAGCGGGACTGACCTGCCACTCTGGTAGATAGCCGATGCTGAAGCCGTCGCCCTGGTAGAGCCTGAGTTGCACCCCTCCAGGCACCGTGATCAGACCAGCAGTCGGGCTGGCGCTGGCCCGCGCCCCTGCACCCGGTGTGGCGGCAGCGGAGCTATTGCTCCCTCCTCCACAGGCGACTACTATCATAGCAAGGGCTACCAGGGAGATGAGAAGAGAGAGAGGCACATGGCTGGCGTGGCCGCGAATGAGTCGTCGTCGACAGGCGGAGCAGGCGGGTCGAGACATAGCACACCCCCATTCCTCATAGAAATCACCGCCGCTTCTCTGCGTTTTCAGCGCATCGAAGCGCTGCATCTCGAAGAAGCTGGCTTGTGCGACAGGTTGCGCAACGGGCGTTATTATAGCATATCCTGGCCAGCCTGCAGAAGAGAATTTCTGGCTACCACCCACGGCCTCACACCATGTCATCAATGGCTGCCCAAGAAGAAAACTGGGCCGTGAGCCAGACCGCTTCCAGGCCGCCCTGACGAAAAACGATCAGGTCCTTCTGACTTGACGCAGCAGGTCCTGTGTTGTACCCTGATAGCAATATGGAACGTTTGTCTTAGTCCAATGGCTCGTAGCCCCCGCCCGCCTGCCCAGGACCAGGACCTCATTCCCCAGGACAGGACTTCTTGAGCCAACCGCAGCGCAGTCGATCTGTTGAAGATACAGTCAGGCAACTTTACATCCAAAGAGACAACACAGAGAAAAGAAAAGAAAAGAGAAGCTTGGGGATCGCAACAGTGGATAAGATTGTTATCCGTGGCGCACGAGAACACAATCTGAAGAATATCGATCTCACTATTCCTCGCGACAAGCTGGTGGTCATCACTGGGTTGTCAGGCTCCGGCAAGAGCAGCCTGGCTTTCGATACCATCTTTGCCGAGGGCCAGCGCCGCTATGTCGAGTCGCTCTCGGCCTATGCTCGCCAGTTCCTCGATAAGATGGATAAGCCCGATGTCGACCACATTGATGGGCTGTCACCCGCGATCTCAATCGATCAGAAGGGGGCAACCCACAACCCACGGTCGACGGTCGGCACGGTGACGGAGATCTATGACTATCTGCGCCTGCTCTATGCCCGCGTCGGGCATCCTCATTGCCCGCGCTGCGGGCGCGAGGTGAGCCGCCAGACCGTCCAGCAGATTGTTGACGCGATCTTGCAGCTGCCCGACGGGGCGCGCATCATGTTGCTGGCCCCGCTGGTGCAGGGACGCAAGGGCGAGTATAAGCATATCTTCGAAGAGATGCGCCGCTCGGGCTACGTGCGCGTCCGCGTCGATGGCACTATCTATGATCTAAGCGAGAACATCGAGCTAGATAAGCAGAAGAAGCACACGATCGAGGTGGTGGTCGATCGCCTGGTAATTCGCAAGGCGGGACGACGCCCCGCCCCGAGCCTGCTGACCTCCAGTCAGACAGATAGCCAGTCGGAGGCGCTCCTGGCTCCTTCAACAAGCGAGCGGCCAGCGCTGCGTCGCGTGGCTGAGGAAGCGGTCCCCTATGCCTTGCCTTCGCGCTCCCCTGTAGACCAGGATGGCAAGGAGGGCGGGCCAGGCTCTGCGCAGGCAACGGCTCCCGCAGAAGAGGAGGCGGCGCCCCTGGCCGAGCAGGATGAGGTGGATGCGGCTTTCCGCCAGCGCCTGACCGATTCGTTGGAGACCACCCTCAAGCTGGGCAACGGCGTGGCCCTGGTCTCCATTGTCGGCGGTGAGGAGGTGCTTTTCTCAGAGCGCTTCGCCTGCGTCTACTGCGGTATCAGCCTGCCAGAGATCGAGCCGCGCACCTTCAGCTTCAACAGCCCGCACGGCGCCTGCCCGGCCTGCACGGGCCTTGGAACACAGCGCGAGCTGGACGCCGAGCTGTTGGTGACGAATCCCGACCTGACAATCCACGAGGGCGCCATTGCCCTCTGGAGCAAGATGATCAATGGTAGCCAATGGGAGTCGGCCAAGCTGGAGGCGCTGGCGAAGCGCTTTCAGATCGATCTCGATTGCCCCTGGCGCGAGCTACCGCCCGAGCAGCAGCAATTGATCCTCTACGGTACCCAGGAGCCTCTGACGATTCGCTATACGCCCCAGCACGGCCAGACGCGCTCGTATACGGTGACCTTTGAGGGGGTGATCCCCACGCTGGAGCGCCGCTATCGTCAGACGGAGAGCGAGCTGATCCGCGAGGAGATCGAATCGTATATGTCGACGCGGCTCTGCCCCGAGTGCCGGGGAGCCCGTCTGAAGCCGGAGGCACTGGCGGTGACGGTCGGCGGGCGCAATATTGTGCAGGTGACGCGCCTCTCGGTGAAGCAGGCTCAGCGCTTCTTCCTGGAGCTGGATGCCGGTCCGGCCCCTTCCCTGGGGGTACAGCCGTTGACTGGCGGTCACAGCGAGGACGGCGAGCCGCGCGCGCCAGATCCACTGGCCCCGATCCCTCCCAATGAGCCGCTGGTCAAGGTGCGCTTGAGCGAGCGCGAACGGTTGATCGCCCGTCAGATCCTCAAGGAGATCCGCGCGCGCCTGCAGTTTTTAGTCGACGTGGGCCTGGACTACTTGACTCTGGACCGCACAGCGATGAGCCTCTCGGGCGGCGAGGCCCAGCGTATCCGCCTGGCGACCCAGATCGGTTCAGGGCTGATGGGTGTGCTCTATATCCTGGATGAGCCAAGCATCGGTCTCCATCAGCGCGATAACCATCGTCTGATCCAGACGCTTTTACGCCTGCGCGATCTGGGCAACACGGTGCTGGTCATTGAGCACGATGAGGATACGATGCGCGCCGCCGACTACATTATCGACATCGGCCCAGGCGCGGGCGAACACGGTGGCCAGGTTGTGGCAGCAGGCACTTTCGACGAGGTGGCCGCTCATCCGCAATCGTTGACAGGCGCCTACCTCTCGGGCCGGCGCCGCATCGCCACTCCCACCCAACGGCGGCCTGGCAATGGCCACTTTCTGACCATTGTGGGCGCTCGCGAAAATAACCTGAAGAATATTACAGTGCGCATCCCGCTGGGCAAGCTGGTAGCCATTACCGGCGTCTCCGGCTCCGGCAAAAGCTCGCTGATGATCGATATTCTTTATCGTAAACTGGCGCAGGCGCTCAACCGGGCCCACGAGAAGCCGGGGGCCCACGATCGTATCGAGGGCATCGAATACCTGGACAAGGTGATCGACATCGATCAGTCGCCGATCGGACGCACACCGCGCTCGAATCCGGCAACCTATACGAATGCTTTTACGGGCATCCGTGATCTGTTCGCCCAGGTACCCGAGGCGCGTCTGCGCGGTTACCAGCCGGGTCGTTTCTCCTTCAACGTCAAGGGGGGACGCTGCGAGGCCTGCAAGGGCGAGGGCATTGTGCGCATCGAGATGAACTTCTTGCCCGATGTCTATGTGCCCTGCGAGGTCTGTCAGGGGAAGCGCTATAATCGCGAGGCGCTGGAGATCCGCTATAAGGGGAAGAACATCGCCGAAGTGCTGGATATGACCGTCGAGGACGCCATGCACTTCTTCGAGCACGTGCCGACGGTCTACAGCAAGCTAAAGACGCTCTACGATGTTGGTCTGGGCTATATCCGCCTGGGTCAGCCAGCGACGACCCTCTCCGGCGGCGAGGCCCAGCGCGTGAAGCTGGCGACGGAGCTGTCGCGCCGCGCTACGGGCCGGACCCTCTATCTACTGGATGAACCAACGACTGGCCTGCACTTCGCCGATATCGAGCGTCTGCTGAATGTCCTCCAGCGCCTGGTGGACGCCGGCAATACAGTACTGGTGATCGAGCACAACCTCGACGTGATTAAATGTGCGGACTGGATCATCGATCTGGGACCAGAGGGCGGCGAGGCCGGAGGTGAGGTAATCGCCGAGGGAACGCCCGAGGAGGTGGCCATGCAGGAGCGCTCTTACACCGGCCAGTTCCTCAAAGAAATCTTTGCCCGCGAGGGCCGGGAGGCCAGTGTCTAAGCAACCACTCACACCTCTCCCGGCTCTCACGCTACGCTCTCTCTGTTTCGCTCAGCGCTGGCTCCAGGCAGCCAGCTCTGTAGCGGGGAGCGGTCGAGCCGTCACCTTAGCCAGCGCGCAGGTATGTGCCGTTAGCTTGTCCAATGGCGCATCGGCAGTCCAGGTACGGGTGAGCGGAAGGTGGGCAGGCGCGACATCACTAGCGAGCCTATGTAGACGGTCCGCAGGTCAGGCCCTCCAAAGGTGATGCTGGTCAGCGACTGCAGCGTCTGCCCGGCGCAGGCGGCCATGTCGGCAGGGGTGGCTGTACCGCTGGCCACTTTCTCTTCGAACGTCGAGAGGACCTCTTCGTTAGCCTCCTCAAAGACAACGTGATAGTCGCCGTCGGTGGTGATAATGCCCAGGCCGTTGCGCAGCGGGGTCGTCACCCAGACGTTGCCCTCGGCATCAAAGGCAAAGCCATCGACCACGGCCCCCACGCCGAGGCCATCGGGGCCAAAGACCTCCTTGTCGGTCAGGCTACCATCGGGCTGAACGCGGAAGCGCAGGATGCGGTTCTTCATGGTCTCGGCAACATAGAGAAACTCCTCTTTGGCGTCGAGACGGATCTCGTTGGTGAAATAGATGCCATCGTAGACGATACGGGGTCCCTTCTCATCTAGCAGCACAATATAGCCATCGGGGCGCGGCTGTGCTGCGGCGGGCCACCACTGCTGTTCCCGCGTCGAGAAGGCCAGCCAGAGGCGATCTTTGCTATCGATGAAGACGTAGTTGGCGCAGGTGGTGGGCACCCCATCGATCTCGGTCAGGACATCCTCGCTGTGACCATCGGGATAGAGGCGCTGGATGCGACCGTTGCCGATATTGGCGATGTAGAGTGAGCCATCGCGGGCCATCGCCAGACCATTCGGCTCACCTCCCAGCCCGCCGAAGAATTGCTGGCTGCCATCGGGAGCAATGCGCATGACACCGCCGCGCCCGTCCGAGGTCCAGAGGGTGCCGTCCGGCTGGGCGATGATCGACTCGGGGCGAACAAGATCGTGACCGGTGTAGGTGAGAGCGCTCAGTTCAAGGCGAAATTCCTTGATAGGAGGATGGCTGTCGCTCATGATGCTTACTCCCTTTCTTCTTTGAAGAGGGTCCTACTGCCTGGGCCAGTCATTTATCGCCACAGATGACGGCCCTGGTCATGGCGCCCTTGCTGGCCTCAGAGGCAGTAACTGATGAAGAGGGGCCACGGCTTCATTCTGTGACAGATTGTATACTATCGTCTCATGTTGATGCAATGGGCAATGGATTGGAGTAAGATGAGGCCCGGTCTCGGCTGGGCTTCTCAAAGCCCAGTCCAGCCCTCGCAGCGGAAGCTGCAGTACAGTTAGCCCGTACTGCAGCCGGGAGAACGCAAGAGGACCACCACGAAGGTGCGAGCAACTAGCTATCTGAGTTGGTGCTGCCTCCCGTAAGCCGCTTCCTGATCCCCAGGAGCCAGGCCAGGCAGGCACAGAGGAGGGCCAACACGATCCCGAGGGGTAAGATGTTGTTCAACTGCAGCGCCAGCTGGAAAGATTGGCCTCCCTCCAGCTCTGCAAGCGGCAGCGAGAAGAGTGCTAGATGTAGCGACTGGGCCGTGAGGATCTCATAGACGATCAGCCCACCCACTCCCAGGAGCAGCAGGAGCAGGGCCATGAAGACCCCGAATAGGAGGCACTCAAGCGAATACCTGACAAGCCGGATGACCATTGCAAGTATCTCCTTTGCGCCAGTCCAGTGGACCAGCTCAAGCACAGCAAAGCTATAAGAAATTTCATCAGCTTCCGCACGAGGATTTGGCCAGAGCCTGTACTCCGGCCATCGGATTTCAACCGCGCTCTTGCCGCAGGCGGGCAGTTCCCAGCCAGAGACTGCCTCTGTAGAGCGCCAGCACCAGAAGCAGGGCAGCGGCGATCTCGATCAGCATCTGGACTATGGTTCCACCCGGCAGACTATGCAACATCTCCTGTATATGGAGATATAACATTGAGAGGGGCACATCTATCAGTAAAAGTACCGCTCCTACTGTCAGCGTGCTCAGCGGATCATCAGTCGAGTAAGGCAAGAGAATTCCCATGACGAAGCAGAGCGGCGGTAGCAAGAGAGCAGGCGGCAGCCAGAGCAGCATGAGATCAGGGTGCCCGGCTACCAGCAGCAGCACCAGCGTCGCCAGTGACCAGAGGACGAAGGTGAGCACCAGGCAAGTCCAGAACTTGGCGGACAGCAAAAGGTGCAGCTCTAGCGGTGTCGCTGCCAGCACACGATAGGCTTGACGATCGCGCCCCCACGAGGTCTGGCTCAAGCTAGCCAGTAACGGTAAGAACACGGGAGGGGCCACCTGCGCCAGCAGCAAGAAGAGGAGAGGATTCGCCGTGCGCGTCAGCAGGAGACCCACCAGCGCGGCCAGCCAGATCCCGAAGACCGTCACGCTATCGATCACCAGGTAGTCATAACGGCAGAGACTTTTCAGCTCGTAGGCACAGGACGCCCACCACAGCCGTGGGGTAAAGGGCAGCCAGCGCAAGGGCGCCCACTGGCCTCGCGTGCCCGTCGTTAACCGCTCACAGCGCACCAGTAGGAGGCCATAGAGCGCCCCTGTCAACAGCGCCCCCGTCAATAGCAGGCCCACACCAGCGAGGACCGCCTCCGGGTGCGGCTCTAGCACAAGCGCCATCCATCGAACTGGCAGGAGCAGCGTCCAGGCAGGCAGGCCCTCCGGCGGGACCGAAGTCAACGTGAACAGGGGCAGATCCAGCAGTACCAGACCCACGACCAGGCCCAGCCCGAGTATGCTGAGGCGTATGCCAGGACGCTCTCTACCGAAGAGGCGCAGCGCCCCATAGAGCATGGCCTGATGGAAAGCCAGCGTCAGGAGATCATAGCAGAGAAGGGCGAGCACGAGCGCCAGCACCAGCTGTAGAGGCGTAATCAGACCCAGGTTCACCAACGCCAGCCATGCCGGTCCCCAGAGCAGACTCTGGATGACCATCAGCATCAGCAGACCGGGCAGCAGAAGACCAACACGCAGCTGCAGCGAGGAGAGCGGTAGCGGCAGCATCATGCGCCTCAGCCGCGTATCGTCGGGCGACAGCATGATCACCAGGGACAGAATCATAAAGGAGAATACGAGGAAGAGATTACACAGACTGAGCATGACCAGCGGCCTCAGTTGCTGCACCAGGCCATCACCCACCAGCAAGCTTTCACCAAGCTCATGGAAGAAGCCATAAGCCAGCAAACCAGTTAAAGGGAGTGCCAGCAGCAAGAGAGGGAGGAGCAGCCATAGTCCTGGCATGCGGCGCAGCAGCTGGGCCAGGCGATGGCGCCAGGTTGTTATCACTAACCTAGAAACGTGCCAGAACATGATCAAGCTCCTCATCCTGTTGGCCCAGGCCAAGGGCCTGCAGAAAGGCCTCTTCCAGGTTGGCAACAGCATAGTGCTCCAGCAAGGACTGCGGCGCCCCCTGGGCCACCACCCGGCCCCGATGGAGCAGGATCACCTCATCGCAGAGGTCCTGAGCCATGAGCAGGTCATGTGTGGAGACCAGCACGCCTACTGCGCGTTCTCGCAGACGACGCAACAGACGCTTGACCAGAATGGTGATCTCGGGATCAAGGCCCGAGAGCGGCTCATCGAGCAAGAGCAGACGTGGTTGATGGAGCAAAGCGGCAATGATCTGCAGCTTTTTACGCTGGCCGTGTGAATAGGTCTCCAGGAGATGGTGAGCCTTCTCTTCAAGGCGCAGCAGGGCCAGATATTCCCCGACCAGGCTCCACTGTTCTTCAGAGAGACGATAGATGCGGCGTAGAAACTGAAGATATTCGAGGCCCGTCAGGTGATCGATCACTTCCTGGGAGTCGGGGACAAAGCCAAAGAAGGACTTCTTGCGCGGGGGCACGCGCTGAAGCTCTTCGCCATTGAGAAGGATGGTGCCAGTAGTGGGTGGCAGCAAGCCGACGAGCATCGAGAGCAGGGTTGTTTTGCCGGCGCCGTTGGGGCCAAGGAGGCCGACAATCTGGCCCGCCGGTACCGCGAATGAAACGCTATCGACGGCGGTGAAGGTGCCGAAGCGCCGGCTGAGCTGGCGCACTTCGAGCAGCGGTGCTTGCATCCTGCTTGTTTTCCTCCTTTATGAGCATGAGATAACGCTTGCTCCAGCTCTGACTGCTAGCAAGGTAGGGGAAACGCTTCCTTAACGCCTGTTGCGTCGCTGCCACCTCTGACCGGTCCGGCTCTTCAGGCAAAGTCTGCTCTCTTGAGCTTGCTCTCTACCGAGTTGTCCTGGCTCCCCCTTAGACATTTCACTCTTTTGTTTAAACGTCTCTCTCTCGCTTTTTCCAAACGTCAGTACCGGCGTCCCGAAGCGGAGATCGCCAGAGCAGCTTTCTCTAAGACGATAAAATTCACTCTTTGGAAACAGCGCTTCCCCGATAATGGAATGTCCAATATAGCTATGAAAATTGAAATATAGAAATTTTTACCTTATAATCTCCTGCAGAGGAACTGCTCTCTTCACCAGGCCATTGC
>NZ_JADGIA010000297.1 GCF_019683635.1 Thermogemmatispora sp. | reverse complement strand
ATGCTCGCCTTATCGGCCCTGCTTTCAAGAGAAGACAAACCAGCAGAGGGCATTGCGCGCCCGCTGATCATCAAGAACCAGCTCACGAATGGCGTCGGGAAGCTGGTCACGCTGCCACTGGCATTCACGTTCTCGTGCGCGCTCGTCCTCACCTGCCGGGGCGGCAGCACGCGCGGCCTTGATCGCATAAGCAGCAGCGCCCAGGGCATGGGCGGCGACGTGGGCAACAACCGCCGCCTGACCAGCGGCATAGGCGGCATAGCGAGCGGCTCCGCGCAAGTCTCTGGCTGCCGCCATCGCATGCCCGCCAGCGGCGCGGGCCTCCATCATCTTCATCTCGCCGCGGACCCAGGCACGTGCAGCGGCGATAGCCTGGCGCGGTCGCGGGTCCTCTGGGCGAACCGCTTCGAAGAGCGGCAGCACGTGCTCTGCACAGGTGGCCGCCCAGAGAGCAAGCAATCGATGATGATCGTCGGTAAGCGTTCCACCGCGGCGGATGGTTATCAGGCGGGGATCGCGCTCCTTCGGTAGAATCATGCTCAATCCTTTCTTTCCCCTCTGCGCGAACTGTATGCAGGAAGCTCCTGGCTTGAGGCAGGGGTACTTGACGTATGGAGTGTCGAGTTGCTCAGCCTGAGTGAGCGTCGCTCTCCGATCCACTCAGGTTGGAATCAGTCTCGTCGGGTCTTGCCGGGGGAACCTGGCTCTCCTGAAAGCCTGGTAAGGCCCGGACCATGCGTTGAATCTCGCGCCACTGTTCCTGCGCTGCGCGCAAACGGCAGCGCATAAAGTCAACGCTCATGCTCAGATCCTGTTGGGAGCGCCGTTGCGCGGCATCGCGGATCACCAGTGTTGCGACGACCGAAGCGGCCTCTCCTGCCAGGGACGCGGCAACCTGCCCGGCCAGCGTGTAGATCGGGCCGTTGTTGGTCAGCGTGACCTCAAGGAGCGCCCCGGCGATATTAAAGACGATCATGACAACGGGAGTCCAGACCCTCAGCGGGATGCGCTGCCGTCTCTCTTGAAGCATCTGCACAATTCTTCTGGTCAGGCGCATATAGCTCTCATAGACGTGGGCGGTGCCCCCATCAGCAAAGGTCTGGGGATGGGCGAGCAAGTCCCGAAGCTGCTGCATATAGTGGTGCCATTCATCCATGCGGCGGATCTCCGCCACATCCCGCAGGCTGAGCAGGTGCAGAGACGGGAGATTCAGCCCTTGTTGCACAAGCTCAAAGGCCAGACGCTTAAGGAGCTGTACAATCTCCTCGCCGCTCATCGACGCCAGCCGTTGAAGAGCTACCAGCTCCTGTAAGGAGACACGTGGCAGGCTGTCGGCGGGCGTGAGCAGATAGCTTCCCAAAGCATTGGGGAGGTTCGCATTATAGCACAGATCGAAGAGCTGCTTCAGCTCTGCAGCGAAAGGCTTGCTGCCATCGTAGCGTCGCTCAGCCGTATTTGGCCCTGCCACCACGAACTCCCTATACAGGGCGTCGCGAGTCACATCCTTACCAGCGGCGGTCAGATCGAGACAGAAGCGCTCGACCTCGATCAGACGTTGACGAAAAGGCTCCCTGGCGCTCGCGGGGAGGGCAAGATCCTGGAGCCAGAGGTCGAGATCGTGCTGAGTGATGGACTTGGCGAAACTGGCAAAGGGGTGTACCAGGGCGCGCCTGGCCCGGCGCTCGTTCTCCTGATCATCCCAGGAAAGGCGGAGACAGCGAGGGCGCACCTCCTGGCATACCTCCCGCCACTGCTGGAAGGCTGTCGTGACACCATAAGCTTCTCCCTGGCCGCCTGGTGAGGATTGGGGTGGATCTGCTGGACTGCGCTCATGGAGCAGGAAGGGGACAATCGTAGCCTTCTCAAGCAACTCCTGGAAGATCGGGCGTGTAGGGTTGCGCCTACCGACGTAATCCTGCGTGACCGCTGCCGAGTTATAGAGGTACGCGCGATTCAGAATGATCTGTTCACTTTGGATCAGCAAGCGAACGTACTCTGAGCGGACGTAATTTCTTAAGATCCGATCGTGTTTCGATGTAACTCCACCGGCCTGAAAAACTGGCTGAAGCAAGCGGCATGGAAGCCACTGGTTATCGAGGGCCTGAGCCACAGCTGGAACAGACTGCAGCTCATCGGTACTCAGCCGCTCAAACTCGATGTTGCCGTCTTGCCCAAGCCGGGCAGCTGGTGGTGATGGTCGCGACGGTTGAGCCTGAGCCTGATCCTGGGCCATTTGGGAAGACGATTCGGGCGGTTGATTCATGGCCGGACTCCTTTCTCTACAGAGAGAGAAACGCCTCAGCCCACTCCTTTTTCCATGTCACCCGTACCTCGTGTGTAGATAACTTTTCATTGATTCCTTGACGTTGCCGACTCTATGTACTCCAATAGAGATCAAGCTGTCTGGGGGCAGAGCCAGGAGCAAACCGAAACCTGCCCTGCTGGGTGGCTATACGGGGCATGGTCGCAGAGCAGGGTCAGCATAGTCAAGAACCTCAAAAAGTGTGCAGGAGCAACGGCCAGATGGAGAATCCGGAGCAGTATTTCGAGCTGGTTCAGGAGCGTCCCGATCTCTTCGCCAATCCGTCGGGGGCCATCATTACCATCCTGCTTGGTCAGGAGGAGATTGCCCAGGCAGAAACCTCGATGCAAGAAGCACTGAGCGCGCAAGGGGTAACCCAGGAAAAGGCCAGGGAATGGGCGCAGGTGGGCGTCGCCTATCATGATCAATATCTGCTCGTGCTGCGCGATGCCGTGCGCTTCCCGGATGGAGCGATCGGCTCCTATATCCGCCTGGTGGCGCCGAGAGAGCAGACGCCTGGCGTTGTGATCCTTCCCATATATCAGGGGCAGATTCTGCTCTTGCGTCATTTTCGCCACGCCACCCGTAGCTGGCACCTGGAGATCCCGCGAGGATTTGGCTGGCCGGGCTGTACCAGCGAAGAAAGCGCCCGCCGAGAGCTGGTAGAAGAATTGGGTGCCGAGCCTTTGCGCCTCGTTCCCCTTGGCCAGATCCACCCCAATACCGGCATAACCGCGGAGTGCGATGAACTCTTTTACGCTGAAGTCGCAACTTATGGCACACCAGAGAAGCGGGAAGCCATTGGCGAGATTCTGCCGACGCCACTTTCCCTATTTGAGCGGCTGATCCGTGAGAATACGATCACCGACGGCTTCACGCTGGCAGCCTACGCGCGAGCCAGAGCGCGGGGACTGCTCTAGCCAGCCCGCGTAAGCGAAACAGTCACAGCGAGAGAGCCGCAGCCGAACAAGCAAACCGGCAGAGTGGCCCCTCCCAGCGCAGCGGAAGCAGCCTTTGCCACTGTTCACCTTGCCTGCTCAATCTCCACGCGACCGGCAAGCCAATCGCCGGGTATGGTATACTCTGCTTCGGAGTGCTGCCCGTTGACCTGCCTCCTCTGTAGAAGAGTGGTCGCTGCTGATCGAACAAGGAGGGCTGCGCAATGATTCGCGTCCTGATAGCCGACGATCACAAAGTAGTGCGCCAAGGATTGCGCCTCTTTCTCCGCATGGACCCGGATATCGAAATTGTAGGTGAGGCAGCGAACGGCGCCGAGGCCGTCGAACTGGCGCGCCAGCTGATGCCCGATGTTGTCTTGATGGACATTCTGATGCCCGTCATGGACGGCATAGCTGCCACGGCAGCCATTCGCAAAGAGCTGCCCGAGATCGAGGTGCTCGGGCTAACCAGCGTACTCGAAGAGAAGACCATTGTCGAGATTATGCGGGCTGGCGCCATTGGTTACCTGCTCAAAGACCTTGACGGCGAAGAGCTGTGTCGCTCACTGCGTGCTGCCGCCGCTGGCCAGGTGCAGCTCGCGCCCTCGGCCCTCACCCATCTGATGCACGAACTGCACGGACAGAGTCAGGTTGAGAAGCTGACCGGGCGCGAAAAGCAGGTGCTTCAGCTTCTCGGCCAGGGCCAATCAAACAAACAGATTGCGCGCTCACTCCATCTGCGCGAAGAGACAGTTAAGACCCACGTCAGCAACATTCTCCACAAGCTCGGCGTACAGAGTCGCACCCAGGCCGTCCTTTATGCCATGCGCAATGGCTTGATGCCCGCGCCCTAGCGCCTTCCTCGTCTATCCCACCTGGGAGGTGCGCCTCAAGGGAGGTACCACCATGTCACATAGCTCGCGACCCGCCCTGACGTCTCGCAGAGCAGACAGCAATCACCTGCCCCTTCAGCACCTGTTGCATCTCAGCCGACTGGACCCGACCATCGTAGCACCTTTGCTGGATCTTTCCCCGGACGGCTACCTGATCGGCAATGCCGAGCAGATCTGTCTCTATGGCAATCGGGCTGCTGCCGAGATCTTCGGACGCGAGGTCAGCAGCCTGCAGGGCCAGCCCCTGAACGTCCTCTTCCCCCAGCAGCAGAGTGACAGCGCCCACCTCTTCAGCCTGCAGGCTGGGCGCTGGTCTGCGGTCATCCTGCGTTCCAGTGGCGAGAAGCGGGAAGTGGAATGCCAGCAGAGCGTCATCGAGAGTCAGGGAGAGTGGTTCACCATCATCGTCATGCGTGACCTCACCTTCCAGCGCCAGCTTGAACGCAAAGCTGAA
>NZ_JADGIA010000077.1 GCF_019683635.1 Thermogemmatispora sp. | reverse complement strand
GCTCATAGCATTGTCATCAGGATGATGAACATGATGTCAGACTAGAACACATGTTTGCGACATCATGTCTCCTGTATTCATTCTTATTTTTTTAATACCAGCATTTGTAATTTCTGTTATTTTTTGACCTCCAGAAGGAGGAAACCATGAAATACACAGAAGAAATACTGAAGCGCTTTGGCCAAAGACTGCGGCAAAAGCGCCAGGAGCGTGGGTTTACACGCGAGAAACTCGTCGTCCAGATGGATAAGCTCGCCAGCGAAAGCAGCCAGAGCCAGAAGGCGCCGGATGTCAGCACCGTCGCTCGCTGGGAACGGGGAGAGCAATGCCCGCGAGAGTTCCATCTGTGGCTGGTCTGTACGGTCCTTCAGGTGACGCCGGAAGAGCTGGGCTATCCCAAGCCCATCAGGCGCTGGCCTGGCGATCCTCATTGACCAGAAGAAAGCGGGAAGGGGTCGTATGGCCCCTTCCCGCGGAGAGCGAGGGGAGCGTCCTGGGGGATCGGGTCGGGCTGGTCGAGAGACACGGGAGGCACAGGTTCAGGAGAGGAGAGAAGTGGCAGCGGCACACTGGACACTTCGGACGCTCCCTCTCTCTACTTTTCATTATCGGCTCATCTTCTCATTACAATAGGGCGATTCTTATCGATTTTCTTCATTGAACCAGGAGAAAGTCGGTATTGTGCATCATACTACATTCATCTCCTGAGACCTTCCCTGCCAGAGCTCCTGGCCTCCCACCCAGCTGGGCCCCGTTCTCCGCTGGGCCTGCCGAGAGGAAGGGGGCTGAACGCTTGCAGAACAGCGAACCCTGGCCTATACTTACCTACAGGTATGTTGACTGCTACGTTTGAGGCTGATCTCGCGAGCCAGCCAGGCCGGCGCCCATCATCAGAGCAGGCGAGCCGCTTTCACCTTCAGCTCACTCTGCACGCGGAGGCTGGCCGCACTACTGTCTTACTCGGCGAGAGCGGGGCCGGCAAATCGACGGTTCTGCGCCTGCTGGCCGGCCTGTTGCGTCCCGCCCGTGGGCAGATGATCCTTGACGGCGTCTGCTACTTCGATGGCGAGCGTGATATTTTTGTCCCCCCCCAGGAGCGGCCTATTGGCTACGTCTTCCAGGACTACCTGCTCTTTCCACACCTGACAGTCTTTGAAAACATCGCCTTCGGACTGCGGGCCCAGGGTCTGCGTGGCCAGGAAGTGCGCCGGCGCACGGAGGCCGCCATCGAGCAGATGCGCCTCAACGGCCTGGCCGAGCGCCGTCCAGCCCAGCTCTCGGGTGGACAACAACAGCGTGTTGCGCTGGCCCGCGCTCTCGTGCTGCAGCCACGCCTGCTCTTGCTCGACGAACCGCTGGCCGCTCTCGATGTGCAGACTCAGCGCGAGGTGCGCCAGGAGTTGCGTCGTCTACTGGGCAAGATCGGAATTACCACCATCTTTGTGACCCATAACCACCTGGAGGCCCTGCTCTTTGGCGATCAGATTCTGGTCCTTGACAACGGTCAGGTGATCCAGCAGGGCAGTCGACGCGAGCTGTTGGAGCGTCCGCGCTCGGCCTACATCGCTGAGCTGGTGGGGCTGAATTTCTTGCGCGGGCAGCTGGTGGCTCGGGAGACCAGCGCCCTCTGCACACTGGCCATCAACGGTGGCAGCCGCCCCCTGCTGGTGAGCGCCGTCCTGGACGAGGGCGAGGTAGCGCACATCAGCGATGCTCAGGAGGCTTGCGTGGTGATTGACCCACGCAGCATTACGCTCTATCGCACGCCACCCGAAGGCTCAGCTCGCAACATCTTCTCCGGCGAGGTTGTGCAGATCTTGCCACTGAGCGCCGGCCATAGCCCGGCTCACGATGGACGCGTGCGCGTAAGTATTGAGATCGACCCCGCTCTCCCCCCTCTCACCGCTGAGATCACTGAAGAGTCACTCCAGCGCCTGGAACTGCACGAGGGCAGCCCCATCTACGCCGGCTTCAAAGCGACTGAGGCCCGTGCTTATTTGTGAGCTGAGCAACCCTGGCAGCACCAGCCAGCACCCGCAAGCCTGAAACGCTCCCCCCTCCCCGTTCGTTGATAATCCAGGTTCTTCCCGCTCCTTGGCTTCTGCATAAATAGTCGGCCCATCATCTATAGTCTCCCTATCATTCTTCCGCATGCTTGCTTTAACACTACAATAGCCAGTTTTGGCTATGTTTCAAAGAGTATTTGCATGTTCCAATTTAGCTCATGCTATCATATGCGTGTTCCCGCGTCGGTCGGCTGCTTCCACAGGGAGCACCTTTGACTTGCGGGAACGCCAGAGCTTCCGGCGGGTTGCTGAGCTGGCCGATCTGGCCTGCTTAGTCTGCTCACCCTGATGGAGAGCAAGACCCGAGGTTGGTCGGTCGCAACGGCTATCTGGCCTGTCGGAGGCCGCTGTTTGGGGAGACTTGTAGGTTTAGTCAGAAGGGGTTACATGCAGTTACTACATACGGACATTCGTAAGTGTGAACAGCAGAACAAGGGAGGTCGTCTCTTCAAGAAGTTTGCCGCCAGCCTCATGCTGGCCCTGGCGCTGGCTGGTGCCCTGTTCACCCTGAGCAGCCAGGGGGCGCATGCCCAGGCCGCCAGCGGCTGCTACACTGTCGTCTCAGGCGATACTTTGAGTGGGATCGCCCTGCGCTACGGAACCAGCTGGCAGACACTTGCTTCCTACAACCACATTGCCAACCCGAACCTGATTTTCCCGGGGCAGCAAGTATGCATTCCCGGTCAGGGGAGCAGCAACGCGACCTCGGTGAGCGTCCAGAGCCAGGCCTCGACCGCCTCGCAGAGTGTCAGCGGCTCGATCCCGCAGATGATCTACCAGGTTTTCGGCTCCTATGGGGCGCAGGCGCTAAGCGTCGCCCAGTGTGAGTCGAGCTTGAACCCGTATGCAACCAACAGCTCATCTGGAGCGGCGGGTCTCTTCCAGTTCCTGCCGAGCACCTGGGCCACCACCTCGCAGGCGGCCTATTCGCCCTACAACGCGGCGGCTAACATCCGCGCCGCTTACGAGGTTTTCGCGCGCGACGGGTTCACCTGGCGTGAATGGTCCTGCCAGCCCTAATCGGCTCCAGGCCGACGCCTAACTCAGCCCGACAGGCAGCACAGAGATAGGCTGCATAGACATAAGAGAGGACCTGGAGGCCCTACCGCCGGTCTGTTTAGCTAGTCGCCCGCCTTGCTGCGCAAGGCGGCCTGAGAAGCCGGAGAGAAAGAGGTAGAGGCCAGTCCGAGAGAAGCAAAGATTAGGATTCGTCCGTCTCCCAAACAGAGCGCTCACAACAAGAGGAGTATCTTCTACAGGCGAGGCGCGCTCGCCTGGCAGGCTGGTCCTTCCCTGACGTAGGAGGGGAGCAAGAGGCCGCCCTCAGCCACGGCCTGGGCTGCGCCCGCCTCCTCAATATGCACGAGGCAGAGCGACGGAGACACGCCGGTTCAGTGAGAGTCTGACTGGCATTGTCTCCGTCGCTTCTTTCTTTTACTTATCTTGTCGCCTGTCTTTTTTAGTCAGGGCCACCAGCACAGCGGGGTCCAGAAAGAGAGGCGAGGCTGGCTAGACCGCGACATTGGTTGAACGGCTGTAGGGCTTATCGGGGTCAATCAGTACATTGATGCAGGCCGGCAAGCCAGAGGCGAAAGCCCGCTCTAAGGCCGGGCGGATCTCCTCGGGGCGCTCCACCAGCTCTCCGTAGCCGCCCAGCGCCTCCACCATCTTATCGTAGCGGATACCCGGTGCCAGCTCCGCCGCTGTGGCGTGGCCAATCAGCGCCTTCTGGGGGTGTTTGATCTGGCCCCAGGCCCCATCGTTGCCAATCACCGAAACCACAGGCAGCTTGTGACGCACCATGCTCTCGAACTCCATGCCATTCAAGCCGAAAGCCCCGTCTCCATGCAGGATCAGCACGCGCTTGCCGGGGCGCGCCAGCTGAGCCGCCATAGCGAAGCCGGTGCCGGTGCCGAGCGTGCCCATTGGGCCAGCATCCAGCCAATAGCCAGGGCGATAGACGTTGATCACCCGTCCGCCATAGCTGACGATGTCGCCCCCATCGCCGATGACCGTTGTCTCCTCGTCAATGAAGTCGCGGATCTCCTTACAGAGGCGCATGGGGTGAATGGGCACCGCATCGGAGTTGAGGGCCGCCGCGTCACGCTCCCAGGCTCGGGCTTCCTCTTCGCGAATGAAGCGCAGCCAGGCGCGCTCACCATTGTACGGCTTACTGGCTGCCGCCACCTGACGCATGGCTATGCCGACATCGCCCACCAGCCCCACCTCGGCCCCACGATTGACCCCGATATCCTCGCCCGCGAGGTCGAACCAGATCAAGCGCGCCTCGGCGGGAATGAGCGGCGGTCGTCCATGATTGAGGCGGAAGTCCATACGCGTTCCAACGGCGAGAATGGTGTCGGCGCCCTCCAGAGCCTTGCGTCGCGAGGCGCTGAAGAAGAGCGGGTGAGTGGGGGGCAGGCAGCCCCGTCCGGCCCCATTGAGATAGACCGGGGCCTGAATGCGTTCGGCCAGCTCACGCAGGGCTTCGGCGCCATCGCACCACCAGACAGCGCTTCCCGCCATGATGACCGGGCGCTCAGCCTGCTCCAGGAGAGCGGCAGCTCTCTCCACCTGCTCCGGCGTCGGCTGCACGGGACCCGCCGGGCGGTAATTGCTCGGCTCGCCGGGATCTGTCACATTGTCAGTATCGGCCAGGTTGTTGAGCACGTCCATCGGGATCTCTAGAAAGACCGGGCCAGGCTTGCCGTTGAGCATCTGGCGAAAGGCGGCGGCCACATACTCAGCAATGCGACCGGTCTCATGGACGGTGCGCGCCCATTTGGTAATGGGACGCAGCAGGTCAATCTGGTTCATCTCCTGCAAAGCACCGCGATCCCACAGGCTCAGCGGCGCCGCTCCGCCGATGACCAGCACAGGGCTGCCCGCCAGATAGGCATTGGCAACGCCGGTCACTCCATCGGTGACCCCCGGACCGGCAGTTAACAAGGCCACTCCTGGCCGGCGCGTGCACTTGGCCCAGCCCTCGGCAGCATGGACTGCCGCTTGCTCGTGACGAGTGTCGACGACGCGAATGCCTTCACGAACACAGCCATCATAGATGGCGGCAATATGCCCCCCACTCAGTGTGAAGACTACTTCGACGCCCTCGCGCTTGAGGATCTTGGCAACCAGCCAGCCACCATGCGTGATACTCACGTTTCGCCTCCTTTGTCTTGAGCAACCTTGCTCAGTTGCTTCTCTCCGTCAGCGAAAGCTATCAGCCAGCTCTCCGGCTCGCCCGATCTCGCCGCCCCGCCTCGCTGGACAGACAGAACAGAAAAGAACGCCTGACCCCGGCGAGAGGAGGGGAAAAGCCTCCCCCAAACAAGACGAGAGTGCACACTACTGGACGGAAAGACCGGCTGACACCCCATAGCCCTGACAGAGCAGTCACGGACGCGGCTTCGCTCGCCTGCGCTGCTATGATGAATGATA
Organism: Thermogemmatispora sp.; assembly: GCF_019683635.1. Lineage (GTDB taxonomy): Bacteria > Chloroflexota > Ktedonobacteria > Ktedonobacterales > Ktedonobacteraceae > Thermogemmatispora. The sequence goes on along the minus strand of NZ_JADGIA010000077.1, from coordinate 17,073 downwards.
GCGCCCGCCTGTTCATCTGACAATGTAGCACGCTAACAGCTCCTCGCGCCCGGCGGGCAGTGCCCGATCTGGAGGCAGCAGTCTGAGCAGCCCAGGCAGCTTTTTCGCTGAAGCGGGCAGAGACCGACCGACGATCGCGATCAGGTGCAGGCTGAAGATAGGAGGCAAAGCCAGCCAGACGACAGCAACCTAAAGGGGGAAGACAGGGAGGAGAACAAGGGGAGTGGGCGACAAGGGACTCGAACCCCTGACCTACTGCGTGTAAAGCAGCCGCTCTACCCAACTGAGCTAGTCGCCCATGTGGCTCGTCTCTACTGAGCTGAGCCGATAAGGAAGGCGGAAGAGGCGGACCAGCCTCGCCGCCTCTTCCGACCACCATCATTGCGGTGCCCTCGAGTGGACTCGAACCACCACGCCCTTACGGGCACAGGCCCTCAACCTGCTGCGTATACCATTCCGCCACGAGGGCATCGTTGTGCATGCTTTTTCAACAGCAAAGAAAGAAGAGAAAAGGAGAGAAGGAAACTCAGCATCCGCCGGCGAGCGGCGCCGCTCAATCCTGTGCCGCTCGCCAGGCGGATATGAGCAGCGCTCATGAGGGTGCCCTCGAGTGGACTCGAACCACCACGCCCTTACGGGCACAGGCCCTCAACCTGCTGCGTATACCATTCCGCCACGAGGGCATCTCTCATAGATTCCGCATTGTATTGTATACTGACCCCTGAGATTTGTCAACGGTTAGTCGTGCTTTTTCGCACGCACAATCAAGGTACCTTGTGCCGTAAAGAGCAGCTGGCCGTTAGCGTCGCGCCCTTCGGTCTCCAGGATCACAAAGGTCATAGGGCCGGAGCGCCCACTGCGCTCACGTACATCGGCCACGCGGGCCACGCAGGTCACCTGCTCCCCGATGCGCAGACGTCGCTGATAGCTATAGCTCTGCTCGCCATGCAGCAGCTGCATCCGCGAGGGATCGATCTGCAGCTCTGGAGGGCGGACCCGGAACGTTGTCGGGAAGGTCGGAGGGGCATAGACGAGCGGCGTCTGGCGCTCCAGCGCGGGATCGCCGGTCGCTTCCATAAAGCGTCGTACCGCCTCCTCGGTCACCGCGAAGGTCTGGGGAGCCGAGGTTTTGCCGATCAGGCTCGGGTCGATCGCCATGAGTGAGGCGCTCCTTTCTACTCTCTCTGCTTGTCAGCGTTTCTTCCTGCTTGAGTCTGGTCCCAGCAGTTGACGAGGCACCACTGCCTTCGGCAGGGCATGGCCGGCATGGGCAGCTTCGGTACGTCCTGGAACGCCAAGCCTGGCCCAGCGATTGCTGCCGGCCAGGTCCGTGTGAGCAGGTGCGGTGCTGCCCCTGTCCGTCGCCACACCCTGCCGGACCCTGGTGGCTCTTCTATGTATTATATCCCCAGGTTGGGGGCAAGAGCTTCCCACTTTTATCTCGGCTATCTCGGCGCTCACGCCCCGGCCTTGACCCCGCAGGACTCCCCTGCTCCTCCTGGCTAGGGGCCAACGGCAGGGTAAAGCGAATGCACGTTCCCTTACCCGGCGTGCTCTCGGCGGCCACCGTCCCCCCGTGGGCCGTCACAATGGCCTTCACAATGGTCAAGCCCAGGCCACTCCCCCCACGTCCCCCGCTGCGCGCCCGGTCGGCACGATAGAAGCGCTCAAAAATGTGAGGAAGGTCTATCGGATCGATGCCCACGCCCGTATCACGTATCCAGACCTCCAGCATGCGCCCCAGGCGCCTGGCCCCTACCGTGATGGTTCCTCCAGCAGGCGTATGGCGACGCGCATTATCGATGAGGTTGAGCAGCACCTGGGTAATGCGGTCGCTATCGGCCAGGACCGGCGGCGTCTGCGGGTCAATCGTGTTCTGCAGCGTAATGCCGGCCTGAGTGCACTCAGGCTCGATGACTGCCAGCGTCTCATCGACAAGCACCGCCAGGTCGAGCGGTGCCAGATCGAGACGCGCCCGCCCCGATTCCAGCAAGGTCATATGCTGAATATCGGCCACCAGGCGACGCAAGCGCTGAACCTCGCGCGCGATCAGCTGCGCCGTATCCTTGCGTGCGCCTGGCTCCTGAATGACCTCATCGGCCAGGGCCTCGCTAAAGCCCTGAATGGCCGTTAGCGGCGTAGCCAGATCATGAGCGATGTTGGCAATCATATCGCGCCGGATCTGGTCCTGGCGGCGTAGCTCTGCCACATCGGCCTCAATACGATCGGCCATAGCATTGAAGGTCTGGGCCAGACGTCCCAGCTCATCCTGAGCCGGGGGCGGATCAACGCGTTGCGAGTAGTCGCCCTCCTTCATGCGCTCTACCGCGGCAGTCAATGACTCCAGCGGACGGGTCAAGCGGCGCGCCAGCAGCAGGCTGAAGAGGACGACGGCGACCCCAATGAGCAGGCCAGCCAGCAGGATGGCCTGCGTCACATTGCTGAGGAAGCGCTGCGGCGAGGCTTCCGGTTGGGCAATCAGCAAGGCACCAATGAGCTGATGATTGCTGTTCTGATCGTAGAGCGGGACACTGACATACAGTCCCTTGAAACCGCTGCTCTCCAGATGCCCGTCGACCTCGTTGCCCTGTAGAGCCTGGGCCGCCGACTGGGCGATGGTCGTCTCAGAGCAAAACTGGCTATTAAAGCCGGCAGGCGGATTGCAGAGGAGCTGATGACCATTCTGGTCAACAATGACCAGGAGCGCCGGCACGGGGAAACGCAGCGAAAAGGGACCCCAGTGCCCGCCAAGCTGATAGGTATAGAAGTCCTCAACGCCGCGGGCATAGGTCTGAGCAGCATCCTGCAACTGCCGAATCTGGGACGTGTAGTAGTAGTTGTAGACAGCCGCAATAACGGCAATGGCGAGCACGACGATCGCTCCCAGAGCGACCGCCAGATAGCTGAGCACCAGCTTGCTGCGCAGGCTCAAGGGGGGTAGCACGCTGGCCGCTCGCTCTGGCTGCGTCGCAGGAGGTAGCTGAGTAGTGCTGGTCGCCGGTTCATTCATGCGGGCGCCTCTGGTTCGAACTTGTAGCCAACTCCCCAGACAGTTTTGATGTTGCGCGGTGCCCCGGGTACTGCTTCGATCTTCTTGCGCAGCGTGCCAATATGGACATCGACCGTGCGCCCATCGCCCAGGTAGTCATAGCCCCAGACCTTGTTGAGCAAGACCTCACGTGTGAAGACGCGCTCCGGTGAGGAGGCGAGGACGACCAGCAGGTCGAACTCTTTGACCGTCAAGGTGACACGCTGTCCGTTGACTTCGACACGCCGCGCCGGGATGTTGATGACCAGACCAGGAAAGCGCAGCTCTTCTCGCTCGCTTCCCTGCCGGGGGTGTTCATTGACACTCCCTTCGCTGCCGTTCCCTGCTGCAATCCCAGCTCGATGGGCCCCAGCCAGAGCGGTGCGCCGCAAGATGGCTCGCACCCGGCTGACGACCTCGCGCGGGCTGAAAGGTTTGACCAGGTAGTCATCGGCTCCCAGTTCCAGCCCGGCAATACGATCCTCTTCTCCCTGCCGCGCTGTCAGCATCAGGATAGGTGTGTCCGCCCAGGCCCGGATGCGCCGACAGACCTCCATCCCGTCAAGAGCTGGCAGCATCAGGTCCAGGATCACCAGATCGGGCTTCTCACGCGCGTGCAGCTCTAATCCCGCCGCCCCATCTCCGGCTATGACTACCTCGTAGCCGGCCTGCTCCAGATAAAGGCGGATGAGTTGTGCAATGTTATTTTCATCTTCTATAATCAGGATCTTCATGACCCACCTGTCCTGTCCTGCCCTTGTATTAACAGGTAGGAAGTATCCACTTAGTTATAGCATATAGAGCATAGCGCCGGACGGTGAGAAAAGCTGCAATCTTTTGTAAAGATTTTGTAAGGTGAGAAGCCAGGCGCAGCCAGCCAGCCCGCCGGTCTGGCCTGGCTCTCGTTGCGGCGTGGTTAGAAGGAGGCGCGTAGATAGCCCAGGCGCTCCAGAGCCATGTAGGCGGCGGCGATCTGGCCCTGGACGGCAAACTGTCCGCTATGGATCAGAGCGAGCAGCTCGCGCGGGGTGACGAGCAGGTTCTCAATGACTTCGCGAGGGTCCACCTTCTGCTCACCGGTCTTTTCGACATCGCGCGCCAGATACCACCAGATGCGTGTCCGGGCCCCGGTGGGATTGGCGTACATATGAGCCAGCAGCTCGATCTTCTCAGCGGCTACACTATAGCCCGTCTCCTCCATCAGCTCACGATGGGCTGTGAGCAAGGGATCATCTTCATGAGGGTCAATGGCACCCGCGGGAAACTCCAGCACCTCCAGCCCTATGCCATGTTTGTACTGTCGATTGAGCAAGAAGCGTCCATCGGAGGTAAGGGGGACAATCCCCACCCAGCCCCGATTTTCGATAATGTAGTAGTCGGGTATCAGGGTGCCATCCGGCAGCAGCACCTCCTCGCGCCGCACTTTGAGATAGGGAGTATCCAGGACACGCTCGGCGGCACGCGTCACCCAGGGTCGCAGCCCTGATGGAGCCTGCTGCCGGGCAAGATGGTGATCTGTGGTCATGCTCTCGCGCTCCCGTTAGTTACTCCTGTTGTTGTTGCCACCGCGGCGCCCGTTTCTCCAGAAAGGCACGCAGACCCTCTTGAGCATCCACCGAGCGCGACACCTCGCTGAGATAGAAGCTGTTGACGCGGCGGAGCGCCTCCAGGCGCGCGCGGCTCTCGCGCAGACGGCGGGCTTCTTCATCCTCATCCTCAGTGGGTAGCGGCAGGGAGAAGCTGCCTGGCTCCAACCAGGGCGAGGAGGGCAGGCCCTCGACAGGTGAGAGAGAGCGCAACGCCAGACGCACCGCGGTTTTGGCCTGGCGCAGGGCCGTGGCGCTACTCCGACGTAGCAGGGCCAGCACCTCCTCCAGCTTCCTGTCAAGCTGACGAGCCGGCGCCAACCAGGTGGCCTGGCCCAGGCGCATAGCCTGCTCACCAGAGAGGCGCCCGGGGCCGCGCACTCCGCCGACCGGGGCCACAAAGCTGGCCTCCCGCGCGACTAGAACCAGGTCGGCAGCTCGCACCAGCACCGAGGCTGCTTCCGATAGCGACTCACGCACCACAGCCAGCACCGGCTGTGGTACCGCTCGTACAAGCGCTGCCGCACGCTCAGCCTCATTGCGCAGCTTCGCCGCCTCCCCTCCGCCCGGGCGGCAGCCCGCCCCACTGAGACCCCCAGCCTCGGACTGCCGCGGAGAGGCCCCAAAATCGAGGATCACGCAGGTCAGGCCGGCGCTCCCACTCTGCAGAGCCGTACAGGCACTCGCCAGCTCGTCCAGCAGCAGCGCACAAGGCTCGGGCGTCACCATCAGGCGCACCGTTTGCGCCTCGGCCAGAATACGTAGCGCACGATAAGCCTGTTGCACTCTTCCCTCCGTGGTAGGTACGGTAAGATAGGCCGTCGGTTCGGACAAGCTTAGCCCACTCCCGGCGGCCTCGACCTCAATGCCTCGACGTGGGCGAACGGCGCTGCTCCTGCTCTCCCCGCCACTCAGGACACCCTCATGAGAGAGGAGCGGTCTCCCCCGTCTCCCGCAGCTTGAAACGCTGAATCTTGCCGGTCGCTGTCTTGGGCAGCTCCGAGACAAAGACCACCCAGCGGGGATACTTGAACGGCGTCAGTCGGCCCTTGACAAAGTTTTGTAGCTCGCTTGCCAGCGACTCCGAGGCCTCCTGGCCGGGCTTGAGCACGACAAAGGCTTTGGGCTTGACCAGACGATCGCTATCATAGGCCCCAACGACCGCCGCCTCCAGGACCGCGGGATGCTCGATCAGCACGTTCTCAACCTCCACGGGCGAGACCCACTGACCACTGACCTTGAGCATGTCGTCCGCCCGCCCGCAGTACCAATAATAGCCCTCGTTATCTACATAATACTTGTCGCCGGTATGAATCCAGTGACCAGTGATGGTGTCTTTGGTCTTCTCGTGCTTGTTCCAATAATAGGCAGCAATGCTGTCCCCGCGAATGAGCAGGTTGCCGATCTCGCCTGGGCTCACCGGCTGACCATCTTCATCGACAATCTTCGCTTCATAGCCCGGCACAAGCTTGCCCGAGCTGCCCGGCTTGATGTCGCCGAGACGGTTGCTGATAAAGATGTGCAGGATCTCGGTGCTCCCAATACCGTCGAGAATGGGCACTTTAAATTTCTCTTCCCAGCGACGCAAAATATCCGCCGGCAGAGACTCACCCGCCGAAACGCAGACGCGCACCGATGAGAAGTCGAAGCGCTTCTCGGCCTCGGGCACGCTGAGCATGTTGGCATAGAGCGTAGGAACACCGTAGAAGATGGTGGGCCGGTAGCGCTCCACAACCTTGAACATGTCTTCAGCCAGGGGACGCCCGGGATAGAGCACGGTGCTGGCGCCGACACCGAAGGGGAAATAGAGAGCATTGCCCAGTCCATAGGCAAAGAAGAGCTTCGCCCCAGAAAAGGTGATGTCGTCCTTAGTGATACCTAAAACGGGTTTGGCGTAACACTCCAGACAGAACGTCATATCATGCTGGAGATGCACACAACCTTTGGGGAAACCAGTGCTGCCCGAGCTGTAGAGCCAGAAAGCGCTGTCATCTTTGCTGGTAGGAGCAGGACTGAGCGAGGGCGAGGCCTGGGCAACCCAGCTTTCGAAATCGTGCAGGGTCACGCGCTGACGGCCCGCCAGCAGTGTTGTACCGGCAGCTTCCGCTTCCAGGCCGACGACGACGACATGCCTCAGAAAGCGCAACTGGGATAATACTTGACGCAGCGGTGGCCAGAGAGCAGCATGGATCAGCAGAACCTTGGCCCGGCTGTCGTTGAGCATATAGACGTAGTCTTCAGGGCGCAGCATGGTGTTCATCGGAATGGGAACTGCGCCTATCTTGATGGCTCCGAAGAAAGAGGCCGCAAACTGCGGGGAATCGAGCAGTAAGAGGGCTACGCGCTGCTCCATCTCGACGCCGAGTTCCAGCAATCCGTTGCCAACACGGTTGGCCATCTCGGCCACCTGGGCATAGGTAAAGGTCTGATCTTCATAATAGATGGCCACTTTGCCACCGCGCCCTTGTGCGAGATTCGCGTCGAGAAAGGCGCTGGCTGCATTGAACTGGTCGGGCACGTTGACCGTTGGAATCTCCATGATCTTCCCTCTTTTCTCGCCTGTAGACGGCGCCTGGCTGACCCCGGCTGACGCACCCCGTCCGTGTCTCGTCTCTTCTGGCCTCTTCGTCTGATCTCTCCTCCCGCCTCCCGGCTCGCTTTCTCCCACCTTTTGTCTGTTGGCCTGCCTTGCTCTGGCACGCTCCTTTGCGCGCGCGAGCACGATCGTGTTCAGCCACGTGACCGAGACGATGAAGGCCCGCCAAGAGGAGCAGGCTGGCGCGTCACCCCAGGGACGGTCTACCTCTACCTTGCTGTTATTGTACCAGACTGCGGCCCGACCTTCCCAGTCTGTTGGCTTCGCCTCCGGGCAAGCAGCCCCAGTTGACGGCGTTCCCTCGCCATGCAAGCCAGCTCGCTTCCCCTCCGCCTTCCTGCTGCTCACCTGGCACCACCCGCTAACGCTCTCCCTCCACCTCTACAAGCAGAGGGCGGGTCATCGGAAGAGCACGGCTCTCGGCGGGCCTTCCTTTGCCTCGCCAGTGGGAGTGTCCACAGAACTTCGCTGTCTGTGCCCTCCTTTGCTTATGGAAGAGCAAGATACATCAGAAATTCTTTGTTGCCTTCTCTGCCGGCAATGGGAGACTCGATCACCCCGCGCAGCTGCAGCGGCGTGTACTCGGGAATCCAGGCCGACAGCTCGCGTAAGACACGCTCGTGGACCCGCGGGTCGCGGATAACGCCCTCGCCACGATCAGCCTCCTCTTTGCCGGCCTCAAACTGCGGCTTGACCAGGGCCACCACCCAGGCGCCAGGAGCCAGCAAGCGCGCCACCGACGGGAGAACCAGACGCAGCGAGATAAAGGAGACATCGATGGTCGCGCACTGCGGCCTCTCCGGCAGCGTCTCCAGGTAACGGATGTTGACCCCCTCCATGACGACGACGCGCGCATCGCTGCGCAGCTTCCAGGCGAGCTGTCCATGCCCAACGTCGACAGCATAGACGCGAGCAGCTCCCCGCTGCAGCAGGCAATCGGTAAAGCCGCCAGTCGAGGCGCCAACATCCAGGGCGACCAACCCTCGCGGATCAAGTTCGAAGACCGCAAGGGCCTTTTCGAGCTTCAAGCCGCCACGGCTGACGTAGCGCAGTTCGGGCGCGGCCAGGTCAAGGCGGATCTCGGCATCATCGGGCACCTGGGCGCCGGGCTTCTCCAGGCGTCGCTCACCTACATAGACGCGCCCCGCCATGATCAGAGCCTGTGCTCGCTCCCGGCTGGCTACCAGGCCGCGACGTACCATTGCGACGTCGAGACGTTCCTTTTTCTTTGTCACCATGTTCCGTCTGTTTGTTTCGTTCCTGCCTGGCCTTTCCTCCACTCACCGGCTCGCTGGCAGCGACCAGCCCAGACCGGCAGAGGGATCAGCCATGATAGTAGATCAGGGTACCGGCCCCGATCAGCCCGACATTGGGGCCAAGTTGCGCCAGCTCAATGCTCACGATCGAGCGTGGGGCCTTCATGGCGCGCTGCTCGACAATGTCGAGGGCCGGCCCAAGAATCAGGTCGCCAAGCTGCATGACGCCGCCCCCCAGAATAATTTTACGCGGATTAAAGATATGGATCACGTTGACGAGGCCCACGCCCAGCCCCCGCGCCGCTTCACCGAGGATCTGCCGCGCCAGGGCGATACCGGCCCGTGCCGCTTCGCCGACAGTGCGGGCATTGACACGCTCGATGCTCTCCTTCTCCGTGCCAGCAGGCAGATGCAGCTGGCGCGCCGTCTGCTCGTCGAGCGAGCGCGCGAAGGCGAGCAACTCCGCCCCCTGGCCAGCAGCAATAGCTTCATTGGCTCGCCGCGCAATGGCTGTCCCCGAGGCAATGGCCTCTAAACAGCCGATGTTGCCACAGTTACAGCGGGGACCGTGAAGATCGATGGTCATATGCCCCAGTTCGCCAGCGGTCCCCCCTGCTCCTTCTAGCAGGCGGCCCTTGCAGATGATGCCGCCGCCGATCCCTGTGCTAACGGTCATGTAGACCATGTCTTCGCTGCCACGCCCGGCCCCAAACATGTATTCGCCCAGAGCCGCGCAATGGGCATCGTTCTCGATGTAGATCGGCACCGGGAACTCTTTCTGCAGGATGTCGCGAATGGGGACGTTTTCCCATCCCGGTAAGTTGGGCGGCGAGTAGATGATACCGCTCTGGCTGTTGAGCGGGCCAGGGGCTCCTAAACCAATACCGGCCACCTGCCCTAGCTCAACCCGCGCCTCCGCGAGCGCCTGACGAATTGCGTCGCAAATGCGCGGGATCAGACGCTCAGGCGTCGCATCTTCGCCGGTCAGCAGGCCCACGCGCGAAAGCAGGGTGGCCCCGCGCAGCACCGCTACCCGTAGCTGCGTTCCTCCCAGATCAACGCCGACGGCCAGGGGGAGATGCGCAGTGTCTATCGTCGCTGCTGTCGTCGTAGCTGTGATCACTTGGTCTTCTGGCATAAGTCTCGGCTTCCTCGCAGATGGTCTTTTACTAATGGCGTCCCTTCCTCCGGGACGCAAGAGAGGGGCGACTGCCGATTGTGTGCGCTCCGGCGCCTCCAATCAGCCAGCGAGCGGGACGCACGCTACACTTCGAAAGCGGCCTCAGAAGGCAAGGGGAGCGCTATTCGGCATAGATGATACTCCATTTGCAGGCAAGCAACAAGTGACCGTTCTCCTGAGCTTGCTTTCCCTCTGTACCCCATCGTTGGAGCCTCTAGCCCTTCTCACCGGATAGACCGGCCATACGCCTGTCAATGGGGCCTTGCTCGCACGTGTAGCATTGATGATGTGGCCTGACGTACAATAAAAGGCAGGGTCCATGAAGATGGCGCGGAGATGATCGAGCGGGGCAAGCTCAGCTCACTCTCTTCTTTTTCTCTTGCCGTTGCTTGCTGTGTGCGCCCCTCCTTCCACGCCCGCGCTAGAAAGGGCTGTTTCGTCAACAATGGCTTCGCCTGAGACCTCTTCGCCTCCGAAACCTTCTGCCCAGGAGTCTTTGGTTGCCGGCGGCGGTGCCGGTCTGCTGGCCGGACTCGCCTCCTCGGGCTGCATGCTTTTGCTGAATGCCTTTGCCCACGGTGTGTCTCTGCCGGAGCAGGTCGGAGCGACCATCACGGCACTGATGCCCCTGTCGCTTTTTCAATTTCTCCAGCAATTGATCGGCGACGAAGCGAAGCGCTATTTACTGGTTTGTGTGATCCTGGGCCAGTGCCTGGTTTTTGCCGCCAGCGGCAGCCTGTATATGCTGGCACGTCGGCGCTTCTTGTTCAAGCCTGGTCTCGGGCCACGGCTCGGGGACGGTTTCGTGCTGGCGGCCCTGCTCTGGCTCTTTGCCGGTCTGGTGGTGCTGCCGCTGACTGGGGCCGGCCTCTTCGGCGCCACACTGAGCATTGGCTGGTTCAATAGCATGTGGAGCCTGGCCGTCAGCGGCCTGGTCTTCGCCTTGCTCTTCCCGCTCGCCTACCACTGGCTGACAGCCAGTCGCATCCGTGAGGAGCAGCGCCGAGCCGAGGTGCGCGAGCGGCGCCAGACCTTGCTGCGCCGTGGCCTGATCCTGGGCGGCGTGGGCCTCCTGGCCGCCTTCGCCTTCCGCTTTATTACTCAGGGCGCCCACGCCCCGACAGTCACCCTGCGCGGTTTCAAGAGCCGCATCGTGCCGCCGCCCCAGCCCAACTACGGCCCCATCGTGCCCGTCCCTCATCTTTCATCAGAAATCACGCCTAACGATCAATACTACGTGGTCTCAAAGAATCTGCTGGCCGACCCTGTGGTCAACGGCCAGAGCTGGAGCCTCACGATCGGCGGCCAGGTTGAGCAGCCCTACACGCTGACCTATGCGGAGCTGCTGACGCTGCCAATGCGTCGCCAGTATGAGTCGATGATGTGCATCAGCAATGAGGTCGGCGGCCCCTACATGAGCAACGCCCTCTGGGAAGGGATACCGCTGAACGTTCTCCTGCAGCGCGCGCGTCCCAAGCCGGGGGCCACGAAGGTGGTCTTCTCTTGCGCCGATGACTACAGCGACAGTATTCATCTCACTAAGGCCCTGGAGCCGACAACCTTGCTCGCCGTGCGCATGAACGGCCAGACCTTGCCGGAGCGCCACGGCTATCCGCTGCGCCTGCTGGTTCCTGGCATTTATGGCATGAAGCACGCCAAGTGGATCACACGCATCGAGGTCGTAAACTACGATTACCAGGGCTACTGGCAGCAGCGCGGCTGGAGCGACGAGGCCCAGATCCGCATGACGACGCGCATCGATACCCCTCTTGATGGGAGCCGTCTGCAGGCCGGCAGCCTGACCTATATTGCAGGCGTGGCCTTTTCGGGGGAGCGCGGCATCAGCGAGGTCGATGTGAGTTTCGACCTGGGGCAGAGCTGGCAACGCGCTACCCTCAAGCGCCCTCTGTCAGCGCTCACCTGGGTGCTGTGGGAACTCCCCTGGCGTGTGCCGTCCCAGGCCGGCAGCTACACCATCACGGCGCGCGCCATCGATCTGCAGGGAAATGTCCAGGACCCCCGTCCGGCTCCGCCGCTGCCCGATGGCGCCTCGGGCTACCATACGATTACCATTGTCGTTGCCTGATCTCAGGCGCCTGGAGCGTTCGACTCGCGCCCTGCCAGGAAGTCGAGCAGCAGGCGATTGACCTGCTCGGGCTGCTCCTGCTGGACCCAGTGACCGCTTTCAGGCAGGTAGACGACACGCAGCTGCTTGACGTATGGCTCCAGACCGTAGGTTAGCTCGACGCTGAGGGCAATATCCTGCAGACCCCAGACCAGCAGAGTCGGGGCCTGAATACGGGACCAGGCCCGCAGCTGACGACGCCACAGGGCGTGCGGCAGGTCGCGCACAAACTGCCGATAGTAGGCGAGAGCCGCAGGCAAGGCTCCAGGCTTGCTCATGGCAGCCTGATAATGAGCGGTGACAGAGCGCGGGAAAGCTTCCTTCTGGACGGCGCTGCCGCGCAGCATTCTGCCGATCTCGTTCGCCCCGTTGCGCCCGAGCACGTACTCCGGCAGCCAGGGCAGCTGGAAGGCGAAAATATACCAGCTCATGCGGAGCTGCTTCAGGGAACGCAACTCGCGCAGCATGGCCGCCGGATGGGGAGCATTCATAATGACCAGGCGCTCAACCAGCTCGGGATAGCGCATCGCCACCTGCCAGGCAATGACGCCACCCCAGTCGTGACCCATGACGATCGCCCGCTCGTAACCCAAAGCCACAATCAGGGCCGCCACATCGCGCGCCAGGGTGCGCAGGTCATAGCCCCAACGCGGCTTCTCGCTCTCGTTGTAGCCGCGCAGGTCGGGAGCCACAACGCAATAACCGGCCTCGGCCAGAACAGGAATCTGATGGCGCCAGGAATACCAGAACTCCGGGAAGCCGTGGAGCAAGAGCACCAGCGGCCCCTCTCCCTGGGTCACATAGTGGAGCCGAATGCCGTTGGCTGTGATAAAGCGATGCTCCCAAGAGGTTTGCTCTTCTACAGTCATCGCAGGGGGCATAGCGTCAGCACTCCTCGCTAGCTTGGCGCTAGCACCTTTACAAGAGAAGCACTCCGGCCTCCAGCCTGGCAGGCAGAGAAGAAGGGGGGGTAGCAGAGCCTCCCTTCACCACAAAGCGGCCCAGCTCGGGCGGCCCGAGGGCAGCTGGCCCTGGTACCTGCCGGGCTGGGCGCCTGGCGCTGGCTCTCTTTCGCCCCTCAGTCCCAGCACACTTCGCCGGAGCGCACGACGAAGCGAGGCGATTTCTCACCCAGCGCTACCGTTGTTGCTCAGTCAATATTGCGATCGCCGTAGACAATGGCGCGCTTCACCTGCTCGATCAAATCGGTGACCGGAATGCCACGCGGGCAGGCATCGGAGCAGTTAAAGATCGTACGGCAACGCCAGACACCGTTACGCTGCCCGAGGATCGCCAGACGCTCCGCCGTGCCCTGATCGCGGCTGTCGAAGATGAAGCGGTGTGCGTTGACGATGGCCGCTGGCCCAACCCAGTCGGGATTGCCCCAGATCGAGGGGCACGAGCCAGTACAGGCCCCACAGAGAATGCACTTCGTCCCCTCATCGTAGCGCGCACGCTCTTCGGGACTCTGCAACCGCTCGGTCCCCGGCTCATTATCGTAGGTGATCAGATAGGGCTTGACCGACTCGTACTTGCGGAAGAAGGGGTCCATATCGACCACCAGATCTTTGATCACCGGGAAGCCGAGCATCGGCTCAACCGTTACCTTCTCGCCCACATCGCGGATCAGCACCTTGCAGGCCAGGCGATTGCGCCCGTTGATGCGCATGGCATCCGAGCCGCAGACTCCATGCGCGCAGGAGCGTCGGAAGGTCAGGGTGCCGTCGATCGTCCACTTAATGGTATTGAGCGCGTCCAGCAAGCGGTCGACGGGGCTGGCCTCAACCGTATACTCGGCCCAGTAGGGCTTCGCATCCTTATCGGGGTCGAAGCGCTTAATGCGCAGGGTAACTTTCATAGCACCTCACCTGTCTTAGAGCGTCTCCCTGAAGCTGGGACGCGCTTAGTATTTGCGTTCCTTGGGCTTAAAGATGGGGTCATCGATCAGGATGACATCCTTATAGTCGAGACGGGCATCGCAGGCCCCTTCACCTTTATAGATCAACGTATGCTTGAGCCAGTTGACATCGTCGCGCTCGGGATAATCGAGGCGATAGTGAGCGCCGCGACTCTCTTTGCGAGCGAGAGCGCCGTGAACGGTGGCCGCCGCGCAGTCCAGCAGGAAGCCCAGTTCGATGGCCTCGACCAGCTCAGTGTTGAAGGTTTTGCCTTTATCTTGAAGCTGGACCTTCTTATACGCCTCCTGGAGGCCAGCGACGGTGTCCATAGCATGCTGCAGGCCCTTTTCCTGGCGCTCGACAAAGACATTCTCCAGCATCTCGCCCTGCAGCTCATTGCGGATGCGCGCCGCCGACTCGCCACCCTTCGAGGTCAGGAGATGGTCGACCATCTCACGAGCAAAGTCCTCGTGATGCGGCGGCAGAGGAACGTGATCGTTCTCCGCGATGAATCTGGCCATGTGCTTACCGGCGCGGCGCCCGAAGACGATCAGATCAACCAGCGAATTCGTGCCCAGGCGATTGGCTCCGTGGACCGAGACGCAGGCCACCTCGCCGGCGGCGTAGAAGCCCGGCAGCGGCGTCCACTTCGCATCGATGACTACGCGCCCATCGTTATCGGTCGGGATGCCGCCCATCGCATAGTGGGCCGTCGGCTGGATGGGCACCGGCTCACGAATCGGCTCCACGCCCAGGTAATTGCGTGCGAACTCGGTGATATCAGGCAGCTTCTCCGTGATAACCTTCTCGCCCAGGTGGCGCAGGTCAAGATAGACATAATCTTCGCCGTTGACGCCGCGCCCCTCCTTGATCTCTTTAATGATGCAGCGGGAGACAATATCGCGCGGCGCCAGGTCCTTGAGCGTGGGCATGTAGCGCTCCATAAAGTACTCGCCCTTGCCGTTCAGCAGGCGCGCCCCTTCGCCACGGGCCCCCTCGCTCAGCAGCACCCCCACCTTATAGAGGCCCGTAGGATGGAACTGATACATCTCCATGTCTTCCAGGGGAATGCCGCGGCGGTAGGCGATCGCCATGCCATCTCCCATGCAGGCAAAAGCATTGCTGGTCACTCGCCAGGCACGGCCATAGCCACCGGTGGCAAAGAGAACCGCTTTGGCATGGAAGGTATGAATCTCGCCCGTACGAATCTCCAGGGCCACCACGCCACAGACGCGGCCTTCGTTGATCAGCAGATCCAGGGCCAGAAACTCATTAAAGAAGCGCACCTGGTTCTTGATGGCGTTCTGGTACATGGTCTGGAGCAGCATATGCCCCGTGCGATCGGCGGCGTAGCATGAGCGGCGTACTGGCGCTTCGCCGTAGTTGCGCGTATGGCCACCAAAGCGGCGCTGATCGATGCGCCCGTCCGGCGTGCGGTTAAAGGGCAGTCCCCGATGCTCCAGCTCATAGATCGCGTCGATGGCATCGCGAGCCAGGATCTCCGCCGCTGGCTGATCGACCAGATAGTCACCGCCTTTGACGGTATCGTACATATGCCACTTCCAGTGGTCTTCCTCAAGATTGCCCAGCGCTGCCGCCACTCCTCCCTGGGCAGCACCCGTATGGGAGCGCGTAGGATAGACCTTCGAGAGGACGGCCACGCTGGCGTTGGGAAGCTGCATCGCTGCCATCAGCCCGGCGCCGCCAGCGCCGACGATGACCACATCAAATTTCTGGTACATAAGGATTCCCCTCTCTAGTGGGTCACACAGGAAGCACCCTGCAATCCACTGGCTACAGGCTGGAAGGTCACGATCGTAATCGTTCCAAGCAAGAAGAACGCCAGCGTCGCCAGCCCTACCAGCGAGAGCAAGAACAGGCGCCAGCCGCGATTGCGAACATAGTCGTCGATAACAACGCGTAGACCGTTCATACCATGCAACAGCGCCAGAGTCAGCAGCAGCCAGTCATACAAGCGCCAGTAAGGATTTTGATAGCGATGGGCCACAAACTGATAGCTGGTGCAGGCGACATCAGTTGTGACGTGCATGAGAATCAGATGGATGATCGCCAGGAAAATAAGTGCGACCCCAGAGACACGGAAGAAGTACCAGGAAAAGGTCTCAAAGCCGCCGCCCGTGGGACGCGGGCCATAGCCGCTAGAAACACGTAACATAGCTACAGCACTCCTCTTCACGAGAGCAAGATCGTCATCATAGCAGGCAGATGCGACATTGCGCCGCAGGAGCCGACGGGTCAGCAAGTCCTCCTCTCTGCTGCCGCTCTTCCTTGTTCGGCCTCCACTTCTTCCTTCAGCGACCGCGTCTCTCGCCGGTCTTCCTTCCATCAAAGGAGGATCGAGAGAGAGCTAATGCTCACTGACCTTTCCGCGGCACTCAGTCGCCGCCGCGCTCACCAGGAAGTTGTCGGGGAGCCAGGCTGGCTGCGTGGGGTTCACTCCCTCGCTGGTTCGCTCGTTCGCTCGCTGGCAGGCAGGGCAGAGTGGGCAGTCAGCAGGCGAGGCCCAGGGAGAGAGGCCCTCTCTCCTTATCGTCCTCGCCGCCCACTACGCTCACATCGGCAGCGCCACGGCAGAGGCACCGGGCTGGAAAATGGGCGCCACCACAAAATAGGCCATCGGCAGGAAGCAGAGAATAGTGATGATCATCACTACCGCAAACATGATCCCCTGGTAGCGAGCACCCCGTGGCCAGAAATCGATTAAAATAATGCGCACGCCGTTGAAGGCATGATAGAGCACGGAGGCAATCAGCCCGAGCGAGATGACGCGCACAATGCCAGTGCTAAAGAGGGCAATGCCTTCGTTGTAGACATCGGGGCCAAAGGAGAGCAATCCAATATCGACGATGTGCACAAGCAGGAAGAGAAGAACCGCCAGTCCTGTCACGCGATGCAGCAGCCAGGACCACATTCCAGATTGTCCTTTATACATGCCGCTCCTCGATTCTCATCAGGCGGAGGCGGGGGAAAAGCGCTGCACGGACGGGCCGGGAGATATTGAAGTCGTTGAAGCCGGGAGCTGTCTCTTCTTTTCCCTTCCTCTTTCCCCCCATCTCGCTTGCATGGCGTACCAGGCGCGGCCCCGCGCTTCACTATCCCCTAGCCTCGGGATGTCTAGCAACGTCGTACCTGCTTGCTGATCTTTGATAGGAAGGCCATCCAGGACAACCTCTTCGAGTGCACTCACCCACCGCTCCCGCCTCTGATGTAGTCGTAATGTTGTGCTGTTGCTTTGCTTGCTTTGCTTCTGTTGCTAGCGCTGAACGAGACGTGCCGCTCAGCACTCAGTCAGACAGCCAGGGTGTGTCGTTTTCGCTCTCTGCCTGTCGATACCTCCCCGGTCAGCCCGGAGAGAGCGCACGGGAGGATCAGGCGCGCATCCC
>NZ_JADGIA010000296.1 GCF_019683635.1 Thermogemmatispora sp. | reverse complement strand
TAGCGCTTTGCGCTTTGCATAAGAAAGAGACCTCCCGGCAAAGATTTAGAGAAGCCTGTACTACCTGATTATAACGCATGGCCTTAAACAGCGACCACCGGCGCTGTAGTCGACCACGTTCAGCCTCGCCAGTGACAAGGCTCTCATTACGTGTATACGCTGCTGAGTCCGCTCAGGCGACAGACCGCTCACGGCAGGCCATTTTCCCTTAGAAAGCTGAGCGCTAGCTGAGAAATTGCTGAAACTTTTATTGTTGACTTGCTCTCCGCCACGTCACCCGTGTATTGTCAGAGCAAGAGATCATGGATGAGGTGGCAGGGGAGGAGGCCGGCTCGGGCCACAAGGCCCGTTTCGAAGAGAAGGAGGGAACTTCTTATGTTTGCTTCTGTGACATCTGCAGCCATCGCTGCTCTCACCTCAGATTCGCCGCTCTTTACGATCAACATCGGCGATTTTCACTGGACGGTGACCGTGGGCACCGTCATCTACCTGATAATTGCTGCTATCGCCGGGCTACTGGCTGAGTTTATCGTCGGCTGGCGGCTGCCAGGGGGGATCATTGGGGCAGTTATTGCCGGGCTGATTGGAATCTGGCTCTTTACTCATGTGTTTCCCCTCACTATCAGCGGCGATCCGACAGTCTACGGTGTCCCCATTTTCAGAGCGCTCATCGGCGCTATCCTGTTGGTCTTCCTCTGGCACTTGATCACCTTTGGCGCCTGGCGCCACCGTCGCCCATACTACCGCCGGGGCGATTAACTCGCTCCCTGCCTCAGCGCCTGCTTTGCCGGTGAGCCTGCTTTCTTTGCGGATCTGAGCGCCAGCCGCAGATCAGGCCCCGGCAACCTGCTTCCTTCCCTGACCCGACTCTGACACGAGCTACCACTGCAACATTGCCAGAGAGCGCTTTCTCCCGTATACTACAGCAAGCTAGTCGAGTGAGGGAGGCGTTGCAGTGGTCTTTACAACTCGTGCTTTCGTGACTTTTTTCACGATTATTGACCCCGTCGGATTAGCACCAGTCTTCATTGCGCTGACAGCTCACCTCAATGAGGCCCAGCGCCGCGCAGTGATTACGCGCGCCATTTTGATCAGCGCAGCCATCATTGCTTTTTTTGCGCTTGTCGGGCGTTTTCTACTCGATCGGCTGGGGATTACGCTCTATGCCTTCAATATGGCAGGGGGAGCCTTGCTTTTCCTGGTAGCTGTAGAGATGCTTTTCGGACGCTCGTCGGGGACACGCCGCACCGCCGCTGAAGAGGAAGAAGCGATGACCCGCGAGGACATCAGCGTTTTTCCGCTCGCCATCCCGATGATTGCCGGTCCGGGAACGATCGCCACCACTATTCTCTATGTCGATCAGGCACTGCCCGATCCTTTCAAGCTCTTCTCGGTGGCAGCCGCTATTGTCACCTCGCTGTTGGCGGCCTGGATCGTTATGCGCCACAGCATCTGGATTATGGAGCATATCGGGCGAACCGGGATTCTGGTCCTGTCGCGCATTCTTGGCATCCTGTTGGCAGCGCTTGCCATCCAGTTCATCCTGAACGGGATGCTGACCTTCATCCACACCAGCGGCCTGCTGAAATGAGAGCCAGCCAGCTGGGGCGTCCGGCTCCCCACCTCGGCGTCCCCTCCTCGCCTCAAGGGCCGGCTATACTATAATTGCTTCAGCAGGGGAGAAGGCGATCTGAGCCGGTCGGCTATTGCTGAGAGCCTCCTGTGACCGGGGCGATAACCTCCGAGGTAGGTAGGGCAGACAGCCAGGAACCACCCCCCTAGAAAGAGGAGAGAAGAGCGTCACCTTTTGCCAGGCTATACGTAGTATTTTCTGAGTACAGAGTGTGTCAACAGCCTCAGCGACCCGGGGTTCAGGGCTGGTTGCGAGCAGCCCGCCGCCCCATGAGAGAGGACAGCCATCCGCTGCCTTCTGCTCCTGGCCGAGAGAGAAACGACTGCCGCCATATCCTCCTGCCAGGGCCATGAGTCTGGCCGGCCAGAGAGAAGGCAGCACCCTTCCTCGGGGTCACTAGAGGCCCCCAGCAGCATGTCTCTATGGTATCATGTAGGATGTGGTGCCCAGAACACCAGCGAAGCAGTCAGACGCTCAGGTCCTGGTGGCTTTTGCTTGCTGTCTTACGCCTTAGTGAAGGGAGCGGCAGCGCGACAAGGAAGGAATCCTTACCTTGGCGCGACAGACCACAACCAGCCCGGTCAAGAGCAGGAGCATTGACGGTATAGTGCGGCACTACGCCTGAGTGGAGGAGACACATTTGGAAGCACAGACCGAGATTCAATCTTACCTGGAGCGGGGTAAACAAGCCCTCGCCGAGGGACAACCCCGAGAGGCAGCCATTGCTTTTGCCCACGCCGCCCAGATCGATCCAGAGAATCCCAAAGTGCACCTGGGCCTGGCGGAGGCTAACCTGGGCCTGGGAGACTACCAGGTGGTGACCCTGGCTTGCAAGAAAGTCGAGGAGCTACAGCCGGAAGGCGGCCAAGAGAGTCTGCTGGCCCGAGCCTTGCTGGCGCTCTTGGAGAAGCGCTATGATCAGGCTCTGAGCTACGTCGACCAGTACATCGCTCAGGACCCGGCAAATGCCTACGCCCACGCTTTGCGCTCCTATCTGCTGCAGGCACTGGGCCAGTACTACGATGCCGGCCTGGCACGGTCACGCGCGGCGCGCCTTTCCTACGGCGGGCGCTTCGAGCGGGCTTTTCCTCCGCTGGAGGAGAGCTTCGGCTTCGGCTATCGGGGTGTTCCCCCTTCACCCTCACCCAACGCCCCCACCAGCCCAAGTCAGCCCTTGCCACAGGAGCAGACTCCCTGGTCCCAGCGCAGTCAGCTCCAACGTCAGGCCACACGCGGACGCTTTATCCTGAGCCGCTACCCACGCCTGATAACAAATACCCTGATCTTTATCAACATCGCCGTCTTTCTGGTCGAGGTTTTCCTGAGTCAGAACCTGTTCATCGACGAGAACGTGCTCTATCAGATGGGGGGAGAGGTCAGCCAGGTCGGAGACTACTGGCGCATTTTCACGGCGATGTTCTTGCACGCCAACATCCTGCATATCTTCTTAAATATGCTCTCTCTGTTCTTGATCGGGAGCGCTACCGAGGTGTTCTATGGCAAGATACGCTATCTGATCATCTACCTTGCCTCGGGGATTGTCGGCGGCCTGGCTACCTACTTTCTGATGCCCGCAACGGTGCTGAGCGTGGGCGCCTCGGGGGCAATCTTTGGCGTTTTCGGCGCACTTGGCGCCTTCTACATTATGAATAGGCGAGCGTTGGGACCCTTCGGCCAAGGGGCAATTATCAACTGGCTCTTCTGGTTGGGTCTTAATCTGGCCCTGGGATTCGCTCCTGGCAGCAATATCGCCGTTTCTGACCACATCGGCGGCCTCATCACGGGCCTCGTCCTGGGCTTCCTGCTTGGTCGCCCACTAGAGCGGCGCATCCTCTAGCTCCGCCCATTCAGCTCTGGCCCCAGGCTCCTGGCCCGGGCAAGCCAGAGCCAGATCGCGGGAGAAGACCCAGAGCAGACAACGGCGAGGAGTCGCCCAATGGGAGCAGCTCCCAGCCGGTCGAAGCGACATGGCAGTCCGAACACCAGGGCTGGCGGTGATCGGACCGATTGTCCTGCCAGGGAGGGGTTTTTTTATTCTTCAGCAGGGGCTTGCTTTGGCTCAACGTAGCCCCTCTTTTCTCTTCTCAGGCTTGCCGCTTGTTTCTGCTTGTTTTCGCCTGTTTCTGCTTGCTTCTGTTTGCTTCTGTTCGCTTCTGCGCCTGCCTTCCGCCTGCTGCTTTCCCTGCCAGGCCACTTCCTCAGCCCGCGCAGCGTAACGGAAGAGCTGGCCAGGGAAAAGAGCCTCCGCTCGCCCACTGCCTGTTGGTAGACAGAGTAAACTAAATATAAGGAGCTGAGCCTGCAATCTCGCTGTGACCCGGCTGAGTCACATGATCCTATCCATGCCCTTTACCCCCCCGCTCAGCTCCCTTCTTTATTGAGAAGAGCAATAGAGGAGAGACAGCCAGCCCTCGCTCCTCAATCAACAGGCTCTTAGATGCGACCCGTGCCAACAACAGCGATGGCACGCACGTAGGTTCTGGCCTGTACTAGAGTCGCAATAGCTCCACTGCTGAGATCGAGAGCAAAGATGTTACCATCGGCATAGAAGGTCAGTGTGTGCCCATTGAGCCAGGTCCCTAGCTCAACCAGAGCGGCGGTGGTGGTCGCCAGGAGCACGGGCCTGGCCACGCGCAGGTGACCATTGCCATCGCTAACCTGCACGGTGTAGAGGGCACTATGGCGCTCATAGGGCGGCTGGTCGTCGCTCGAAAACTCCACATAGACCAGGGAGCGCTCATCGGGCGTAAAAAGTGGCGTCGTTACCCAGTGATAATCAGCAATGCTGCGCAATGCCCTCTGCGCCGGCAGCACTATCTGGGCCTTTCCCAGGGCCGGCGGTGAGCCTCCCAACGAGGCCAGGCTGAGACTGTTGGCATAAGAGAGAGCCGCGATGTCCGCCGGGACGCTATTATCGGTGGGATAGGGGACCTGCCCCTCGTTGGGCGAATAGAGAAGGAAGCGATCAGAAGGCGAGAGGAGCAGCGGCCCTTGCTGCGGATCTTCGTCAAGAATC
>NZ_JADGIA010000004.1 GCF_019683635.1 Thermogemmatispora sp. | reverse complement strand
CAATTGGGGATCAGGAGTTACGGAATACTTTCTAGATTACTGCTGAGATCTATCGCCTGCACATCCCCCGAAGCGTGGCGAACCTCTATTGCTCACAGGTGATAATACGTCTATCCTTCCTGTTTCGTATCGAGTGGGCTGGCTCCATAGGAGAGAAAGGTAAGCAGAGGGCTAGAGCGGGTCGACGAAGTCAGGGGTGGTAGAGAAGTCAGTCGGAGGCCAGGCGAGGGGAGATAGTAGAGGAGCTGGCCATTGGGGAGTCAATCCGACCGGCCTGAGTGTGCTGTTTCTTCTCTGGCAGAGAGCATGTTTTCGGAGGGCTGGCAAGGAGGTTCTTCTTGAGCCAGGCTGTTTCCGCTCGGGTCGCCTGTTGTTTGGGCTGTAGAAGGTGGCCGACTTTCGTTCTCGCCGAGGGCGGCCTCGATCAGGGCGGGCAAGATCTCATTTGTTAGGCGTTGGATTTGGTAGAGACTTTCGGCCCAGGGTATCTCTTGATGATCGCGAGTTCCCTGGACTTCGGCCAGCTGGATCAGAGTCTCGTCGACGAGGCTACGGAAATAGAGGAAGGCGCGTACAGCGTCGGCCACTGGTACATGGGAAGAGCGGGTGATCGAGCCATATTCGTAGCCGAGGCGGGCGGCCTCATGCAGCAGCTCGGGATAGGCGCCGGCATCTGTCAGAGCGTGCAGCAGCAGTTCCAGCAGGCGTCGTCCGAGGCGGCGATAGGCTTCGCGGGCGGCCTCATCGAAATGGCGGTGCCAGGGCAGGCGATCCAGCACGCCTTCGGCCCAGGCTTCGCGCACGCGCCCCAGCACGCTTTGCACGAGAAGGCGCGCAGCAGGGCGCGGCTTGCGCTCGCTTTCCTGACGTAGGTGGGCCTCGATGTCGGAGCGGCGAAAGCGGCGATGGCCTCCGCTGGTACGTCGTGAGGGCAAGGCATTGCGGTCGGCCCACAGGCGCACCGTAGCTGGATGCATCCCCAGTAATTCCGCGGCCTCACGCAGGCTCAGCCACTCCTCCTCTGGCCGTGGTGTAGAAGCAGACGTCATGGCCCGACCTCCCTTCAGAACCAGGGCCGGTGTGGTGCCGACAGATGAACGGCGAACGGCTTCACAAAGATCTGGAGTATCTTGTATGCGTAATGGTTCCCGAGCTTCACGAGCTGATAGCACGTCTCTCCCCTGTAAATAGATTGTATGGGAATTGTGCATGCCCGTCAAGGCCGCCCTCTTCCCGCTCTAAGCCTGACTACGCTGCTATCAACTCATGGCTTCCTCCACTAACCTTTCGATAGTGGCCCGATCCTCGCCAAAATGCGGCGCTAGACGCTGAATCGCCGGCCCCCCGCAGCCAAGCACGTCCTTCAGGAGTCAGCGCTCGCATCAGTGCCGGATCGACAATGTAGTGGTCTCCCTCGGCACTGGCTTCCAGCAGCCCACGACCGGTGATTCGCCTGCATCTGGCGACTTTGATGAGCTAACTGAGATTGAGCACTCCATCAGACGAGATAGAGGCTACTGCTAGCTCTAGATCTATCTATACCACTAGAACGCTGGCTATTTCTTCCAGCCACTCCAAGGGCTGATGAACCAGGCGCACGCTCAAGTTGGTCATGAGTTGCTTCAGTTGCTTCCCCCTCTGCTCCAGGTTCCTTTCAGCCTCTCTCTCCTTCTCCTCTCTGGCAACAAGAGCAGCACAGAGTCCGCGAGTGAGCGGTTTCTATAATACCGCTTGCTAGCTATTCATTCTAGCGAGCTTTTTTCTCAACTGACAGTCTGAGAAAGGAGCTCGCTAACAAACCTGGCCGTGCTTGTCATTGATGAGGCCAAAGAGGCAAGAGAGATAAAGCCTGAATGGGTCACAGAGGACATCTGGCTCTCTGCCTATCTGCGATAGTGGGAGAGAGGGCTGGTATGGCAAGCATGGCTATGGTACAATTATTGCCAATCAGCGTGAGAGCAAGGACGCAGGCGAGGCCCTCCCGTCAGCCAGTAGATCAGATCAAGCAACTCGGCTGGCTGGCTCTGCCGGCTTGCATGCGCTCACTCCTCCACCACTCATGGACATGGCCCGCAGGCACCCGCCATAAGATCACTCTAACTCGGGCCGCTGGAGAGAGTAAAGTAAAAAAAGCAAGCCGCAAAGCCCCGCCCGGGCACTAAGACCCTGGCCATACCAAGCTACCAGAACGCTAACAAGGGCTATCGCAAGCACCAGGGAGAGGAGCAATATTCACTATGCAATACGCTATCTTCGGAGGCGGCGCACTCGGCCTGGTGGCCGCCTATCGCCTGGCTCAGGCCGGTCAGTCGGTCATGGTCTTCGAGCAGGAGGAGATCCCCGGCGGCCTGGCCGCTGGCTTCCAGGTCGCGCCCGGCATCTGGTTGGAGAAGTTCTATCACCACCTTTTTCGCACCGACCGCGCCGCTATTCGCCTGATTAAAGAGCTGGGCCTCGGCCCACAGCTGGTCTGGTCTACCCCACGCACAGAGTCACTGATCGAGGGCCAGATCTATCGCCTCGATTCGCCTACCTCGCTGCTGGCCTTCCGCCCACTGCGCTTCTACGAGCGCCTGCGGGTCGGAGCAGTGGCCGCCTTCCTGAAGCTCTCTCCTTCCTGGCCCCTGGAGGGCCGCACCGCCGCCCCCTGGCTGCGACGCTGGATGGGGAAACGTGCCTATGAGCTGGTCTTCGAACCGCTCTTTGTCAGCAAGTTCGGCGCCCTCCATGAGCAGATTGCCCTGCCCTGGTTCTGGGCCCGCTTCCACGATCGCACCACCAGCCTGGGTTACCTCAAAGGCGGCTTTCAACAACTCTACGACCGCCTGGCAGAACGGATCACCTCCCTCGGCGGCAAGATCCTGCTCGGGACACGCATCGAAGGCGCCGAGCCGCAGGCCGACGGCGGCTGGCAGGTGCGCACAACCCGCGGCACCTGGACGGTCGATCGGATAATCTCTACCCTGGCTACCCGCCTAACCCTGCGCCTGATTCCAGCCCTGCCCCCAGACTACCGCGCCCGCTACGAGTGGGGCCAGGCTTACGGCGCCCACTGCCTGATTCTGGCCCTCGATCGCCGCCTGACAGCTACCTACTGGCTCAATATCTGCGATCCGGGCTATCCATTCCTGAGCATCGTCGAACATACCAACCTGCGCCCCCCCGAGGAGTATGGCGGTCGCCATCTGCTCTACCTGGGCAACTATCGCCCAATGGATGACCCGCTCTTCCAGATGGAGAAAGCCGAGGTCCTGGCCCAGTTCTTGCCCTGCTTGCGCCGCATCCGTCCCGATTTCGATGCCTCCTGGGTGCGCGAAAGCTGGATGTTCCGCGCTCCCTTCGCCCAACCAATCGTGACCCCAGACTACCGCGAGCATCTTCCACCCCTGAAGACCCCCCTGCCCGGCCTCTGGCTGGCCAATATGTTCCAGGTCTACCCCCACGATCGCGGCCAGAACTATTCCATCGCTCTGGCCGAGCGCCTGGTTCGCCAGATCCTGGAGGAGGACGCAGCTTCCTCTCGACGCTGAGAAAGCTCCCTTCTCCCTCTGCTTTGCCTCCCTCCCTCTTTTTCTTCATTCTAAACTACAATTAGAGCAGCTACATACTCCAGCAAACTAGCTCCTCTATTCTTGCCTTGAATTTTTTCGAATGCAAACTATCACTCAGAAAATACTACACTCACATCTGCATGGAAGCAGCTTTATCCTGGTGCAGTAGAAGAGGAGGAGGATTGATGAACCAGGCTCATTTCTCTCGTCAGCCGCATCCACTGCTTGGGCTGCTGACATTGCTGGCACTTGCCACAACACTCTTGCCCGGTCCCTTTATGAGCGCCCGACTACATTCCCAGCAGTCCGGCGCCCATTTGGCGATCACCACTCGCCAGATCCAGGCGAAAGCCCCACGCAGTAGCGGCCATACCGCCGTGTTGACCTACAAAAACGATAATTGGCGCAGCGGTCAGAATACCACGGAAACACTCCTGACCCCAAGCAATGTCAACGCCCAAACCTTCGGTAAGCGCGTGGCCTATCCCGTCGATGGCCAGATCTATACCCAGCCACTCTATGTGCCCAATCTCAGCGTCAATGGCACACTCCACAATGTGGTCTTTGTGGCAACCGAGCACGATAGCATCTACGCTTTCGATGCCGACGCCCAGGTCAGCAATGGCGCTCCTCCTCCGCTCTGGCACGTCAACTACCTGCTCCCCGGGGAGACGACGGTTGCTTGGGAGGACGTGGCCTGCGGCGATACGGTGCCAGAGGTCGGGATCACCGGCACGCCCGTGATCGATCCAGCCACCCGAACAATGTTCTTTGTGACCTTCTCGGAAAATAGTAGCGGGCAGTTCTTCGATCGGCTCCACGCCATTGACATCAGCACGGGCCGCGAGCGCCCCGGCAGCCCGGTGGTGGTCCGGGCCAGCGTCCCTGGCCAGGGCGCCGGCAGCCAGAACGGCAGCGTGAGCTTCGACCCCCGCTACGAGCGCCAGCGCGCCGCCCTGCTGCTGGCCAATGGCCAGATCTACATCGCCTGGGGCTCGTTCTGCGATAATATGCCGTACCACGGCTGGATCATCAGCTATGCCTACGATGGCAGCAGCTTCCGCCAAACCCACGCCTTCAACGTGACCCCCGATGGGGCCGGTGCTGGCGTCTGGCACGGCGGTGGCGGCCTGGCCGCCGATAGCGAGGGCAATATCTACTTCATCAGCGGTAACGGCGACTTTGAGCCTTCCGCTCCTCGTCCATCGCTCGGCGATAGCTTTGTCAAGCTAAGTCCCGATTTGCGCTTGCTGGACTACTTCGCCCCCTTCAACCAGGAGTGCCTGGGGGAGGCCGACGCCGACCTTGGCTCGGGTGGGCCGCTGCTGCTTCCCTCTTACCCGGAGTTGATCGGCGGCGGCAAGGAAGGCCGCCTTTACGTGCTCGATATCAATAAGCTGGGCCAGTTCACAACGATCACTCAACCTTGCACAGACACCAATCGGAGCCGTACCGATGTAGACCAGGTGCTTGAGGAGACACCTCCCAGCACCGTCGGCGGCATCTATGGCACCCCCGCTTATTGGCGCAGTGCGAGCGCGGAGTATGTCTATGTCTCCAGCGTCGGACACCCTACCCTGGCTTACCGTCTGCAGCGTAATAGCAAAGGACAGGTCTTGCTTCCACCAACACCTAGCTCCCAGACCCCAGAGAGAAGCTTCCTCTTCTCCGGCGGCAACCCCTCGCTCTCTAGCAACGGAACGAGCAACGGGATTCTCTGGCTGATCGATCCAGGCGGCGCTTTGCGCGCCTACGATGCGACTAACCTGAGCCATGAGCTATATAGCAGCGCCCAGGACCCAGACTACGATACGCTTGATAGCTACGTGAAGTTCAGTACGCCAACAATCGCCGATGGCCGGGTCTTCGTGCCAACCAAGACAACGCTGACAATCTACGGGTTGCTCAATAAGAGCAGCGCCCCCCCACCCCCAGCGACCTACAACAACGTCGGCATCAGCGATGACTTTACACAGAATGTGCAGGCAGCTAACTACGATGGCCTGGGCTATAGCTACTCTGCGACAGCTCTGGCCCAGGCCGGCATTACCCCAGGGGCAAGTGTGCTCTGTAATGGCCTGGCTTTCATCTGGCCGGACCTGCCCGCCGGGGTCAAGGATAATTACCAGGCCAATGGCCAGACGATCCCTCTGAACAGTGGACCAGGCGTGACGCTGGTGGCCTTCCTCGGCTCGGCTACTCAGGGATCGACCAGTGGCACCGCACGTATTAACTATAGCGATGGCTCGACGCAGTCTTTCACACTTGGCCTGACCGACTGGACTACCAGCACACCCGCTTTTAACAATAAGCTGGTGGCGACAATGAGCTACCGCAATGGACCTGGTGGTCAACAACCGGTGACAGTCTACCTGTTTTATGCTGATGTAACAGTCGATGCGACTAAAGCGATTAAGAGCGTGACTTTGCCTCCAGAACCTGCCGGCACCAGCCGCCTGCACATTTTCGCTATTGCCACCAAAGGACTCTACGGTAGTTACAACAACATTGGGGTGAGCGACGACCACCTGCCCACTCAGGCCAATTTCGATAACGCTGGCCACAGCTATTCGCTGCAAGCCTTGCAGCAGGCGGGGATCAATCCCGGCGACAATGCTTTCTACCGTGGCGTGACCGGCGTGGTCTTTCAGTGGCCCAACGCCGCCGCCGGTCAGCTCAACAACTATATCGCCGCCGGGCAGACGCTGCCAGTGGCCCCTCAGAAGAATGCCAGTCTGCTGGCCTTCCTGGGTGCGGCCTCGGGCGGTCCCTCGTATGGCACCGCCTACGTCAACTACAGCGATGGCAGCCGTCAACCGTTTACCCTTGGCTTCAGCGACTGGACCCTCAATGAGGGCAAGACGCGCGAGCCATCTTTCGGGAATGGCATCTTTGTCACCCTGTCCTACCGCAACCAGCCAACGGGACAGGAGTTTGTCAAGACCTACATTTTCTATGCCGAGGTGGCCCTGCAGAGCGGCAAGACGGTCAAAAGTGTGACGCTACCAGCCACGGTCAACCAGGGCCTGTTGCACGTCTTTGCCGTGGCCACCAAGACGGCGGAGGATACTCCCTACAATAATGCTGGCACAAGCGATGATAGCAATCCTCAGACCGCTAACTTCGACGGCACAGGGGCCAGCTATTCCGCTCAGGCCCTGGCCGCGGTCGGGATCTTTCCCTGGCAGCCGTTTACTTACAATGGTGTGACCTTTAGCTGGCCAAATGTCGCTTCAGGGGCCAACAATAATTACCTGGCGAGCGGCCAGACGCTTCTTCTGAGTGGAAGCACCCATAAGACCGCGCTGGCCCTGCTGGGCGCCGCAGACCACAGCGATGCCTCGGGCGCCCACGGCCAGGTGCTGGTTCGCTACAGCGATGGCTCTGCTCAGCCGCTGCCGCTCTGCCTGAGCGACTGGACCCTGGGAGGTGGCTCCTTTACCCCCAGTTGCGGCAATAGCATCGCCATCGCGACCGCTTATTACAATCGCCCCAACGGTCCGCAGCTCCAACGAGCCTACGTCTTCTACGCCGAGCTGCCACTCGACCCGGAGAAGACAGTCAAGAGCATTACGCTGCCTACCACGGTCCTGGGCGGCCATTTACACGTCTTTGCCATCGCTCTCAAGTAGCCCTGAACACAGCAGGGGGAGCAGTCGGGGCTTGTAGGCCCGCAGACTGCTCCCCCTTGGATCATGGATCGCGCCGGATGCGTCGCTCAAGGCTCAGAGGTGTCTTCCTCCTGCCGCAGACGGTGAAGCTTTGCCCGTGCCCTTTCCAGGTCGAGACCGGCCCGCGCAAGAACCTCACTGGCCAGGGTTCCATCCTGGCTCAGGAGAGCCAGGAGTAGATGCTCGCTGCCAATAAAGCCCTGCTGCTCCCGGCTGGCCTCACCGACTGCTAACTCAATAGCCTGCTTGGTTTCTGGGGTGAGACCCTGCCAGCTCGTCTCACCGCCAGGATGAGCCGCCAGCCAGTCTGCAATGGCCCGCTCCGTCATCGCCTGAAGCAGGGACTGCTCAACCTCCAGTCTCTCTAGTAGCTTTGCAACGGTTGTTGCTCTAGCTGTGGTTATTCCCAGAAGCAAATGCTCTGGAGCAATATACGATTGCTGATACCTTTCCGCGGACTGCTGCGCTTCTTTGAGGGCAAGCTTAGCGCTGTCTGTAAAGTAGTGAAAACGACTCTGGACCATGCTTCTCCTGCCTTTGCTGCCAAGCAGCAGAAGCTCGGGCCACAGATGACCCCGCTCCTGCTCTCGGCCTGAATAAACTGCTCACTGCTTTCGCCTCGCTGGCCTAGCCTGCCCTGGCACTAAGAGCCGCGTCCCTCTCTCCAGCCTTCCCTCTTCTTCTCAGCTGGCTGCGCCAGGTAGGGTACCAACTCTAGCATTATAGCATATCGCAATAAAGATTGTCCTGTTGCCGGGAGGCGAAAAATAGGGACTCAAAGCAAGTCTGAGTTTGTGTTATAATCAAGTCCAGGCTGTTTTTTCTCTCACTTACTACTCTGCGGGATCGCAAGAAAGGGGTGGTAGGGGCTATGAAGCCACTTGTCGCCATTGTAGGCCGACCGAATGTCGGCAAATCCACGTTTTTCAATCGCATGATCGGTGAGCGGCGCGCTATTGTCGAGGATCTGCCCGGGACAACGCGCGACCGCCTTTATGGAGATACAGACTGGAATGGACGAACGTTTACGCTAATCGACACCGGTGGTCTGGCCCTCGGCGAGGCGGCCCCGCCCGGCCAGGTTGGTTTGAGCGGCCTGAGCGGAGACCTGATGGAGCACGTGCGCTCCCAGGTGCGCCTGGCTATCGAGGAGGCCGATGTTATTGTCTTTATGGTGGATGTGCGCACAGGCATCACCACCGCTGACGAGGAAGTGGCGGCCCTGCTGCGCCGCACCAATAAGCCAGTGATCCTGGCCGCAAATAAGGCCGATAACGATAGCCAGCGCCAGTATGCCCCCGAGTTTTATGCTCTCGGCCTGGGCGAACCGATCGATATCTCGGCTCTGCACGGCCTGGGAACCGGCGACTTGCTGGACAAGATCGTCGAGTCCCTGCCGCCGGAGACGCCCGAGGAGCACACCGAAGAGGACGAGACGGAGCAAGTGCGCATTGCCATCGTCGGACGTCCGAATGTCGGCAAGTCGTCGCTACTCAACCGTATCCTGGGCTACGAGCGCGCTATTGTGAGCGATGTGCCCGGCACGACGCGCGATATGATCGATACCGAGCTGCTCTTTGAGGAGCGCAAGCTCGTGCTCATCGATACCGCCGGCATCCGGCGACGCGGACGCATAGTGCCAGGTATTGAGAAATACAGCGTGATACGCTCGATGCGCGCTATCGACCGCTGCGATGTGGCCCTCCTACTGATCGACGCTGTTGAGGGATTGGCGGCTCAAGATACACATATCGCGGGTTATGTGCACGAGCAGGCCAAAGGCATCATTGTCGTGGTCAATAAGTGGGATATCGTCCAGGAGCAGCGCCGTGCTGCTCGTCGGGGAGAGCCTATTAGCCTGGCGAGGGAAATCGCCGAGGCCGAAGAGTATCGCAAGATTCTGAGCGCGGGCCTCAAGTTCATTCCCTATGCCCCGGTGGTCTTTGCTTCGGCCAAAACCGGCTACCACGTTCAGTCGCTGCTACGTAAGGCCATCGAAATTGCCGACACGCGCTTCGTGCGCATTCCCACAGCGCGTCTGAACGAGGTTGTGCAGGAAGCCATCCGCCGCCATCACCCGGCCACGGTTCACGGGCACCAGCTTAAGATCTTCTACGCCACTCAGGCCCAGGTCAATCCGCCAACCTTCGTCTTCTTTGTGAACAACCCGGATTACCTTCATTTCAGCTACGAGCGCTATCTGGAAAATCGTCTACGCGAGGCTTTCGGCTTCGCTGGAACAGGGATTCGCTTAATCTTCCGCGCGCGGTCGAAGGTGGAGCTGCCGCGCCTGGGCTAGGCCACCGGGCCTGTCCAGCCTGCTATCAAAGGGTAGGGATCGTTTTCGTTTTCGCCTGTCCTCTTGTCTGCTTGAACCACCCGGACCTGGATAGTCCTCACTTTATAGATAGTACGAGCATGCCGGCGTCCAGCATCAACGGCAGAGTCTCCTTACACGGGGGGCCACGCGTGTACCTGTGGGTGGAGGAAGCAGCGTGCGCATAGCACACGCTCCTCTGACAATGGTTGTCTTTGCCTGTTGACCTTTGCAAAGGAGGTTGCGATCGATGCAAGGGACGAATCTGCAAGGCATGCGTGTGGCTATTCTGGCAACGGATTACTTTGAGCAGGTTGAGCTGAGCGAGCCAAAGAAGGCCCTGGAGGCAGCGGGAGCGCGCACGGCCATTGTGGCCCCAAAGGCGGGTCAGATCCAGGGCGTCAACCATGTCGAGAAGGGTGACAGTTTTCCAGTCGATTTGACACTGCAGCAGGCCAACCCCGACGAGTTTGATGCCGTCCTTCTTCCAGGTGGGGCCTTGAACGCTGATGCCCTGCGTGTGCAGCGCGAGGCCCAGGAATTTGTACGGCGCATTGACGCCGCCGGCAAGCCTATCGCGGTCATTTGTCATGGTCCCTGGCTGCTGGTCTCCGCAGGACTGGTACGCGGGCGCACCTTAACGAGCTACCATACGATCCAGGATGACATCCGCAACGCCGGCGGCAACTGGGTTGATCAGGAGGTCGTGCGCGATCGCAATTGGGTGAGCAGCCGTAGCCCTCGCGATCTGCCCGCCTTCAATCGGGCAATGATCGAGCTGTTTGCCCAGAGCCGCGTGAGCGCCCGCGGCTAACCTCATCTGGCCCACTGAACGACGATCGGGAATCTGGTTCTGCGGCAAGGTAGAAGGGAGGCGCCCGGAGAGCAACAGCACGCTCTTGCGGGCGCCTTTTTTTGTTTGGTTGTGCGTTTGCCTATGGTTACACGCCAGCGCTACGGGAGCTGGTCACTCGCGCCCCTGGCCACTGTCATTTGACAGCTATTGATATTCAGGCTATTGTAAGGTATGGGTCAACGATTGCAAGCCCGCTATCAGGCAGCACCCTCATAATCTAGCCTGGCATCATCTTGCACGCAAAACGAACAGGGCACCGATGAGCAGTGAAACGCTACCGGTTAACGACAGCCCCGCGACGGCCAGCGAGCTGGTCCTGGCACGGCGCAGACGGAAGCGCAGCATTGCAATTTTTGTGATTGTCAGTCTGTTGAATGTGGCGCTCCTGGCCGTGCTCTGGTCACAGTTGCTGACTCCCGCCCCGGGGCAGAATGCGAGCAGTGGCTCGGCACCAGCGGGCTTCAGCGGCCCCCTGGTAGGAAAGATGGCTCCGGATTTCCGCCTGCCTCTGCTGGCCTCGGGCGCCGGGTCTAATAGCTCGGTCGCTCTCTCCGATTTTAAGGGACAGGCGATTGTACTCAACGTCTGGCAGTCCTCCTGTGAGCCGTGCCAGCGCGAGGCCCCAGTCCTCCAGGCGACCTGGCAGCGTGTACAGGGGCAGGGTGTCGTCTTTCTGGGCCTCGATTTCCAGGATAATCGTAACGATGCGCTGAGCTTCTTGCAGGCGCATGGAATTACGTATACGAATGTCAGCGATAGCAGTGGCGCGACGGCCATCAGCTATGGCGTGGCCAATCTGCCAACGACGATCTTCATCGATCGCACAGGTAAGATCGTGGGCTGGCACGAGGGCGAGCTGACGGTGCAGCTACTGGAGCAGGGCCTGGGACTGCTGAACCACTGAGATAAGGGGACAACAGGCCTCTGCTGGTGAGAAGTTCGGAAGCTGGGAGAGGAAGATACCTTACCCAGGCGGGCAAGGAAGAAAACGAGAAGTTGAGCTATGAGGATAAAAGGGGCTGGCTATGGACTGGCTGCCGGCGCTGCTGCCGCAGGGGCTGCTGCTGATTATGCGGGTGATCCATACGCTGGCCGCTGCTACCTGGGTCGGTGGCAGTGCCATGTATTTGCTGGTGGTTCAGCCGGCCTTGCGCCTGGCTCCCGCGCCTGAGCTGGCCGCAAAAATCGCAGCGCGCTTTAGACGCCTGGTCAATGGCTGCGTCGGCCTGCTCCTGGTGAGCGGAGCCTTCTTAACGGTGGACCGCCTGACGGAGACGAGCCTCGGCTGGCCTTATCTGCTGACGTTGAGCTTGAAAATCGCGCTGGCGTTGGCTTTGTTCGCCTTGGCTTTTTATCTGGGACAAAGTTCGATCCGCCGGCTGGCTCGTCGCTCATCGCGCTTTGCTCAGGTTGCCCCTCGCTTGATGCTGGCCCTGGGTGTTGTGGTCTTCGCCCTCGGCGCCTTGCTCAATATCCTGTTCGAGGCTAGCCTCACAAGTCGTTAGCCGATTCAAGTGGCGTGCTCTTGGCTGACTGTCCGCTCTGCCCCGCTTGCGGTGGTCAGGATGTCGCGCTCCGACAGCCAGAGGAGCGGGCGATGTGAGCAAGAGCAAGCGCATGGAAGTAAGCATGAGTGGGAAGCGCGGGCTTGTTCGCCTGTGGCTCAGGCTCGCCTTCTAGTTATATGGAGGTTCCCTTCGTGCAGTCGGCTGTGGTTTCTACTCAGACTGAGAAGGATACCGTCCAGGCTCCAGTGCGCCGGCGCCGGCGCTGGCCGGCTGGTCTGCTGGTCGCTGGTCTGGCAATCGCCGCTGCTGTCGTCTATTTGATTGTGGCGAATACGCGCTCCAGCGCTGTCTACTATATGACGATCGCCGAGTTGAAGCACTGTACGACCTGCAGTAGTCAGGCGGTACGGGTGATGGGTGTGGTACAGCCCGGCTCGATCGAGCGCCACGATCAGACGCTGAGCTTTGTGATTACAGATAACCGGCAGTCGTTGCCAGTGGTGTACAGCGGCGTCGTTCCTGATATTTTCCGGGCGGGCATCCAGGTGGTGGTTGAGGGCTACTATCACGGCCAGGGCACCTTCGAGGCTCAGACGCTGCTGGCCAAGTGCCCTTCGAAGTTCCAGGCCGCGACGCCAACACCCAGCAGCAGTTGAGGCTGGATCTGGTAATGGCCCTGCTATGTTTCGGTCTTCGGCTGATCTCTGCCTTCTCTGCCTGCCACAGTGGCCGCCTGCTTGAGAGACTGGCCCACTGTGGAAGTGTTTTCGAGGGAGAAGAGAGCTGTGTACGTTTCTGATCTGGGCGCGAGCGCTATTCTGTTGGCGCTGCTTTTCGCGATCTATACGCCGGTGGCGGCGGTGGCTGGAGCTTTGCGGCAGAGTGAGGCGCTGGTGGCGAGCGCCCGACGGGCGACACTGGCGGTGGCGGCTTTCCTGCTGCTGGCCTCGGGGGCTTTGGTAGCCTCATTCTTGCTGCACGATTTTGGCGTCAGCTATGTGGCGCAGCACTCTAGCCTGAGCATGCCCTGGTACTATGTGACAGCGGCTTTCTACGGCGGTCAGGAGGGTTCGCTGCTCTACTGGGCATTGACGCTGGCGTTGTTCTCAGCCATCTTCGTGGTGACCTCGCACCGCGCGCCTGCGGCCCTGGTCCCCTATGTCCTGGCGACGCTGATGGCCATCGAAGCCTTTTTTCTGGTGGTACTGGCGACAGTCTCCAGTCCTTTTGTACGCCTTGCCCATCCTCCCGCCGACGGTGTGGGGCTGAATCCGCTGTTGATGGACCCGGGCATGCTGCTGCATCCGCCGCTGCTGCTGATGGGTTATATGAGTTTTTCGCTGCCTTTCGCCTTTGCGGTGGCAGCGATGATTACGGGCCGGCTCGATAGTGAATGGCTGCGCGCGCTCCGACGTTGGATGCTGGCAGCCTGGACGATCCAGAGCGCCGGGTTGCTCATGGGAGCCTGGTGGGCCTACCATGTCCTCGGCTGGGGCGGCTATTGGGGCTGGGACCCGGTGGAGAATGCTGCACTCTTGCCCTGGCTGACGGCGACGGCTTTCCTGCACTCGACAATGGTGCAGGAGCGCCGCGGTATGCTGAAGGTCTGGAATCTGGCGCTGGTCATCGCCTCTTTCGCTCTGTCAATCTTCGGCACCTTCGAGGTGCGCAGTGGCATCATTAGCTCGGTCCACTCTTTCGCTTACTCGACCATCGGTTCCTATTTCCTGGCTTTCCTGGCGCTGGTGATCGTCTTCAGCCTGGGCCTTTTCCTGTTCCGCTTGCCCCGCCTGCGCGCTGAGCAGGAGTTTGATTCGGTGGTCTCGCGCGAGGGGATCTTTCTGGTGAACAATTTACTGCTGGTCGGGATCGCCTTTGCCACGCTCTGGGGGACGCTCTTCCCGCTGATTTCAGCGGCTGTGCGCCATCAGGAGATGAGCGTCGGGGCGCCTTTCTATAATCAGGTGACTGGCCCTCTCTTCTTGTTGCTCCTGCTGGCTATGGGAATTGGCCCGCTCCTGGCCTGGCGTCGTACGTCATTCCAGGCATTGCGCCGCAATTTGGCTCCCCCCGCCCTGCTGGCGGCTCTCTGCGCCGCCATTCTGCCTCTGCTTGGGGTTCCGTCGTTGTGGGCAAATGTGGCCTTTGCGGTCTGTAGCTTCACCGGCTGCGCAATCCTGTATGAGTTATGGCGTGGGGTACGGGTACGCCACCGCCACGGCGAGTCGTACGTGCGCGCGCTGCTGATGCTCTTTGCACGCTATCGCCGCCGCTATGGAGGCTACCTGGTTCATCTCGGCCTGCTGATTTTGGCCGTCGGGGTCGTTGGCTCCCACTTCTTCCAGCAACAGAGCGACGCGACCTTGAAGCCTGGCCAGCAGGTGAGTATCGCCGGCTACCAGCTCGTCTATCTGGGCAACATCGAGGATTTCTATCCCGAGAAAGATGTGGTGGTAGCTCAGTTCCAGATCTGGCAGCATGGCCAGCTCCTGCGCTATATCTACCCTGGGCGCCAGATCTATCATAATTTCAGCGACCAGCCGGCCAGTATGATCTCGATTACAACCTACGGGCTGACGGACCTTTATGTCTTCCTTGAAGACTGGCAGGGGGCTGCCCAGGCAACGATCCATATTTATGTGAATCCGCTGACGGTCCTGGTCTGGCTCGGTGGACTGGTCTTGATTCTGGGCGGCGTGGTCTGCTGGTGGCCGGAGCCGCCTACGCGCTTGCGCTCAGGCCGCCTGACAAGCCCGCTCACTATCGCCGAGGGGACCACGGTACCTGGCAGGCCGCCCGTTCAGGCTTCGAAGGCCCTTACAGGCTCCAGCACTGGAAAGGCCAGCGCCCAGGAGAAAGCGGTCGTTGCCTCGGCTCAGGCCATTGAGCGCGCAGCAACACCGTCCGCGCCAGGCCCTTCTGACTCTAGTTTGAGGGAACCTGGAGAGGAGGTGAGCCAATGAGACGATTGCCGATGCGAGCGCTGGTCCCGGCGGTGGGGCTGCTGCTCGTTGTGAGCATCGCGCTCGTTTGGTGGTTTGTTTACCTCTCCCATCCAAAGCCAACGACCCTGGATCAGCGGGTCGCCGAGGTGGCTTCTCAGTTGCGCTGCCCCATCTGCCAGGGCGAGTCGGTTCAGGATTCGCCTTCAGAGCTGGCTCAGCAGATGCGTGCGGTCATTCGCCAACAGCTTCAAGAGGGCCGCTCGGAGCAGGAAGTGATCCAGTACTTTGTGGATCGCTACGGGGAGACGATCCTCTGGAATCCGCCTCGCCAGGGCTTCAGTCTGCTTGTCTGGCTGATCCCACCGGCCATGCTTCTGGGTGGCGCTGTGCTCATCTTCTTCGTCGTGCGTGAGTGGCGTCAACGCCGGGCGGCTGATTCTCCTTCCGCTTCGGCTGCCGTGGAGATCGTGCCCTCGGGGGCCGAGCCTGACGAGGAGTTGGAGCGCTATCGCGCAGAGTTAGAGGCCGAGCTGGCCGCCGATGATCCGCTCTTCCAGCCATCGCATGCACAGAGGGGGTACTGATGATCTTCCCTGGCTCGCCACTGGCTCTGCTGCTAGCTGTCCCCCTCGGGCTGCTAGCCCTGGCCCTGGTGCTCTACCCGCTGGTACGCCCGGCAGGTCACCAAGCAGGTGTCTCCGCTGAAGCAGGGGGAGACTTGACCGGGGCTGCCTCACCGCCGCTGGCTCCATCTGAAGAGGAGACAGCAGCGCGCGCTGCCCTCCACGAGGTGGAGCTGGAATATCAACTTGGCAATTTGACGGAAACTGATTACCGCTCCTTGCGGGAGCGCTATCTGCGGCGCGCGCTGCTCGCTATCAAGGAGCGCCATACACGCGAAAAGGAACTCGATGCCCTGATTGAAGAGCGATTGCGCCTGTTGAGGGAGGAAGATGTCGGAAGAAGCAACGGTGTCTAGTGCTGGGCCTGCCGTTGGTCGCCTTATCTTAACTTTGACGATATCTCTGTTATCGCTCCTTTCGCTGCTCTGGCTCCTGATGCCAGTAGCTCCAGCGCAGGCAGCGAGCGGCGCCGGCACGGGCACGATCCGCGGTCATCTGGTCAACGGAACCCATAACA
Organism: Thermogemmatispora sp.; assembly: GCF_019683635.1. Taxonomy (GTDB): domain Bacteria; phylum Chloroflexota; class Ktedonobacteria; order Ktedonobacterales; family Ktedonobacteraceae; genus Thermogemmatispora. The sequence continues at coordinate 46,535 of NZ_JADGIA010000004.1, read as the reverse complement.
ATGCGCCGGTAGCGGGACAAAGCGTGACGCTGCAGATGGCTCAGGACGGCTCGGCTCGCGATCTGACTACGCTTAAGACCGATAGCCAGGGGGCCTTTCTCTTCACTGGCCTGGCCACAGCCAGCACGCTCAAGTATGCGGTCTATACGCGCTACCAGGGGGCTCAATATGTCTCTGACCTGGTTGATTTCAGTAAACAGGCCGTACAGCAGATCGAGCTAACAGTCTACGATGCTACCAGCAGTAGCGCGGATCTGGCCGTGGTCCAGGCCACGATTCTTATTCATGAGCCGGATGCCAGCAAGGGAACGTTCACGGTTTCGGAGATCTACTTTTTCCAGAATGTGGGGAAGACAACCTATGTGGGGTCGCTGAACGCCAGCCAGGGACGCCCTAACGCCCTGCTCTTCTCGCTGCCCCAGGGCGCGCGCAATGTGGCCCTGGACCAGGGTTTTAACAGCGTCGAGGCCATTCAGGTCGCAGGTGGCTTCGCCAGCGATGCGGCGGTGCCTCCGGGCGAGACACAATTTTCTTTCTCATTCGAGGTGCCTTATCAGAGCACTAGCTATGATTTTGCCTATACGTTCTTCTATCCAACGGTTCAGCTCTCGGTCTTGACGCCTCCTGCCCTGCAGGCCAGCTCGGGCGCGTTGCCCTCCAAGGGGCTGATGACGGCGAACAGCCATCCCTATCTGCTGCTGCAGAACCAGAATTTCCGCAGCGGCGACCAGGTTCATGTCAAGCTGCAGGGTCTGCCGCTGGGCAGCGGTCAGAGCCAAAGCCAGGGGTTGCTCGTGGTTCCAACCTGGGTCTGGCTGGTCGGTGGCGTACTGGTGATGCTGGCGATCATTGTGCTATCCTCGCTGCTCTATCATCTCTTCCAGCGCTGGCGTGAGAGCAAGCCTCGGGGGCGCCAGCATGCCCAGAAGCGTTCGGCTAGCGCACATGCGGAGCATGCGCAGCCCGAGGCAACGCCCACCCGCGGCAAGGCCGACGCCGGGAGCAGTGAGCAGGATCGCCTCCTGCGCCAGTTGCTGGAGCTGGATAAGGCTTTCGAGGAGGGACGGCTCAAGAAGGCGGAGTACACCGAGGAGCGGGCCAGGATCAAGGAGCGTCTGCGCGTTCTGATGAGCCTTGAGCAGGAAAAAGAGCACCGCCGCGGGGCGAAGGAGCGCCAGACCGTGGAGAGTTCGCGCTCATCTTCCAACGCCAAACGTCGCTCAGGGAAAAGCTGAGGCGCGGCACCACGCGAGGCGGGACATCTGGAGCTGACCAGCCAGCCAGGCCGCCGCAGAGAGCAGGCAGGCACTAGAGGCTGACGATAAGAAGAGAAGCGGAGCGGAATGACATACACAGGTAGCGATGAGCGAGTAAGCAGGCAACGGCCTGATCAGACCTGTACAGAGGGGTCTTCACTGGCTCAAGAAGCTGGAAGGCAGGAGACGTCTCCCCGGCCAGAGGCGGAGCGGCCTTTAGTGGAGATCCAGGGGCTGAGGAAGAGTTTCGCCTTTCGCCCAGTGCTACGCGGGATCGATCTGAGCCTGCGGGCCGGCGAGCGGCTTGCTTTGCTAGGCGCCAACGGAGCCGGCAAAACGACGCTCCTGCGTATCCTGGCCTGTCTGACGCGCCCCACGGCAGGTCAAGCCCTGGTGGCGGGCCTGGACTGTGTGCACGATGCCCAGGAGGTACGGCGGCTGGTGGGCTTCGTGGCGCATCAACCCTATCTTTATGAGGAGCTGACCGCTCTGGAAAACTTGCTCTTCTTCGCGCGCATGTATGGGGTAGCGAGAGGACGCGAGCGCGCACTCTCGCTGCTGGAGCGGGTCGGTCTGGCTCGACGTGCCCGTGACCGCGTCGGCTCACTCTCGCGCGGCCAGCTGCAACGCCTGGCCCTGGCTCGCGCTTTGCTACATGGGCCGCGCCTGCTCCTGCTGGATGAGGCCGAAACAGGGCTGGATGAAGCTGGCACGGCCCTCCTGTCTACGTTGCTGGCCGAGCATATGGCTGAAGGTGGAACGCTGATCCTGACGACCCATCGACCGGAGTTTGCTCTGCAGCAGGCAGATCGCCTGGTGATGCTCAAAGGTGGACGGATCGTCTATCAGGAGGCCGTGGCGGGCCTGGAGCTGGCACAGGTGCGCCGGGCCTATCAGGAGGTGGTTGGCTGATGAGTACGTTGAGCACTCTGCGTCTTTTTTGCAGCCAGGTGCTGGCAATTCTCGGCAAAGATATCCGTTACGAGTTGCGCAGTAAGCAAACCTGGCTGGGAATGGGCCTCTTCGCCCTGTTGGTCTTTGTGATCTTTAATTTCGCTTTTGATCTGCGCGTTGAGAATCGGGCAGCTGTGGCCCCCGGTGCCCTCTGGGTGGCCTTTGTCTTCGCAAGCCTGCTCGGCCTGGGGCGCACTATCGCCGCCGAGCGCGAGGGTGGCTCTCTGGATCGCTTGCTGCTCTGTCCGGTAGACCGCCGCGCTATCTACCTGGCGAAGTTACTCGGCAACCTGCTCTTCATCGGCATCGTCGAACTGGTTGCCCTGCCGATCTTCGCCGCTCTCTTCTCGGTCCCTCTCTTCAGCGGCGAGCTGCTCCCGATCGTCCTGCTCGGCACCCTCGGCGTGGCCATCATCGGCACCCTCTTTTCAGCGATGACCGCCGCCACGCGCGCGCGCGAGTTGCTGCTGCCGCTGTTAGTCTTTCCGCTGATTGTGCCGGTCGTGATCGCTGCAGTGCGGGCCACAGGGGCGCTGATGATCGCGGCTCCTGACGAGCCTCCCTGGCTGGGACTGCTGGCCGCCTTTGACGTGATCTTTTTAAGCCTGGCACTCCTGACCTTCTCCTATGTGATTGAGGAGTAAACAAAGCGTGAGTGAGCTGTTGTTGTTGTTGACGAGGGACGGCGGGCCGGCAACCCGCCAGGAGGAAAACGGCACGTATGGCTGTGATCAATAAGACAGGCGCGGCCCTTCAGGAGGCCGCAGCGCCGATGAGAAGGCCCTCCCTGCCCATTGCGTCGCTGCTGCTAGGCGCCCTGGCATTTGTGGGCATGATGATCTCTATCTGGGCGATCTTTCTCTATGCCCCCACTGATGCTATCGAGGGCCTCTCACAGCGCATTTTCTACTTTCATGTGCCGGTGGCCTGGCTGGCCATGCTCTCATTCGTGATCGTGGCCCTGGGAGGCGCTGTCTACCTGTGGCGCGAAGACGAGCGCTGGGACTGGCTGGCACTGGCTGCAGCAGAGGCCGGCGCAATCTTTACGACGCTGACGCTGGTGACTGGCTCGCTCTGGGGTCGTGCGACCTGGGGCACCTGGTGGACCTGGGACGCTCGCTTGACGACGAGCCTGATTCTCTGGTTCCTCTATATCGCTTATCTGATGCTGCGCAGCTATCTTGGCAAAACGTCCACGAGTGCGCGCGCCGGCGCGGTGTTGGCGATCCTGGGCGTGATCGATGTCCCTATTATCTATGAATCGGTAAACTGGTGGCGTACCCTCCACCCGGCAGCGGAGATCGGCACCCCTGGCGCCCTACCCCCCTCGGTCGTGCTGGTCCTGATGCTCGCTCTGGTCAGCTTCACGCTCTTTTACTGCGTGCTGCTGATCCAACTCTATCAGCTGGTGCGTCTCCAACACCTGACGTGGCGACTGCGCGCCCGTCTGCAGGCGGTCGATTAAGCGGAAGGTGCAGAGCGCCGGTGATGTTGGCCTACGCTGCGGTCCGCTGCCTGCCTGACACGGAGCCAGCGTCGAGGAAGAGGAGGTACTGACAACATGGTGTATATGGTCATCGCCTACGCCCTGGTGTGGGCCGGGCTGTTCGCTTATCTGGCCTTCGTCGCGCTGCGCATTCGCGCGGTGCGCACCGAGTTGGCGGCGGTTGAGGAGCTGGTGCGCGAGCACGAAGCGCGACAGGAGTAGCCGCCACGCTATCAGACGTGGAGAGAGGCATGGCTATCTGATTGAAGGAGCCTGGTCTCTCTTGCCTTCCCTTTGTGATATGATCTTTGGCATAGATTGTTCAGGAGTAACAGAATAATGGCAGCAATGGAGAGAAACCTCGAAGAGCCTGGTCAGCAGCCGCCGGCGTCGTCCCCTGCCCCCCTGAAGACGACGCCTGGTTACGTGGCCAATCTGGTAGTTGGGGATGTACTCGTTTTTCTGCTGTTTGCTTTCTTCGGCTTGACGAGCCATCATGAGTTGAACGGCGGGGCCCTCCTTTCCCAAATCGTGACGGTGGCGCTGCCTTTCATGCTGGGCTGGTTCCTGATCGCCCCCTGGCTGGGAGTCTACCGTCGCAAGTTGGAGACGAGCACGCGCCTCATGACGTTCTATACGCTGCGTGCCTGGATCATCTCCTGGCCGGTGGCAATGGGAATGCGCTGGCTCTTCGTCGAGCGCCAGCATCCTGTCCCCCTCGATGCTTTCCTGACGTTCTCGCTGGTAGTCTTTTTCACTGTCCTGGTGCTCCTGATGGTCTGGCGCTGGCCATTCGCCTGGTACCGGAGCGGGCGGACCCGCGGTCTTCACTAGCTGCCAGCAGGGGCAGAGCTGACTGGACTGTGGAAGGAAGCTTGTGCTCGTCAATAGCTCCCACACACTCGCTTGCTCCTCTCTGCCCTGCCTGGCAAGGGCATCTGTCTCTGGCTCTCCCCCAGATTTACCAGCCCGGTGGCTTCCAGCAGGCGTCTATTGCAATCTTGGAGACGATGCGCTATCCTCTTCCGAAAGGAGGGTGGGGCACTCACTCGCACTCATTGACTACTCTCGTTAGCTCATCACCGCAAGTAGACCCTGGCCCGACTCAGGCTGTGGCCGGACCTGTGTCCGGCCAGTGAAGCGACCCCCTTCCCTTCACCAGCCGCCGCAGTCGCGCCGTGAGCGCAGCAAAACTGAGGTAGGCAGATGGCAGCGAGGCAGGTAGCTTGATTGATCATGTGGTCTGGTGGATAAAGAGCTGGATAGATGGATGAGTTGACCCCGGAAAGAGCGGCGGATTGTCCGATCGACCTCAGTGCAGCCAGGCAAGGCTGAGGGTGCAGGGGCGTTCGCTCATTCGCCTGTTTTTATCCAGCGGCAGTCACCAACCAGTCTCAGAGAAGAGAAGACAAGAGGAGAGAAGAGCGCCATGACGCAGGTGCCATCTGACCATGAGGCAGAGCCACAAGAGGCTCTGGTCGACCTGACAAAGAAGCTGCGCAAGCGCGAGCGCCGCCTGCTTCAACGCCTGCAGAAAGCGCAGACCGCCCGGGCGAAAGCGGTCGAGCGCCTGAATCGGGCGCAGGCTCGCCTGGAGAAGCGGACAGCCCGTCTGCAACGTCTCGAAGAACGGCTCTCGCTGGTTCGTCAGCAACTACAGACCCTGGAGTCGCTGACTGAGGGCGCGCCAGCTTCAGCCCCTCAGCCCCAGGTCGAGACCACCAGCAGTCTGCCAGGGACAGCTTCTTCCGTAGGAGAGGCTGAGGAGGATCGAGAGCAAGCAATGCCTCCTTCGGCAGAGAGGGAGGCGGCTGCCCCCGGAATCTCAACTGAGATCGGCGAGACCGCTAGTGGCAATCCAGCGCTTAAGGAGCTGCAGGCTCTGACACATCTGCTTCTGGAGGAAGGGCGGCGCGAGGAGCAGCTGCGGGCCAGCTGGGGACGGTCTGGCCTGGCTTCTCCCTCGCCAGCAGATACGGCGGAAGGGGTCACCGAGAGCAGCACCGACCAGCCTTCAGCTGCGTTTGAACCGGCAGGCACCGCCTGGCACGCGTTTGACCAGGATCTGGAGGCAGCTCCTGGAGGGCAGCGACCGCCTGAACCAGATTGGGTGAGTCAGCTGGCGGCAGGCGAGAACGGCGCTGTCTCGCTGCAGAAGGAGTCGCTGAGCGCGCCTCTTGCGCATGTCGCTGAGGAAGGGGCCTCTTCGGCGCCTGCCGCGCCGGAGCAGACCAGCCAGCAGGCATCTTCAGCAACAGAGGCTCGGCAGGCTTCGCCAGCACCGCCCTCGGTTGAGCGTCCACGCCAGGCAGCCCTGTATGGCTTCGACGAACCCCCTGAGCTACCCGAGGCCGAGAGCGACGATGAAGAGGCTGATTTCTCACCCGTGACGCCAGCAGTGCTTGCCTCGTCATTGCTGCCGGCCTCGCCCGCCGAATTGGTGCGCGAGGCCCGGGCCGCTGCAGAGGCCGCAGAGGAGGCTGCCAGACTGGCAATCGAACGCGCAGCCCTGGCGGCGGCTCGCCTTGAACTGTTACCGTCAGGCCGCCATCTCACGCAGGAGCTGGCAGAGGTTGAGCAAGCGGTGGCCCAGGCAAGCCACGCCGCCGAGGTGGCCCAGATGACGGCGCGCGAGGTCGAGCATTGGGCCCAGGCTATTGCCCCGGCAGCGGATGACCTTGACAGATCAGCCCCTGCTCAGAACGCGGCAGTCAGCCCATCAGTCGAGACAGAGAGACAACAGGAGCAGAACGAGCAGACCCCTTCCAGCGAGTCAGACACGCCCGCTCGTACTGAGGAAGCGGCACTGTCAGGAGCGTCAACGGCGGTACAGCCTGGTTCGGAGATGCCCGCTCTCAGCCCGGAAGCGGAGCCCGCAGAGGCTATCTCGCTTCCCGAGGAAGAGCAGGCTGGCCTTGAGACCGCACCGCCTCAAGAGGAAGAGCGGCGAGAGCCAGGAGAGGCAGTCTCGGCAGCGCAAGCAGCCCCGCCTGCGGCCCTGCTCCTGGAGCAGGCAGCAGAAGCTATGGCAGCTGGGAAAGCGGTGCTGGCCGCTCAGGAAGGTGCAGAGCCGATGAGCGATGAAGAGGAAGCCTCTCCCGAGGCCGAGACAGCAACCTCCCCGGAGGTAACTGCTCCTAGCGAGATAGCAACTGTCATCCCAGAGCCTTCGTCGGGTCCCGTCGAGGCGGAAGAGAGCACAGCGGGAGGGGCCGCCCAGACAAACGCTCCACCAGAGAGCGAGGCCCGCGAAGACCATGAGGAGGTAGTGGAGACGGCGACCACGGCCCACCAGGAAAAGGGAGAGCAAGAGGAGAGCTTCAACCCCGAGGCCCCGCTGCAGCCCGCTGGACAGGAGGCGGCTCAGATCGAAACGCTGAGCGCTGAGGCGACGCAGACCGCCAGCGAGGCGGAAGAGAGTGAGCGCAGCTGAGGCCACTGGCAGGGTGACGACGCTGCCCGCGCAAGCTACCCCCAGAGGAGAAGAGAACAAGTGGAGGAGAGGCAGGGTTGTTATGCACGAGGATGAGAGGCGGCGAAAAAAGGAATTCATGGGATCGAAGAGAGGAACAAGCGGTTCGCAGGCTGCCGCCAAGGGCCAGGCCCCAGATCCAGGCAGCGACTTGAGCGAGGATGAGGTGGCGCGTCGCTGGTGGGCACTCCAGCCCGGGGCCTTGCTCCCGTTGAGTCAGGGCGGTTCGCTGCTCTTGCTCTTTCCCGGGCGACCCGGTGGCCGCTGCGGACCGGATGTTCGCGACGCCGTCCTGCACGATGGAGAGCAGGAGCTGGTCGGCGATGTCGAGCTGCACGTGCGTGCCAGCGATTGGCAGACGCATGGTCACCATCGCGACACGCGCTACAACGACGTGATTCTCCACGTCGTGCTGATCTACGATCAAGCCATGCCCCCACGGCGTCAGGACGGCAGCCTCGTTCTCGTCTGCTCTCTCTACGATGCAGTGATCACCCCTGCCGATCTGCAACTGTTCCCTCTGGCCGCCGATGGCTCTCCAGCGCGCTGGCCCTGTCAGCGTCTCTGGCCTGAGATGACAGCGGAGGAGCGCGTACGCCTCCTGACCCTGGCCGGTATTCTGCGCTTTGAAGAGAAAGCCGCCCGCTTTGTGGCAGCCCTGCGTCAGGCCGAAGCCCGAGATCCCTTCTCTGCCTACGACGTTTGCCTGATCACAGCGCTGGCTGAGGGCCTGGGCTACGGGCGCGATCGTCGCTTTTTCCGCGCCTGTGGTCAGCGTCTGCTTGGTTTCACAGCGGCGCTGCCCGAGCCAGAAGGACGAGCGTCGAAACCGCCTCCGCTGGATGCGGCGCGCCTCCAGACCCTGGGCCTGCTGGTAGCCCGCTGGTCTACGACGGGTGCCTGGGCGAGGCTGCAGGCTGCCCTGAGCATCGAGAAGCCCAAACAGGCAATCGCCGAGCTGCGGGCCGCCCTGGCCCCTCTCAGCAGTGCGCGCAGCGATATTCTCATCTGCAACGTTGTCTTGCCCTTTGCCTACGCTGTCGCCCTGATCGAGGGGAACGAGGCTCTTGCTCACCAGGCCCGGCAGCTCTATCACTCGTATCCAGCCCTGCCGTCCAACCAGGTCACACGGGCTATGTCTCGACAGCTCCTGCTACCCGCCGAGCCGCGGCTCGCCTGTCAACAACAGGGCCTACACCATATCTATCAAGAAACCTGCCGCGCTAAACGCTGCGGCATCTGCATGGCAGGAAAGAAGTCGCTATGAGCGCATCGACAGGCACAGAGCGCCTCGCTCGCTTTCTGGCCCACGCCGGCGTTGCCTCGCGTCGCCACGCTGAAGCTCTCATCTTCAGCGGGCGAGTGCAGGTCAATGGAGAGACCGTGACCACGCCGGCGACACGCATCGATCCCGAGCGAGACAGGATTACCGTTGATGGTCGGCCCATCCAGGCGCCGGAGCGCCATCTCTATCTCATGCTCCACAAGCCAGCGGGCTACGTCAGCACCGTGAGTGACCCCCAGGGACGGCCCACAGTGCTTGATCTGCTGCCCAAGGAGCTGCGCCACCTGCGCCTTTATCCCGTGGGGCGGCTCGACCTGGAGACCACCGGCTTGCTGCTGCTGACCAACGACGGCGAGTTTGCGCTGCAGATGACCCATCCACGCTTCGCACCGGAGAAACGCTATCGCGCACTCGTGCGGGGCCATCCCTCCCCCAACACCCTGGAACAGCTCCGCCAGGGAGTGATGATCAAGGAAGACGATGGCCGCCTCTACCGCACCGCCCCCGTTGGCATACAGCAGCTACACCGAACCGCCGCCGGCACGTGGCTAGAGCTACGTCTGCATGAGGGGCGAAAACGGCAGATACGGCGCATGCTGGCCAGCGTCGGCCATCCCGTTCTGGAGCTGCAACGGGTCGCGATTGGCCCCCTGACTCTGGGTGACTTACCGCCCGGCGCCTGGCGCCCGCTGACTGAGGCCGAAATCGCTGCCCTCCGCTCTCCGAAGAGCCAGACCGCTTCTTCCAGTGCAGCACCATCTCCGGCCAAGCCCAAAAAAGGCCGCTCCTAGTCAGCCACCCTGGCGTCTGATTGCTCCCGGGGAGAGCGGAGGACAACAGCGAATCTTCTCCGCCGATGGCTACCCACTGCTCGTCATAGAAGCTTCCTCTTACATAGGAAGACATAGCTTGTATCCCCTGGGTATGGTAAGAGCAAGAGCACAGCAAACTACAACAACGGCCATGCCGTCGTACCAACCTCACCAGCGAGCGTGCCTGCTCTTCACCACAGCCCTGATCGAGAGAGACCTCCCATGCTCAGAGCGGAGCGGCTTCTAGAGATCATCGAGCGCCTCCAACGCCAGCCCGAGGGAGAAGGACGACGTTTGCTTCTCGACTTTCTGCGCCAGGGTAGCGCTGCCCAGCGCAGCCTGCTCTTCCTCTGCGAAGAAGACACCCAGCATCTGCGCCTGCTGGCAAGCAGTGGCCGCCCGCCTTCGCGTTCTCCTGCTCACAGCCACAGCCAGCGTCAGGCTGGTACCACCGATCTTATTCCACTGAGTGGCATCTTCGGCAGCGTCATGCGCGCACAAGCCCCGCGCTTCATCTCCTCTATCCAGCAAGAGCCGCAGGCTCTGCCCAGCGAGCGCTACTGGAGCGGCGCCGCTGGGAGCCTGCTCCTCTGCCCTCTTGGGCAAGCTGGCCAGCCTGCCAGCGGTCTCCTGGTCCTCTGCTTCACCCGCCGCCAGGGCAGCCAATTAGCCACTCAAAGTGATCCTGTGACCCTGCTCAAGAGTAACCTCTTTCAGCTTTGCCTGTCGCTGCTTGTACGCTACCTCCCCGCCGTTTCGTCCCCAACAGTGGCAGTCGCTTATGAGCAGGCGACCGAGAGCCGTCCCCATAGACGACGAAGCGGCGCAGCGGTAGCCGCTGCTGCGCCCAGACCCTTACCGCCCTCAGAAACGGCCATCGAAGAAGAACGAGCGCGCCTGGCCCACACTCTCCACGACAGCCTGGCTCAGGAGCTAGCGCACATCCTTCACCAGCTAGAGGCCGCAAGCCGCTGGCTGGAGAGCCAGCCAGAGGAAGCCAGGCACGCCCTGACCGAAGCCCAACAGCAACTGCGCCAGAGCCTGGAGGGCCTACGCGAAACCATTGCCACCCTGGCCCCCGCACCGCTCGGCGAGGTCAGCTTTGAGCTGGCCCTGCACTCGCTACTGGAAGACTTCCAGCGAGCCGAGCCGTCCATCGTCCTGGAAGAAAGGATAGAGCAGCCGCTTGCCATCCCTCACCATCTCGAACCAACGGTCTTCCACCTCGTGCAAGAGGCACTCAATAATGTACGCAAACATGCGCAGGCCAGCCGTGTCATTATCAGGATACAGCATCAGGATGGAACACTCGTTGTGAGGATCGAAGATAACGGGAAGGGCTTTACGCCAGAGCAACGCGAGCGTGGCCTACAGCACCAGCTGGGACTCTACTTGATGCGCGAGCGCGTCCAGCGGGCCGGCGGCAGTCTAACGATCCAGAGCGCCCCCCGGCAAGGCACACGCCTCGAAGCGCGCTTTCCCCAGGGGAGCGCCGACTCGCCACTCACGCCGCGCGAGCGCCAGATACTGCAGCTGCTCAGCACCGGAGCCAGCAACCAGGCCATCGCTCGGCAGCTTGCCCTCAGCGTTGAGACTGTCAAAGCAGACATTCAGGCCATCAAGCGCAAGCTCAAAGCTCGCAATCGGACTCAGGCGATAGTCAGCGCCCTGCGTCTCCATTGGTTGGAGTAGACGACGTATCCTCGCCCCGGGGAAGAGTTACCAGGGAGATGGCTGAAGAAGAGCAACCACAGCGAGCAGTTGCCTCGCATTCACCAGCGATGGCAGCTCAGCCAGCCGAAGCTCAACGTCGCGAGCGTCAGCGGGGGCGGCGCGGCCTCAACCCTAGTGCCTGCGGCTACGCTTCAAATCGCGCCCTACCTGCAATACATCCTTTACTCGTTCAAGGCGAGCAATGATACGCTGGAGCTGCTCCAGGTTCTCGATCTCCAGCGTCGCATTGACCACCGCCAGCTCACGCGAGCCGTTGGTATGAGTAGACAAAGCAGCCATATTGATGCCCAGCTCGGCGATGGCTCCGGCAATATCGCGCATCAGGCCCGGGCGATCGCGGGCCGTCACCACGATCGGGGCCAGATAGTGCGACTGCTCCACGCCGGCCCAGCTCACCGTAATCAAGCGCTCGCTGCTATGCTCGCGGTAGCGGGCGATATTGGGGCAATCGGCCCGATGTACAATCACACCGCGGCCACGGCTAATAAAGCCCACGATAGCATCGCCAGGCAGAGGGCAGCAGCAGTTTGCCAGGCGTGTCAGCAGGCCAGTGACCCCATCGACATAGAGATTGACCGCTGGAGCCTCCTTCGTACTGCTCGTTGACAGCAGCGGCTCCTCCTCCTGGTGAGCGCCATTCTCACGCTCACGTCCATCGCGGTCGCGGATCTGCAGATACTCGCCCAGGCGTACCGCCACCCAGTGCTGGCGGATCTTATCGCTGCCAATAGCCGCCAGCAGATCCTCAAAGGAAGCCAGGCGCGGCTCCCGCTGCTCGCGCTGAGCGTTGTACTCCTCCAGCAAACGATCCTGCAGATCCTCCGTCAGCACCTCCAGTCCGCGGACGCCGAGGGCCTTCAGCTCGCGATCCAGGCGTTCCCGTCCAATCTGGATATTGATATCGCGCTCGTGGGCCTTCAGATAACGGCGAATATGGCTGCGAGCCGTGGCTGTGCGCGCAAAATTGAGCCAGTCGCGGCTCGGATGAGCCGTGCGGCTTGTTGTAATATCGACGATCTCCCCATTCTTCAGCTCGTAGTCAAGGGGAACCATGCGCGCTACCAGCCGCTCGCTCTCGCCATCGCCGATCTCCGTAATGATGCGTGCACCGGCGCAGTGGTTACCAATCTCGCTATGGATGCGATAAGCGAAATCGATCGGCGTCGAGCCAACTGGCAGATCCTTAACCTCGCCCTTGGGAGTAAAGACAAAGATCTGCTCAGAGAACGGATCGCTGCGCGACCTCTCTGGTGGCTCAGGCTCGCCGCTCTGCGAAGCCCGCAGCTCGCGCTGCCACTCAGCCAGCTGGCGTAGCCAGGTCAACAGCTCCTTGGCTGAAGGAGAAGCGTGATCCCCCACATCCTTATAGTGCCAGTGCATGGCCACCCCATACTCGGCGATCTGATGCATCTCAAAGGTGCGAATCTGAATCTCCACCAACTGCTCGTCGACGCAGAAGACCGTCGTATGGAGGGCCTGATAGCCGTTCGGCTTGGGATTTGCAATATAGTCCTTAATACGGCCCTCTTTAGGCTTCCAGAGACTATGGACATGGCCCAAGGCCAGATAACAATCCTGGGTGGTCTCCACCAGGATGCGGAAGGCGATCACATCATGGATCTGATTCAGATCCAGGCCGCGCTTCAAATCCTCCAGGCTCTCTGTGCCAAGCAGGCTCGGCTGGGTCGGCAGGCCAGCGGCGCGCAGAATCTTCTTGTAGAAGCTGTAGAGGTGCTTAATGCGCCCAGAGACCTCCACATGTTTCAGGCCGATGGCCGCCATCTCGCGGCGCAGAATCTCACAGACCTTCTCCACATAGGCCCCCCACTGCTTTTTCTCGGCCTCCATCTGATCACGGACCCAGGCATATTGCACAGGCTGCAAGATCTCGAAAGCCAGGTCCTCCAGCTCGCACTCCACGCGTGACATCCCGAGGCGGCCCGCCAGCGGTGCATAGATCTCGCGCGTCTCGCGCGCCATCGTCAGCCGCTCCTGCGGGTCATACTGGAAAACCGGATCGCGCAACATACGCATCGCGTGCAGGCGATAGGCCAGTTTCAGCAGAACTACCCGCGGATCATCGGACATGGCCAGAAACATCTTGCGCACCGTCTCCGCCTGCTGATGCTGTAGCGCATCGCGGTTGCGCCGCTTACGGCTCTCGCGGCTGCTCTCCACCTCGGTACGGCCCGCAGGCAAAAGCTGAGCGCCAACATGCTTCTTGCGCTCCAGAATGTTGAGGCGCAGCATACTGCTCACCACGCGCGCCACCGGCTGCCCCAGCTCCTCAGTCACGCGCTCCAACGAGAGCAGCTCGGCATCAACCGCCTCGAAAATCAGGCCCGCGGCGACGCCGATGGCATCGATGCGCATCTCGGCCAGGATTAAGGCCACCCCCAGCGCATGTTCCAGGGGGGGCAGGGCACGCTTTCCCCTGACACCGCGACAGCGCTCCTGCGCCAGACGCAAAGCATGCTGTACCTGCTCAATCTCAGCGGGAGACATATATTCGCGGACACGAGCCAGCAAGGCTTCTGCCGCGCGCTCGTCGGGGGGCTTCTCTCCAACGGCAGTGGTCAGACCTCCGCCAGTTTCCACTTCCCCCGGCGCTCCCGCCGCAGACACGGATAAGCGCCCTCCCAACTGCCGGCCTGACTCAGGCTTGATCGTCATCTCGACCATGTGCACATTTCTATATTTCATGCAGAAAACTGCAGGATATGGTCCCGTGTAGATTCACTTATCGTTCTTCCAGGGTAGCTTTACAAGAATCGTCAGAGGCCCTGCCACCGTTCTTTTTCACCAATGTGCTCCTTCACTTGTCCCTGGCAGCATCCCGGGCCTAGAGTTCCACAGGTTCTAGCAGTACATCCTTTCAGATTATAGACCTTGCAGATAGCGTTGTCTAGCTGCCCCCACAGGCACAGACCCCCGGGAAACCCCTGTCAGCGCGGAACCAAAGCGCGATCGGTTTGGCGAACGAAGATGACATCTGCTGGACAACCCCAGGGTAAAGAGTACCATCACATCAGAGAGGAGAGAAATGGCCCGCAGCCAGCCTGTCACAGAGGCAACAGCGGCAAGCTCAGCCGCCCACGTCTGCCCGCTCAGTCAAAAGCAGGAAGTACATCGCCTGGCAACGAGGGAGAGCACCAGCAAGAGAGCGGCCACAGAGAGGCGTTCCGCTTCGCTTGCTGATCAAAGACGCTCTTTGCCTTGCCGGGTCAGCTGAGCGGCTCGGAAAGGGTACTCTCTGCGCCTGCGCGGCTATTGACTCTACCACTTTGGCCAGCCCGATGCCCCAGGTTGCGCCGCACGCTAACCACACTTTTGACCTGGAGCAAGCGTTTGAAAACGCGCTCGATCTGGTCCACCGATTGGATCTCCATCGTTGCCGTAATCACGGCCTTCTGTAAGGCCGGATTCGTCGTTGAGGAGACCGCCGTCATGTTGATGCCGGCATCACTGACCACCGCCGCAACATCGCGCAGGAGGCCAGCCCGATCACGGGCCACAATAGTGATAGGGGCTAGATAGGACTGCGTTTTGACCTGCGACCAGTCCAGAGCAAAGATCCGACCTTTGACACGCTCGCGGAAGCGCTGGAGCGTACGGCAATCCTGGCGGTGAACGATCAACCCCTTATTCGGGCTGAGAAAGCCAGCAATGGTGTCCCCCGGAAGGGGACAACAGCAATGAGCGAGGCGGGTAGCCACGCCAGGGGCCGGAGGCCTCTCGTTGGTCTGGGCCGCCGCACCCGGTGCCGGCAAACGGTGCCCATTGAGCGCTGGACCGGCGACCACAGGCAGCCCCTCGGAGTCAGATGATCCAGCGGTAGCTTCGGCCTGCCGCAGCGCCCCACGCTCGCGCAAGACCGGTAGCAGCTGCTCGACCAGGTCCTCTATTGGCAGATCTCCCCGTCCCAGCGCCACATAGAGGGCCTCCACCGACTGATACTTGCGCGCGCTCGCTAAGGGCAGCAGCTCCTCATCGCGCAGAGCCTCAAGGCCCACTGCTCCCGCCGCCTTCAGCGCCAGATCCAGCCGCTCGCGTCCAAGCTGCAGATTGATTTCGCGCTCGTGATTCTTCAGGTAGCGCTTAATCTTGGTGCGCGCGTTGGCCGTACGCACAAAGGTCAGCCAGTCGCGCGTCGGATGAATCGCCTGGTTGGTCACAATATCGACGATCTCGCCACTCTTCAGCTCATAATCCAGCGGGACCAGGCGCGTCACCAGGCGCTCGCTGTCACCCAGGCTTGTGATGATCCGGGCCCCCGCGCAGTGATCGCCGATATCCGTGTGGATACGATAGGCCATATCGACCGGGGTCGATCCGCGGGGAAGATCCTTAATTTCCCCTTTGGGGGTAAAAACAAAAATCTGCTCCTGGAAGATATCGCCCTTGACGGCCTCTATGAAATCATCGGCGCTCTGCGGCAGCTCACGCTGCCACTCGCGCAGTTGCTCGATCCAGGCGATCATCTCGCGATAGGAGAGGCGAGAGCCACCGCGCTCACGCAGGTACCAATAGCTGGCGATCCCATAGTCCGCCGTGCGCTGCATCTCGTGGGTGCGGATCTGGATCTCAGCGAGGCGATCATCGAGGCAGAAGACCGTCGTATGGAGGGACTGGTAGCCATTGACCTTGGGGGTAGCGATATAGTCCTTGATGCGCCCATCTTTTGGCCGCCAGAGAGCATGGATATGGCCCAGGGCCAGATAACAGTCGTGGTCACTATCAACGAGGATACGGAACGAGACCAGGTCATGCAGCTGACTAACCTCGCCGCCGCTCTGCAGCAACTTACGGTTGATACTGGCCAGATGCTTCTGCCAGGCCAGCACCTCGGCATGGATCTCGGCGCGGCGCATCTCCTCCTCAATGGCACTGCAGACGGCATCGACATACGGCTGACGTTTGCGCCGCTCCTCCTCGACCTCACGCGCCAGGCGCTCGTAGCGTTCCGGCTCCAGATAATAAAAGGCCAGATCTTCCAGCTCGGCCTGCACCAGGCCCATGCCCAGCCGTCGCGCCAGTGGCGCATAGATCTCGCTTGTCTCGCGGGCAATAATCTGCTGCTTGGTCGGCGGCATGGCGCTGAGCGTACGCATATTATGCAGGCGGTCGGCCAGCTTGATGACCACCACGCGCGGATCTTCCGCCATTGCCAGGAGCATCTTGCGCACCGTCTCGGAGCGCAGGCGGCTCTTGAGATCGCGCACAGCCTCCTCTGCGCGTTCGGACTCGGGGGCAGGCGTACGCGAGCCGCTCCCGGATGGGGAGCCGGACCCGGGCTTGCCGGCCAGAGCATCAAACTTTGTCACCCCGTCCACAATGGTCGCCACCGCCGGACCGAACTGGGCCCGTACCTCCTCCAAGGTATAGTCACTGTCCTCAACCACATCATGGAGTAAGGCGGCCACAATGCCATCGGCATCAATGCGCATCTGAGTCAGAATGAGCGCCACCGCCAGCGGATGCTGAATATACGGCTCGCCCGAGCGACGCCGTACCCCCATATGGGCCCGATTCGCCAGCTCGTAAGCCCGCTCGATCTTCGCCAGATCCTGTGGCGAGAGATAAGCCCGTGTCTCCGCCAGCAATTGCTCAAGGGCATCGCCCTCCAGATGCCCATCAGAGGGCTGATATGGATAGATCACCGTCCAGGTTCGCTGTCGCCGCCCTTGCCGATCCTGATCCTGACTGGCGGCATCCGGGGCTGCAGTGATGAGTGCATCGGTGTCCACGCTCATATCTGGGGAAACCATCGAGGCCACGAGTCGGCCATCAGTTCCCTCTGGCCCCATCAGGGTACCCGCCTCATGCCGGCTTCCATTTTGTTCACGTGAATCCATATCTGGGTACCCGATCCTCTGCCTGTGCGTATACTGTTCAACAAATTTAGCTGGCCGTTGAGAAATGTTAGACACCTGCCTGTGTATTACCTTGTAATTATAAGGTGCGAGGCATTACTGTCAAGCAGTCGACGGCGAGCACCCGAGCGCCGATGAACGAAGAAAAGAAAGAGACAAGGCCAAGAGCAGACCTTGGTCTTGTCCGTGAAGCAGATCAATTGCTACAATGATTCCTACGTTCCAGGATCACCTTCCCTCACAAGAGCGCGAGCCACAAGCAGAGCTGCGCAGTGGAGGGAGGTGAACAAGGGGTGCGCTATCTGTCCCCCGTCTCTCCTGCGCTCCTGGCCACCTCACAGCCTGGATGCAGGCAATGAACCTGACCTGACCTGACCTGTCCAGCTCGTCCGATCAGGGACTGATCCGCAGCGAACGTCGCCGGCTAGCGTCGCGCCACGCGCGCTTTGTCATAGCAGCTGCTGCAGTAGACAGGCCGGTCGTTGCGAGGGAGGAAGGGCACTTTGGCCTCCTGCCCGCACTCGGCGCAGATCACCGTGTGCATCTCACGTGGCGCGCGCTCACTCCGGCTGCTTCCTCCTCCTGCTGCCTGACGCCGCAAGGCCCGACAGGCCGGGCAACGCGCAGGCTGGTTCAGCAGGCCCTTTTGCTGGAAAAACTCCTGTTCCCCTGCTGTGAAGACGAATTCGTTTCCGCAATCACGGCACTTGAGAGTTTTGTCGACGAAACTCAACCAAGGACCTCCTTAGTGGTATGGTCGGTATCCTTTCAGGTCCATTTCTGGCCTCTGTCACCAGTCTGTTTGTCGCCCTGAGCAGCGTGGGACCCATGCCTGATGGCACTGTGCGCAAGACCAGTCTCGGATTACCGCTTGAAAGCATACACCAACTTTTGCTGTTTTTCAAGTGATTCTAGTCCCAATCAGTCAGCGTTTTGATATTTTTACGCGCTTTTCATGTGAAGTGGACGGCCTTACATTGGTTTCACGATGTTTCTCGCTTTGTCAAAAAGAGCCAGCGTCGCCGCCAGATAGAGCTTGCGTCGGGCGAGACGTTGCGTAAACCCTGCCAATTCGCTATACTCTCAACAGAGGAGTCGCGCCCGGCAGATAGGTGTAATGAGATTGCCCGGCTCAGGTTTCGTGTCCTCTCGCTCTACTGAGCTGATCTGAGCCGCTGCCTGGTGATTCAGGGCTTCGTCAACCCGGCCCGCTATACCCACCCGGCGGCGCTGACTTGACTGGGCCGGCCCCCTCTCATCAGGCAAGCTCGTTGTTGCAAAGGGAGTGGCCAGTGGACGCACTCGCGGCTCGTTCCAGCTCGTTTGCTTTTACGATCGACGTCGAGAATCCTCCAGCGCCGTCGGCCCCGACCTGGGCGCGCGCCTGTACGCTCCAGACCCCCCACGGGTTGATTCAGACGCCGATGTTTATGCCCGTTGGCACGCAGGCCACGGTCAAGTGTCTGACCCCCGAGGAGGTGCAGGCCGCAGGCGCGCAGATCATTCTCGCCAATACTTATCATCTGATGCTGCGCCCCGGTTCGCAGCTGATCGATAGCTTCGGCGGCTTGCACGCTTTTATGCGCTGGCCCGGTCCGATGTTGACCGATAGCGGCGGCTTCCAGGTCTTTAGTCTGGGCCACCTGCGCACGCTCACCGAGGAAGGCGTGACTTTTAAGTCGCATCTGGATGGTTCGCTGCACTTGTTGACTCCTGAGCGTGGCTTGCAGATCGAGGCCGAGCTAGGAGCCGATTTTGTCCTGCCCCTGGATATCTGTAGCGGCTATCCCTGTACGCCCCAGGAGGCTCGCGCGGCAATGGAGCGCACTCATCGCTGGGCCCTGCGCGCCCTGGAGGCCTTCACTCAGCATCCACATCGCCCAGAGCGCCCCCAGGCTCTCTTTGGTATCGTCCAAGGGGCCTTCGAGCCTGAGCTGCGCCAGGAGAGCGCTCGCTTCATTGGCTCGCTGCCATTCTTCGGCCTCTCGATCGGGGGACTGTCGGTCGGCGAGCCAAAAGCGCTGATGTGGGAGCTGCTGCGCGCGACAACGCCCGCGCTGCCCCGCGAGAAGCCACGCCATTTGCTGGGGGTCGGCTCACCCGAGGACCTGATTATGGGGATCGACCTGGGAATGGATCTGTTCGACTGCGTGTTGCCAACGCGGGTGGCACGCCACGGCGGCCTCTTTACGCGCTACGGACGGGTTAATATTAAGCGAGCCCGCTTTCGCACAGAGCATGGTCCTGTCGAGGAGGGCTGCGATTGTTATACCTGTCGCCACTATAGCGCTGCTTACCTGCACCACCTAGCGCGGGCAGAGGAGCAGCTCTACTATCGCCTGGGGAGCATTCACAATCTGCGCTTCATGCTGCGCCTGGCCGCGGAGGCACGTGCGGCGATTCTGGCCGGGACCTTTCCGGCTTTCCGTGATGCCTTCCTGGCCAGCTATGTGCCAGCCTCGGAAACGGCACGCGAGGAACAGCGAGCGAAGTGGCTGGCCCGGGCGGCTTCCCGCGCGACGTCGTCGTGAGCCTGGCTTGGAGACAAGAAGGATAGCAGCTTATGGCCGAGATGTTTCGTTTTCTCGATACCGGTGTGCGCGATGCGGCCCTGAATATGGCTATCGATGAGGCCATTCTCATTCATCATTTGCGCGGCGAGGCGCCGCCAACCTTGCGTGTTTTCCGCTGGTCACAGCCATCGATCTCGCTGGGCCGCTTTCAGAACGTAGAACGCGAGATTCTCAGCGATCTCTGCCGCGAGCGCGGTGTGGCTCTGGTGCGCCGTCCAACCGGGGGCCGCGCAGTCTATCACCGCGATGAGTTCACCTACAGCATCGTGATCAGCCGACGTTATGGGGTGCCTTCCGGAGTGGTGGCAGCTTATAGCTACCTGGCCCACGGCTTATTAGAGGCGCTGGCCTTGTTGGGCGTGCAGGCAGAGATCAGCGATGGTCGCGTGCAGAAGCATCCCTCGGCGGCCTGCTTCGCTTCTTCAACCCAGGCTGATTTGACCAGCGGTGGCTATAAGCTGGTGGGCAGCGCCCAGGTCTGGCGCGAGGATGCCCTGCTGCAGCAGGGTTCTCTGCCGCTGGACGATCGGGCAGAGGAGTTCTATGGGCTGCTGCGCTTCCCCGATGAGGCCGCCCGGGCCGAGGCTCTGGCCTTTTATCGCCAGAAGACGCAGCCGCTGCATGCTTTCGCTCCAGACGCGAGCTGGGAGCAGGTAGCAGAGGCTTTCCGTCAGGGCTTCGGTCAGGCTCTGGAGCGGGAGTTTGTGCCCGGTGAGTTGAGCCGCTCCGAGCTGGAGCTGGCCGAGCAGCTCGTGGCCGAAAAATATAGCAAGCTGGAATGGCGCAAGGAGCGCGTGACTCTGGTCTGAACTGTTGCTGCTCCTTTTTCTCTTTAGAAAAGGTTGAGCTGAATAGGGGTGGCTTTTTGCTTTTGGGACTGCTTTGGCGGATAGAAAACACCAATAATAATAAAAGGGTTAAGACTTATCCGATGGTACTGCCAAGTTGTACCCAGAAACAAATAGATATCTCTCGTTGAGCAAAACTCATCCAGATACTTGCGACGCACCAGGCGATTGGCTTCCTCTTCAACGCCCTCAGTACTCGTCAAACAGTTCCAGTACAGTGCACCAAGCTCCCAATCCTCTATTAAGAGCTTATGAGGTTTGCTATCACCTTCGCTCATGAAGACATAGGAATATTTGTAAGGCAGCTTCTTAATAGGAACTCTCCTCTTCCCCTCCCCAGAGTTGTCTTGCTCAAATAGATTGCTTTGTAGAAAGTAATCGTCCCACTTCTTTTTCCAGCGACGGCTAGTCGGCTCTATCGTGAAGTCGATGATTTCACGAGGCTTAAGCACAGCTAGCGAACGCAGCTCTGGACCTTTGGCCAAGCGAATAACCTCCGACATCGAATCGAAGACTTCCCGAAGCACATAGCTCTTGCGCTCTTCCCAGCCTTGGGGGCTAGCAGATATGTGGCCATCGAGTATGATTGGCTCGTCAAGATTAAGGCGAGGCCGATAGCTCTCTGGGCGAAAATCTTTAGCATTCTTGACGAGATTGAGCCGAATCCACTCGAATTTACGATATTGCTCTCCATAGGGAAGGCTACGGAAGGGTATCGGGTAAATGCGTATCCATCTGCCATTTTCTAGCACTCCCGCGGTACAGACCAGCTCTTCGTATTTACTGGAGGGGAGGGGATAGGCTTTGACGGCGATCAATACACGAGCATCGGGCAGGGTCTCAGGCAGATACACGCTAGAGCCTCCTTTGCGCCAGCGGGGTCGGTCCCCTCACTTCAAGCCCTGGCTGGCCACAGCCGTCTAGCCTTCCAGCACAGCCAGTGTCTGCCAGCTGCAACTAGCCAGGCTCTTGCACTTCGACAGAGACAGTTGTACTGGTTACGTGCACGATAGGAACAGTGATGTGGCCGTGCCGACGCAGGTACGCAGCCAGGACAGCACGATGGCAGTGGCCGGGATCAGCCTCAAAACAGGTCAGCGCCACTCGCCTCTTTTCAGCAATGAGAGCTGCTAGCTGCTCAATGCTCTCCTTTGCCTGCGGAAGCAGATCAGTGACATAACGAGCAAAGAGAGCGCGATACGCATCTTCGCTCTCCAGCTCTTTCCGCAGCTCGGAGGGCACCCCCAGAGCCGGGAGATGGAGATAGGCGATCCCCACCTCGTAGAGGGCCTGAGCCAGGCGCTTCCTGGCAAAGCCAAACTTGCGCGAAAATGGGTGACGTCGTACATCGACTAGAAGACGCACCTGATGGGAGAGCAACAGAGTTAGATAGGCGTCCAGGCTTAAGCCTTCGTAGCCGAGCGTGAAGAGACAGGCGCTCTCCTCTGCTTCGCCACGCCCCCCCTCCAGCGAGGGGAGAGCACTGGGCTGCCGGTGCCATCTCAGCAGCTGCAAGCCTCCACTCCGCTCAGCCATCAGGCCCCGGCCTTCCTCCCACACTTGCGACAACAAGCGGCGATCCTCCTGACGGAGCTGGGACAGGTAGGAGCCTCCTGCCACAGGAGCAAGCAGCGCCACCCGCGGCGGCGGCGTCAGATAGCGACGCAGACGCAGCGTCTGCAGGTCGTGCTCCAGAACAAAGCTGCGCCAGCGCCTCCCCCCAGGAACGAATTCATAAGGAGCCTCTCTTTGCTCGCTCCGCACACGGTCGCATAAGAGCATCAGCAGCTGCTGCGCCGCCTCCTCCTCTAGCTCTCCCTCAGCCAGTTCGGCCAGTGCTAAGATGAGCCGCTGACGATAGAGCATAGCCACGGTCGGAATCTTCCTCTCATCTGATCGTCCTTTTAGGTACTACGACGAAAAGCTGTCCGCCCAGCTACACTCTCCGGGCAAGAGTCCTACGCTCTATCTCTCAGCCCCTCTCTCATCAGCGACGATCTTGTATTAATTGATTGTACTTCATATCAAAGAGACTATGCCAGTCTTTTATGCAGAAGCAAACATTCGTCCCCTCTTATCTCCGTCTTGGTCATATTCAAATACATATTAAATTCCTCACCCGCATAATAGCTTAAGAAAGGCAAGGAAAGCTTTCTTCTACGGTGTGAAGAAAGACGGTAATAAGCACCTGTAGCCACATATCTAGAGAAAGGATATCTAGCACAATGAGCATATCGTCCCTGGCACAAAGCGACACCAAGGATACGGAGGCACCGGGCAGGGCGCAAGTCCTGTCCAATACTGAAGCCGCCGCTGTTCCACGCAGCCTCTCGATCGTGCTCTTGACGCAGAACGACGAAGCGAGCATCGAACTGGTTGTGCGCTCGCTGCTGAGCAACCTGGCAGATTGGGCCGATGACCTGGAGATTCTTGCTGTCGATCGCGGGAGCCATGATCGCACTGGCATACTGCTCGAACGCCTTGCCGCGGAGGAGCCGCGGCTGATCGTCCTACACCAGCCCGCGAGCTGCAGTTATGGCCAGGCCCTGGTCAGTGCCCTGAGCCAAACCAGCAAAGAGTTCGTCCTCCTCACGGAGGCTCAGCCTGGCTTCAATGTGGACCTCCTCAAGCGCAGCTTTGCCCTGCTGAGCGACTACGACGCAGTGCTCGGCTTTCGCCAGCGCCAGGGCTGGCAGCAGTTGACCGCGCTGCTCTGGAGCTGGCTGTTGCGCTTCACTCTGGGTCTGCGTGTGCGCGATCTCTCCTGTCCCTTTAAGCTCTATCGCGCCGAGTTTTTCCGTCAACAAGCCCTGGAGATGCAGGGGCACCTCATTAATGCCGAAATGATCCATAAATTTGTGCGCGCTGGCTACGTCTACACCGAGATCGCGATTGGCACAGAGAAAGCGAGCGAACCCGTCAGGCCGTCACTGCGGCGCAAGCTCGCCCTCTGCTGGGAAGCCCTCTGCGAGCTGAGCAACTACAGCGGTCGCTGCTATCAAGAAGAGCATGGATGTATTTGAGCAGTATTACTGGAGGAGTGTGGAGGAGAGGATTCAATGGCGTCCGGTCTTCTGACAAAAGAGTCCCCTAAATTCAGCGAGCTACAATTTCGCAACCGTGTGGCGCGCTATCGGCGCTGGCTAGAGGGCAACGTTAGCCCCAGCGCGGCGCGCAGCAACAGTCGCGAGCTTGCAGAATACCAGCGTGCGGCCTGCCGTCCGATCCTGATTCATGGCAAGGAGGTGACCGTCTTTGCACCATTCCACCCTGAGCGCGCCGCCCTGCACACCTTCAGTCGGGCGCAGCTTATGATACTGGGTGGCCTCTTGCTGATCTGGGGCAGCGCTTTGGCCTGGAAAGGGCCAGTGCTGCTGGTTGTGGCCTCGACCCTGATCACGCTGCTCTATGTTGCCCATTTGCTGCTGCAGTTCGCTATTCTGGGTACCCACCTGCTGGCCCCCGTCGAGGCCAGCGGCGATGAGGGGATCGACGAGCATCTGATCAAGGCCCTCAATAATGCTGACTGGCCCCGCTACACCATCCTGTGCCCGCTCTACCGTGAGGCCGCCGTGGTCGGCCAGATGGTGACCGCTCTGCGCGCCCTGGACTACCCCCGCGATCGTTTGGAGATCCTCCTGCTGACAGAGGAAGATGATGTGGAGACGCGTGCCGCCCTCAAGCAGCTGGCCCTCCCCGCTCACTTCCGGGTGCTCGTCGTGCCACGCGGCTATCCCCGCACCAAGGCCCGCGCCTGTAACTATGGACTGCTACACGCCCGGGGCGACTACCTGGTCATCTACGACGCCGAGGATATCCCCGATCCTTTGCAGCTGAAAAAAGCTGTGCTGACCTTCGCTCAGCACGACTACTCGCTGGCCTGCGTGCAGGCGCGTCTGAATTGCTATAATCCTTCACAAAATCTCCTGACTCGCCTCTTTACCGCTGAGTATTCCCTCTGGTTTGATCTGGTGCTGCCGGGCTTGCAACGGCTCGGTCTGCCGCTGCCGCTCGGTGGCACCTCGAACCACTTTCGCGTCTCTGTGCTGCGCGCCGTCGGCGGCTGGGACGCCTTCAATGTTACCGAGGACTGCGATCTCGGCCTGCGCCTCTTCCGACATGGCTTCAAGACCGTGATTCTCGATTCGACGACCTATGAGGAGGCTAATTCTCGCCTCAGCAACTGGCTACGCCAGCGCTCGCGCTGGATTAAAGGCTATATGCAGACCTATCTGGTCTATATGCGCCATCCCCTGGCCTATTGGCGCGAGCGGCGCCTGCGCGAACTCTGTAGCGTGCAACTGGTGATCGGCGCCAGCGCCGCCAGCCTTCTCCTGAATCCCATCGTCTGGGCGCTCTCGATCTTCTACGTCTGCACCGGTGGCCGCTACCAGGCTTTCTACCACCTGCTCTTCCCCGGCCCCATCCTCTACGCGGGCGCCTTCTGTCTGATCTTCGGCAACTTTTTCCACCTCTACCTCAACCTGCTGGCGCTGCTGCATCGCCGCTATTATGCGCTGGTGCCCTGGGCCTTGCTGATGCCCTGCTGCTGGCTGCTGGACAGCCTGGCCGCTTATCTGGCCCTCGCCGAGCTGCTGGTTCGGCCCCACTACTGGCAGAAGACACTGCACGGCTTCCACCTGCTCAAGCAGCCACAATCTATCAACCAGTTCAGCTCTACGGTGATTCCCTCGACTCCTCAGCGCGGGCCGAGCGAGATCGAGGTCGGCCTGACCCCTATTCGCTTGGGCGCTCATACCCCCTTCAAGCCACTGCGCCTGGTTTTGACACCCGAGACGACCATCCGTCCCTTGCCGCGCATTCGGCGCTCGCGTCCCCATGACCTGGGAGCACTGGTGACCTTCCTCTGCGCTTGCCTGAGCAGCATCTCGGCCTGCGTCTACTTCTTTGTCCATCAGGAGATCCTACTCTACGGAGATGCCTACGCCCACCTGCGCATCGCCCGCAGCGTCTTCGATAGCGCCACGCCCGGTCTGGCCCAGCTTGGCGGCGTCTGGCTGCCGCTGCCTCATGTGCTGATGCTGCCTTTCGTCTGGAATGACTTCCTCTGGCACTCTGGGCTAGCCGGCAGCTTTGTCTCAATGATCTGCTATATCATCGCTGCCCTCTACCTCTACCGCGGTGGCCTGCGCCTGACACGCGACCGCTGGGCCGCCTTCCTCTGTTCCCTGGTCTTCATGCTCAATCCCAATATTCTCTACCTTCAGTCGACACCGCTCACCGAATTAATCCTGATTTGCATGATGACGGTGGCCGGCTACTACTTCTTGAGCTGGGCCCAGGAGAATCGCCCGCGCTACCTGGTACTGGCGGCTGCCGGCACCTTCCTGGCAACGCTCTCCCGCTACGAAGGCTGGTCTTTCTTTGTTTGTTTGCTTCTCCTGGTCAGCCTGACCAGCCTGCTCAAGCGGCGCTCCTTCGCCGAGATCTGCGCCAATACCCTCGTTTTCGCCCTCCTGGGGGGCCTCGGCATCGCCCTCTGGCTGGCCTGGAACCGCATCATCTTTGGCGACACCTTCTTTTTCTTGCATGGCCCTTTTTCCTCTGAGATGTTGCTCTCCAGCTTCGCCCGAGCTGGCCGCTTCTATACCTATCACAATGTCAGTCTCTCGCTGCTGACCTACATGCTGCTCTCTGTGAAAACCTTCGGGCCATTTTTGCTCTTTCTCTCGCTGCTGGCCTTCATCTTCTTTCTGCTCAGTCACCGGCTGAGGCCGGAGACCCTGGCTCTGATCGCCTTCATGGCCCCCCTCGGCTTCTATGTGCTCTCGATCTATAGCGGGCAGGCGCTGATCCTGTTACCGGAGATCGGGCCGGGCCATGATCCCGGGCGCCTCTACAACGATCGGCACGGCGCGGCGGTTGTGGTGCCAGCTGCCCTGCTGTTGGCCACGTTGATGAGCAGTGGGCTGCGCCTGTTGCGGGGGCGGCTTCATCTCCTGGGGCGCCTGGCCTGCGCCGGAGCGATCTGCGGTCAGGCTTGCTTCATTGCCGCGACCGGCATTGTGACCCTGCAGGACGGCCTCTACGGGAACTCCTGCACCGGCACCCACCCGGTCAGCATCTACCTGGCCAGGCACTACAACGGCGGCCTGATCTTAGAGGACGTCTCTCCCACCAATTTCGACGTTTCGGAGGCCGGCATCAACTTCCGTAATGTGATCTACGATGGCTCGGGCCGGCTCTGGCAGCAAGCTCTGCGCAATCCAGGAGCCAGCGTCGACTGGATCGTGCTCAATCCGCGGCTTCCGGGTGATCGCGTGGCGCGAGCGCTGCCTCCGGGCAGTCCCCTGCTGCGCCAGTTCACCCTGGTGCTGATCGATTCCCGCAGCGGTATGCACCTCTACCATCACCGCGGGCGCCCGCCGCTGCCAGATCGCCCGATTCCACCGGAACTCTTAACCGCTCATCGCCTCTGTCCAAACGACTAAGGTCTCAGTGCTCGTCTGTTCGCTCGTGTGTCACTCGTCGGGCAAGGCAAAGGTCATGAGATCGCGCCCAACGATGATCAGGCCGCGATAGCCCTCGGCGCGCGCCCGCTCCTGCAGGCGGGCGGCGTCAAGCTCGCGGTAGAGATGCGAGCAGACGAGCGTCCTGACCTGGGTAGCAGCGGCCAGCTGGACGATCTCGTCATCGCTGAGATGGCCAGAGTCGATGATGGCCAGGTCCACGCCCTGCAGAAAGAGGCGCTCTTGCTCATGAAAGGAGGAGTCGCCGGTAATGGCGTAGCGCTGCCCCTGCCAGCTGAAACGCAGGCCGTGGTTGCCCGCGGGCGGCAGCTCGATGAAATCAAAGCGGTAAGGGCCGATCTGAAATGCTTCCTCTGTAATTTCGTGGACCAGAATCTGATAATGGGGCTGACGGAAGCTGTGTGGACTGAAGAGGCGCATCAGTCCATCGATCAGGCGCTGCAGTCCAGGCGGCCCGTAGAGGTGGAGGTCATGTTTACGCGGCTGCCGCCGCGACCAGGCGCCCGCATGCAGCAGGGGAATGAGATCGGAGACGTGATCGGGGTGAAAGTGCGAGATGACGATATGCTCCAGAGCGTTGGGATTGAGGCCAACTTCAGCGAGACGCTGGCTGATGCCGCGCCCGCAATCGAAGAGGATGGGCAGCCCAGCCAGGTGCAGGAGAACGCTGGAGGCCCGGCGCTCCAGCTCGATTTGACAGGTGCCCGTACCAAGCAGCATGAGATAGCTCATCGTTTGTCATCCCTCTTCTTGACAGACGAACGTTCCAGATGCTACCATGCAGGCAGATCATCGGTAGCATGCAGGACCAGCAAGCCATGCAGGGTTCCTTTCTTCTTTATTGTGACATCTGTGGCGCGGCTAATCGTCCCCAGGCCCGTTTCTGCTTCGCCTGTGGCCGTCCGCTGCAGAATGGCGCGCCTCCCTCGTTAGTGGCCGACCAGGCCCAGATCCCGACTCAGACGACCTCGGCTCCCGCCTCGCCGACTAGCACTACCACCGGTCTCCTGCCAGCCAACGTTTTGCTGCGAGGACGCTACAAGATCATCGCTCAGGTCGGGAAAGGGGGCTTCGGTGCCGTCTACCGCGCAACCGATCTACTGCTGGCCAATCGTACGCTGGCCATTAAGGAGATGAGTCAGCAGTACTTGAGTTCCAAGGAGCTGCAGGAGGCCACCGCGGCATTTCAGCACGAGGCCCTGTTGCTGGCTGGATTGATTCATCCGAATCTCCCACGTATTTACGACCACTTCTCTGAAAACGGGCGCTGGTACCTGGTGATGGACTTTATCGAAGGGGAAACGCTGGAGGAGCGCCTGAGTCAGACACCTGACAGGCGACTGCCCCTTGACGAGGTTCTGCGCCTTGGCCTTCAGCTCTGCGATGTGCTCAACTACCTGCATAGTCGCCAGCCACCTATTATCTTCCGCGACCTCAAGCCGGCGAACATCATGCTGACGGGCGATGGGCATCTCTATTTGATCGATTTCGGCATCGCGCGTCTCTTCAAGCCCGGCCAGAGCAAAGATACAACGGCTCTCGGCTCTGCTGGCTATGCCGCCCCCGAGCAGTACGGCAAGGCCCAGTCGACACCGCAAACGGACATTTACGCCCTTGGGGCTACGCTCCATCAACTGATCACCGGTCAGGACCCCTCGCTCTCTCCTTTCACCTTCGCCCCTTTTCCACAGCAGGACGCCGCACATCGTCGGCTAGAGGCACTGGTGATGCGCATGGTCCAGACAGAGGCCAGCCGCCGCCCGGGTAGCATCCAGGAGGTCAAAGCCGAACTCGAAAGCCTGCTCACCCAGCACCTGACTGTCTCAGGACGCCCGAGCGCCAGCCAGTACCGGCCCACGTGGCCCACGCCGGCCTCTGCGAGTACGGCGGTTTCCGTCGTCGCGCCTCCCACTGCCCCCCTGATCATACGCTGCCTCTATACAGGCCATCGTCGGAACAGCAGCATCTACACACTCGCCTGGTCCCCTGATGGGCGCCTTCTGGCCTCCAGTGGGGCCGATGGCAGCGTCCAGATCTGGGAGGCGCTCAGCGGGCGACTGCAACAGTGCTGCAATGGGCATCGAGGACCGGTCTACAGCCTGGCCTGGTCCCCCGACGGCCAGCGCCTTGCCTCAGCGGGACGCGATGGCACGGTGCGCCTGTGGAGCCTGAGCACAGGCGATGAACTCACCAGCTACCAGGGTCATACCTCCTACGTCTACAGCGTCGCCTGGGCGCCCGATGGCCAGTCTCTGGCCTCGGCCAGCGATGACGCTACCGTCCATGTCTGGGCCGCGGCCAGCCCCTGGGAGAGCAGCAGCTATCGCGGCCATCGACGCAGCGTCAAAGCGGTAGCCTGGTCCCCCGATGGTCAGCGCCTCGCCTCGGGGGGCAGCGATGGTCTCTTGCACATCTGGCCACGCCCTGCTAACAAAGGACGCAGCTTTCTGACCTCCTGGCTCCTCTCACGGAAAGAGATCCACTGCTACGGCCAGCAGCGGCGCATCAACGCCATCGCCTGGTCGCGCGACGGGCGCTACGTCGCCGCAGGGAAGACCGGCGGCAGCGTCGAGATCTGGGAGAGCCAACACGGCAGGCAGCAGCTCATCTATCGCCGGCACAAGGGGGTAGTCTACGCCCTCAGCTGGCGCCCCCGAGGTTCCCTGCTGGCCTCCGGCGGACGCGATGGTCAGGTCCATTGCTGGCAGGCAATGGATGGTCGGCAGCTCTTCGCCCACGACAGCCAGCAAGGTTTTATTTACTCCCTCGCCTGGTCACCTGATGGGCGCTACCTTGCCTGCGGCGGCCAGGATGGAAGCGTCTACGTCTGGGAGATCAACTAAGGACGGACGGATCAGCTCCCCTTCAGCCTGGCAAGGGCGAGGACTGGACCAGCGGAAGCCCAATTAATGGATGGCTTGGGAAAGGGAGACTCGCAGCAGGCTTGCGGCACGGTGGGCGCGAGGCGAGCTAATCCCCAACGGTTGCCCCAACCACAAAGGCATCGACGCGCGAGGCTTTGCCCCGCCAGTAGGGCACCTTGAACTTGTGTCCGCCGCTCAGGATGGTCACATCGCGCATATGGATATAGTGGTAGACAACCGGTAAGCCTTCTGGCCCATACTCCGGCTGATCGGGCGGCGGCACCAGCGCCGTATAGTACTTGCGCAGGGCATCAGCAGTATCGGGATCGTGCTCGCGGTGCGTCTCCTCATTGAGATCAATGTAGAACTGGGCATAGTGGGCAGTGCTCACCATCACCCCGAAAATGAGCAGCCCATGCATCTGCAGCATCATCTCGATCTCTAGATCATGCTGCTCCACCAGCTGAATCCACATCTGCAGCGCCACATCCTGCTCTCCGTACTCCCTCAACCAGAGCTGACGACGCTCCATGCGCGTCAGAGGGCGGAAACCGCTCTCCAGCGCCTCGTTGAGTTCCTGCTCAGCATCGGAGGATGATGAAGAGGAGGAGGCGGCAGAAGCATTGGCGTTGTTCGTGTGAGCGGCTGATGACTGAGGCTGCTGCGGGCCCTTCTTGCTCGCTTCCTGCCCGGATTCGCTACTCATAGAAACAGAAACCTCCACAATAAGCCATGTTGCAACATCCAGTACCTTACTCTGCTCTTTTTATGATATCACGATACGAGGGGAAAGAAGACAGAGAATAGCGCCGCTCCCCCCATTGAGGAGAGCGGCGCCGCCTGGGTGGGTGTTTCAGAGACGAGGACAGGAGAAACCTTCATCAGCGATGGAGGTCGCGCCCGCGCCCGCTGGCGCTCAGGAGGTCGTGGGCAGCGTGCCATCGATAAACCAATCACTCACCGTTGGCTCGCCTGGACGCGGCAAGAGACCAGTGAGAGCGGAGACCGTGCCCAGATGGACATTGGCCGGGCGGATAAAGTCCTCAGCCGGATAATGATAGCGCTGCGAAGCATACTCCATCACATCATGCCAGATGGGGCCGGCTCCCGTGATACCAATCACATTATCCATAGCACTATTATCGCTATTGCCGGCCCAAACCCCAACCGCCAGATAGGGGGTATAGCCAACGGTCCAGTTATCACGGAAAGTCTGGGTTGTACCAGTTTTGGCGGCAGCTGGGCGATCGGTCAGCTCCAGCGGGTTACCCGGACCAAACTCATGATAGCGCGAAGCCTTATCTGAGAGAATGCTGCTAATCAGGAACGAGACATCAGCTCCCAGAGCACGCACCCCATGCGGATGGGCAGCATCATAGCGATAGAGCGGGTGACCCAGGCTATCGGTAATCTCCAGGATGGAGACCGGCGGGACCCTCACCCCTTGATTGGCAAAGGTGGCATAGGCACCGGTCAGTTCCAGCAGGGAGACCTCCGCCGTTCCCAGGGCGATCGAAGGAAAGAAACACTGTTCCGGTGTCGCCTTCGGTGCATTGTAGTTCTTGCGACAGGCCTGCAGGTCGGCGGTATCGATGGAGGTAATCCCCAGACGCTTGGCCATATTCAGCACATTGTTGAAGCCGACGTACTCGACCGTCGTCACCGCCGGAATGTTAAACGAGTTCGCAATGGCGTTGCGAATCGTCATCGGAAAGGTCGTGTGAAATTTCTGATCGTAGTTATTTGGGGTATAGTAGCCAGAAGGCGAATTTGCATCTTTGGTCGGATAAATCGTGAGATGGTCCGGGACAATCATCGCCGGATACCAGCCCATCTCGAAGGCTGCAGCATAGACGATGGGCTTAAAGGCCGAGCCGGGCTGGCGCAGGGCGAGCGCCGAATTATACTGACCCTGCACCTTGGGACTCTGATTATTGAAATCGGCGCTGCCGTCCATTGCCAGAATCTCGCCCGTTGTTGGACTCATCACCACTACTGCTGCATTATTCACGTTGTTCGTTTTATACAGCGGCCCCTCATACTGCCCCAGGTAGGAGTCGTACTGCACGGTGTAGAGGCGATTGTGAACGATCTGCTCGACCTTCTTCTCCAGCGTCAGATCGAGGGTGGTGTAGACATTATACCCTCCGTCGAGTAAATTCTGGCTGCCGAGCAGAGACG
This sequence comes from Thermogemmatispora sp., assembly GCF_019683635.1. Lineage (GTDB taxonomy): Bacteria > Chloroflexota > Ktedonobacteria > Ktedonobacterales > Ktedonobacteraceae > Thermogemmatispora. The sequence goes on along the minus strand of NZ_JADGIA010000004.1, from coordinate 14,706 downwards.
TCAGCTGATCGATGACGTACTGGACAAAGTGGGGGGCCTGAATATGATGGGTCTCGCTGTAGGGCTTAAAGACAAACTTCTGGCTCTCGGCCTCGGCGGCAGCGGCCTGCTGAGCGGTAATCATTCCCAGCTCGACCATTGACTGCAGGACCACCTGCTGGCGCGCCAGGGCCGCAGGCTTATTGACCGTCGGATCATAATAGGAAGGGCTTTGCGGCAGACCGGCCAGCAGCGAGGCCTGAGCCAGATCGAGCTGGGCCACCGCTGGCTTGCAGCGCGTGGCCGTGCACTTTGGCTGCAGATTGAAGTAGTTCTCAGCCGCGGCCTCGGCGCCATAGTTCAGGTCGCCGTAGTAGACCGTGTTGAGGTACATCTCCATGATCTTCCACTTCGGATACTGCTGTGTCAGACCATAGGCCAACACGGCCTCTTCGGCTTTCACCGCCAGCGTCCGGGGCTGATTGCTGAACAGCTCGTTCTTAATGAGCTGCTGCGTAATCGTGCTGCCGCCCTGAACGACGCTCTGGCTCTGTAGATTCGAGAAGACGGCGCGCAGAATGCCCTGCAGATCAACGCCCGAGTTCTCCCAGAAGGTATGGTCCTCTGCGGCCACCGTGGCATTGATCAAGAGCGGCGAGATATCGGTATAACTGACATAAGTGCGGCGACCATGATCGGCGCTATGATCAAACAGCTCATAGAGCAGGTTGCCATTGCGATCGTAAATGCGCGTCGTCTGGAAGAGCGCATTGTTATTGGCAATATTACGCAGCAAGGGCAGCTGTGCCTCATAATAGGCGTAGACGGCACCAGCGCTACTCGAAAAGAGGGCGAGACCGAGCAGCGTGGCCACCAGGAGCATTACCGCCCAGCGCGGCGTGCGGCGCGGATAGAAACGCCTGCGCCAGCGCTTGCGCAGAAGAATGCGATTGGTGCGCCAGCGACGTAGCGGAGGCATTCCATTCCCCCCGCCCGTAGTGGGTAACGGAGCCAGGACAGGTGGCTGTCCGCTGGCTCCAGGAAGGCGACGAGCCGGCAGATGCAGCCCCGGGACCCTGGGGCTCAGCGATCCACCACGCTCGGGTCCCCCCGCGGCTTGACTCTCGTGGTAATCCATTGCTCCCTTTCTCTCCTCGGCTTGCAAGCAGATCTGATGGCGGCGAATGCACCAACGCCCTCTTCCATTTATAGAACGATCGATGTGTTTTCGCGTATCATCATAGGTAATTCGAGACCACTCTGCAACCCCCGTAGCCCCTTTGCGTATCCTATGGTAATAGATCGTTCCCTGGGGGGACTTTGTATCACCGTGGTCAGCGTCAGGGAAAAAGGGGCCAGTACCAGCAGGAAGTGAGGGCCACAAGGAGCGAGATCTATGCAGCAGCAAGAGCAAGACTGGCAAGCGCCGCAACCTGAATCAGGGAGAGCGAGCGGGCAACATGTCACTGGTGCTGAGGGCGAAGCTGGCAGCCAGCGCTCTTCATCCTGGAGCTTTCTGAGCCGCAGGCGCGGGCGAGGTCAGAGTCCACAGCCGCACCAGGAGCCTCCTGGGCATGATTTGGGGCCGTTGCATGACTACAGTTATCGACGCGGCTACCCGGCCCAAGACTATCCGAATCAAGAAGAGGAAGGCCCGGCGCCGGCGGCCTCCGAACCAGCCAGGTCTGCCGCATCTCTGAACGAAGCTGGCGAGAGTTGGTCAGCGGCAGTCTCAGCTCAGCCTGAGCTGCGGGCAAACCCGGGAGCCGAGGCGGACCAGCAACCCTCTTTCCGTCAGCCTCAGCCCTGGAGGGCAAGCGTTCGCCCTGCATGGTCACCGCCCCCCTGGTGGGCACGGCCTCAGCCACAGCGGGGCCATCACCTCGTCTGGATCGTGCCTTGCCTGGTTCTGCTGGCGCTGCTTCTCAAGCTGCTCCCCTGGGTCGGAGCGCTTATCTTCGGCCTGTTGCTGGGTGGGGTGGGTCTCATTGTGGGACTGGTCGGCGGCATCATTGCCCTGATTGTTGGTCTGCTTGGGGCCGCCGTCGGTCTCATCATCGCGGTTCTGGTGGTCTGCCTCCTGTGTGCGCTCCCCCTTGCCATCGGTGGGGTGGTCGTCTGGCTGCTGGTCCACACTCATCAGCAAGGCTCGCTGCGTCGTCCCGGCCCGGGGAAACTCTAACACTAGCCATGACAAACATGAGGTGAGTGCGCCCAACGATGGCTGAAGAGCTTGATCTGACCAGCCCGCGCACCTTGCGCTCCTTACTCCAGCAGCACGGCATGCGACCTTTGAAGTCGTTCGGGCAACATTTCCTGGTCGACCGTGGCGTGCTGGCGCGCATTGTGGACGCGGCAGAGCTGGCCCCAACTGATACGGTGCTTGAGGTAGGGGCAGGCACCGGCGTTTTAACGCGCGAGCTGGCCCACCGTGCAGGGCGGGTGGTTGCTGTAGAGCTGGAGCGCTCTATGCTGCGCCTGCTCGCCGAAACCACCGCTCCCTTTGGCAATGTCGAGGTGGTGGCTCAGAACCTGTTGACTGTTGATCCACGCGCCCTCTTTGAGAAGCAGCCTTACAAGCTAGTGGCCAATTTGCCCTACTATATCACAGCACCCACCTTCCGCCATTTTCTGGAGAGCGAGCATCCTCCCCAGCTGATCGTTGTAATGATTCAGTACGAGGTTGCGCAACGCATCGTGGCCGCGCCCGGCGACCTGAGTCTGCTGGGCGTGAGCGTCCAGTTCTTCGGACGACCGCAGCTCATCGCCCGTGTACCGGCGCGGGCTTTCTATCCACCGCCGCGCGTCGACTCCGCCATTGTGCGTGTCGAGGTTCAGCCGCGGGCAGCGCTGACCCCCACGGAGCGCACCCTCTTCTTCCGCCTGGTTCAGGCTGGCTTTGGGGAGCGACGCAAGCAGCTGCACAATGCCCTCGCGCGTGGACTGGACTTGCCAGCCGAGACAGTGCAGAGCTGGCTACGTCAGGCCGGGATCGCGCCGGAGCGCCGCGCCGAAACTTTGAGCCTCGATGAATGGCTGCAGCTATGGCGTACCCGGCCCCCCACCGTGCTTGGCAGCCAGGAGGAGAGGTCGGCCCCCGCGCTTCCAGGTCGCGGGCAGAGGGGGCCGGATGAGACCTAAAGAGTAGCTATGGATGGCACCGCTTATAGCGATGCATGCGCATAGATTAGCTCTCTGCTACGGGAGCAGCGCCGAGAGGCAGAGAGATCAGCGGCGATCGTGGGGAACGGCGGAGCGGAGCGGGCGCACGCAGGCCGACCGCGACCTGGCTGGCTGTGCTATGATATAGGATGGGTGAAGAGTGCGATGCGACGCCCCTGCCCGCCAGTGGGAACCGCTGCAGTTCGAGCCTGAGTGACGGGTTTTTTTATGACAACGCAGGAGCAGGAAGTCTTTTGTGATCGCTGCGGCATGGCCAATCCACCAACGGCGCGTTTCTGTCAGCACTGCGCCGCCGCCCTGCCGTTCCAGCATACGACAGGACCCCTGACAGAGGAGATGCTGCTAGCCGGACGCTATCAGCTGCTGAGCCTGATCGGTCAGGGAGGAATGGGAGCCGTCTACAAAGCCGCTGATACGCGCTTGAATAATCGTCCGGTGGCAGTGAAAGAGATGAGCAAGGTCGGCCTGACCCCGGCGCGCGTCCAGGAGGCCGAACAGGCTTTTGAGCGTGAGGCCAACTTGCTGGCCGAGCTGCGCCACCCCAATCTGCCGCGCATCTACGATCACTTTACCGAAAACGATCGCTCATATCTGGTCATGGATTTCATCGAGGGCGAGTCGTTGGAGGAATATCTGGCGCGCCAGGGTGGTGGTCCTTTGCCAGTTGACCAGGTGCTGACCTGGGCCGAGCAGCTCTGCGATGTGCTCGGCTACCTGCATAGCCATCAGCCGCCGATTGTCTTCCGCGATCTGAAGCCTTCTAACGTGATGATCGATAACAGCGGGCGCCTCTATCTGATCGATTTCGGCATCGCGCGCCTCTTCAAGCCGGGCCAATCGCGCGACACCACGGCTCTCGGCTCCCCAGGCTATGCGGCCCCAGAGCAGTACGGCAAGGCCCAATCGACCCCCCGCTCCGATATCTACAGCCTGGGAGCCCTGTTGCACCATCTGCTCACCGGCGTTGATCCCTCAGACCAGCCTTTCTTTTTCCGGCCCGCTTCCGAGCTGAATCCGGCTGTTCCCCCTGCTCTGGAAGCCCTTCTTCAGCGCATGCTGGAAATGGACCCGGAGAAGCGCCCGGCCAGTGCTCAGGAGGTGCTGGAGGTTCTGCGCGAGTGTCGTGAGCCAGGCAGCTCTCCACAGACGCATAGCGACACGAGTCGCCTGATCGAACAGGCTCGCCAGCTACGATCGCAGGGCCGCCTGACAGAGGCGCTCGAACTCTATGAGCGCGTCCTTGCTCGCGACCCCTCGCAGGCCCTGGCCTGGCAGGGGCGCGGTCTCACCCACGGCGCACGCTCCCAGCACCGCGAGGCCCTGGAATCCTTTAACAAGGCACTCAATCTGGACCCCACGCTGGTCACTTCCTGGATTGGCAAAGGCACGGCACTCAACGCCCTCCATCGCTATCAGGAAGCGCTTCAGGCGTTTGAGCGAGCACTCCAGCTTGAGGCACGTAACGCCACCGCCTGGAATGGGAAAGGGGCGGCGCTCTCCGGTCTGCATCGCGAGACAGAGGCTCTGGCCGCCTTTGAGACCGCCCTGCGCTACGACCCCGGCATGGCTCGCGCCTGGTACAACAAGGGACTACTGCTCAGCCGCCGGGGGCGCCAGCGCGAGGCTCTCGACGCCTTCGAGCGGGCTTTGCGCTACGATAATCAGCAGGCTCTGGCCTGGTGCGGCAGGGGGCAGGTGCTCCACGAGCTGGGTCAGGTGCGCCAGGCGCTCGACTCCTTTGAGGAGGCCACCCGACTGCAGACCGACCTTGTTCCCGCCTGGGCCGGTAAGGGGGCAGTCCTCTATGACCTCCAGCGCTGGCCAGAGGCTCTGAGCGCCTTTGAGCGAGCGCGCACCCTCGATCCTCACTATGCCCCTGCCTGGTATGGCATCGCTCAGATCTACTACAGTCAGCATCGTCTGCGCCAGGCGCTGGATATGCTGGACGAGGCCCTCAAGTACGATCCAGGCTATGTCAAAGCCTGGGTTCGACGTGGCGCGATTCTGAGCGAGCAAGGCCGCCATGCCGCTGCCCTGGAAAGCTATAACCGCGCGCTGGCTCTCGATCCGAATCATGCTCTGGCCTGGCAAGGCAAAGCCGCCGCCTTATATGCGCTGGAACGTTTTCCCGAAGCGCTGCGCGCCTATGATCAGGCTCTGATGCTGAACCGGGACCTGACCCTCTGCTGGAACGGGAAAGGGAATACGCTCTATCGTTTGGGATACTATCGCCAGGCGCTCGAAGCCTATGATGAGGCCCTGCGACGTGATCCTCAGCTTGCCTCAGCCTGGCATAATAAAGCGCTCCTCTGCCAGGAGCTGGGACGCTATGATGAGGCACTGGAAGCCGCCGAGCGCGCCATCCAAATCGCCCCCCATGATCCTGATCACTGGGAACGGAAAGCCGAGGTCCTCAAAAAACTGCGACGGAAGCGCGAGGCACGCCAGGCCGAGGCCGAAGCCGCGCGCTTGCGTGACCAGGCCGCCCCAGGCCCGCGAACGTCCTCCTGGCACTTCTAAGTCAGAGTGCTGGCGCCCCTGGCGCGCTGCAGCTGCAATGCCACCGGACCGCGGGCCTCATTTTCCCGGTCAGCTTGCCTCTTCTCCCCTCTTTCTGCTTTGCTTTACTCCCATCTTAACCCGTGGCCCAGGTCGCACCCGAGACAGGACATTCTCCATCATCCTCACTTCTAACCAGCCGAGAGAGCAAGCCAGCTTGACCAGCAGGAAACACGCCATTGCCCCACTGGTCGCTTTCGAGCGGGCATGGTATAATAACCCGTAAATTGCCCCTGCCATATCAGGCCGGGGAAAATCACGATGAGAGCAAGCATGGACTGCGCAGATCTCCTGCGTCCGTCCTGTCCGATCCAAAAGTCATGTTTCGAAAGATCCTCATTGCTAACCGTGGCGAAATCGCTGTACGGGTCATCCGCGCCTGTCGCGAGATGGGTATCCGTACGATCATCGCGCATTCCGAGGCTGATCGCGATTCTCTGCCGGTACGCATGGCGGACGAGCACATCTGTATAGGACCTGGGCCAAGCGGCAAAAGTTATCTTAATATTCCTAATATTATCAGCGCCGCTCTTATCTCCGGGGCCGAAGCTATTCATCCCGGCTATGGTTTCCTCTCAGAGAATCCCAGCTTTGCCCAGATCTGTGCAGATGTGAACCTGACCTTTATTGGCCCTTCCGCCACGGCGATGGCGATCATGGGCGATAAGGTCTCGGCCCGCGAGGCGATGGCCGCCGCCGGGCTGCCGATGCTACCGGGTACACGCGTGTTACGCACGCTGGCGGAGGCGCGAGAGGCCGCGCGCGAGATCGGCTTTCCCTTGATGTTGAAGGCTGCTGCCGGCGGAGGAGGGCGCGGCATCCGCCTGGTCAACAGCCCTGACGAGTTTGAACGCGTCTTCACCCTGGCCCAGAACGAGGTTCGCGAAGCCTTCCGCGATGATGGCCTCTATCTGGAGCGCTACCTGCCGCGCGCGCGCCATATCGAGATCCAGGTTCTTGTCGATCACCACGGCAACGGCGTTCACCTGGGCGAGCGTAATTGCTCCTGCCAGCGCCGCAATCAGAAAGTTCTTGAGGAGTCGCCCAGCCCGCTGCTGCCTCCCGAGCTACGACAAGAGATCGGCATGAAGGCCATCCGCGCCGTGCAGCAGATCGGCTATACCAACGCCGGGACGCTGGAGTTTCTTCTCGACGATGAGAACCGCTACTATTTCATGGAGATGAACACGCGCCTACAGGTGGAGCACCCGGTCACAGAAATGGTGACCAGCGTCGACCTCGTCAAGGAGCAGATCCGCATTGCCGCCGGCGAGCCGCTACACCTGAAGCAGGAGGACATTCAGTTCCGCGGTCACGCCATCGAGTGCCGGATCACGGCAGAGGATGCCGAGGCCGATTTCCGTCCACAGACCGGTGTGGTGGAGAAATATCTGCCGCCCGGCGGCCCTGGTGTGCGCGTCGATAGCCATCTCTATGCCGGCTATTCGGTTCCTCCACACTACGACTCGCTGCTGGCCAAGCTGATCGTGTGGGCCGAGGATCGCGAGGCCGCCATTGCGCGTATGCAGCGCGCGCTCGATGAGTTCGTTATCGAGGGCCTGCCCACGACGATTCCTTTCCACCAGCGTCTGCTCAGACACCAGGTCTTTATCCGTGGAGAAGCCTATACCCGGTTCCTCCAGGAGGAGGCTGCCTCACTTGGCATCTGACCGGGTTTGCACTGGGTTCGTGCCGGGTCTCGCTGGGTTCTCAGCGGGCCTCTCCTTGCCGCTCTGTTCTCGTTCTCTGGCCAGCCGGTCTGGGCTGGTCGGTCTGGCCGGTCGGCCAGCCATGTGAGCCGCGGAGGCTGGCCCGGTTAGCAGGTCAGTGCTCAATCAGAGCCAGGGCTTGACAGTGGATCACACGCTATCACAGCGCCTTGCCTGCTGGCCCGAGAGCGGTTGAGGGAACCCGACTATAGAGGAGGTGACGTAATGAGACGTGTCGTTGTAACCGGTTTAGGGCTGATTACTCCCCTGGGGAACGATGTGGCGTCTTCCTGGGAAGCCCTCTGCCAAGGGAAATCCGGCATCGCCGAAATCGTCGGCTTCGATACCAGCCCCTTCCGCGTGAAATTCGGGGGCCAGATCAAAGACTTCGATCCTTCGGCCTATATGGACCGCAAGGAGATTCGCCGCACTGACCCCTACCAACATATCGCTATTGCTGCCACCAAGCAAGCGCTGGCCCAGTCTCGCCTGGAGATCAGCGAGGAAATTGCTGACGATGTGGGGGTCTATATCGGCAGCGGTATCGGCGGTCTGATGACGCTCCACGAGCAATTTCGCATCCTCTTCGAGCGGGGTCCAGACCGCATCAGTCCCTTCTTTATCAATATGATGATTGTTGATGGCGCCCCGGGCATTGTCTCGATCATGACGGGTGCGCGCGGACCCAACTGGGCCGCTGTTTCGGCCTGCGCGACCAGCGCCCATACGATCGGCGAGGCCTGGGAAACCATTCGGCGCGGCGACGCGAAGGCGATGATCGCCGGCGGCTCCGAGCGCGGCATTACGCCGATCGCCATTGCCGCTTTCGATAATATGCATGCCCTCTCGCGGCGCAACGATGATCCACAGGGGGCCAGTCGTCCTTTCGACGCCACCCGCGACGGTTTTGTGATGGGCGAAGGGGCCGCGGTCCTTATTCTGGAGGAGCTGGAGTTTGCGAAGGCGCGCGGGGCGACGATCCTGGCCGAGATGGTCGGCTATGGCGCAACGGGCGATGCCTACCACGTGACTGAGCCGGCTCCCGGCGGCGCTGGTTTGGTGCGTGCGATGCAGATGGCTCTGCGCAAGTCTGGCCTGCGTCCTGAAGATGTTGATTATATCAATGCGCACGGCACCTCGACGCCCTACAATGACCGCACCGAAACCCAGGCCATCAAGACCTGCTTCGGCGAGCACGCCTATCGCCTGGCGATCAGCTCCACGAAGTCGATGACCGGCCACACCCTCGGGGCCGCGGGAGCTGTCGAGGCTGCCATCAGCATCATGACGCTGCTCACCGGGATCATTCCACCGACCATCAACCTGCACCATCCCGACCCCGACTGCGATCTGGATTACGTGCCCAACCAGGCACGCCAGGCCCAGGTCCGGGTGGCCATGTCCAATTCAATGGGCTTCGGCGGACATAACGCCTGCCTGATCTTCAAGCGCTACGAGGAGAGCGAGTAGTCAATAGCTGTACTACGCTGTTGCCTGCTCGCCTCTCTGGATCTGAGTGAACCGGGGTGGACAAGCCTAGCCGGCGCACTGGTAGGGTGCCCAGGTACGGCCTGCTCCGGTTTGCTGTATGCCTCTAATCTGCGAGCGAGTGTGATGATGAGCAATAAGGAAGAAGATCGAAAGACGGCCTGGATCGAGCGCCTGGAGGAATTGGTGCACGTGCTCGAAGGCAGCTCAGTGGCCGAGTTGGAGCTAAATGAGCACGATCTGGAGATTATCATTCGCCGCCAGCCAGGGATGGTGCTGGTGACTGCACCAACCGTTAGCGAGGTGGTGACAAATCCTGTGACAATGGTGCGCAGCCGGGGCGCGGCGAAACGGCCTACAGGAGCCAGCAAAGCCGCCTCGGCTAAGAGCCGCGAGGAGGAGCGCACGATTCCGGTCGTAGCACCGCTCTCCGGAGTCTACTACGCAGCCCCTTCGCCGGATGAGCCACCTTTCGTCTCGATCGGCGATGTCATCCAGGTCGGCCAAACAGTGGCCCTGATCGAGGCCATGAAATCCTTTAACGAGGTACCTTCCCCGGTCGCCGGGCGCGTGACTAAGATCCTGGTGGAGAATGGGGCAGTCGTTCAGAAGGACGAGGTGCTTCTGCGCGTTGAGCCGGTCTAGCCAGAATCGCTTGACCAGTCCGTGGAAGGCTGTCAACCCTCCTCCTACTCTCCACGGGTAGACAATCGCGCAGAGCGCAGTTGAGAATGCATCTTTGCTTTTCCAGGGACCTGGTCGGGCGCAGAGGCTCGCAGCATGGTAAGCAGACCACCGGGTCCCTCTTTTCATCCTTCCCTGCCACGAGTGCTCTGTTGCCTGGAGGCAGGCAGCCCGAAACAAGGAGCGTCGTACCATATGAGCGAGATAGCAGACAATCGTCGTCCTCTGCGCTTTGGTGTCCTGTCGCATAACACCACACCTGATTTTGCAACCCTGCTAGCACAGGCTCAACGCGCCGAGCAGCTGGGCTACTCGACTTTTCTGCTGCCCGACCACATCGGCGATCAGTTTGCCACAACGCTGGCTCTGGCACGTATTGCCACGGCCACCGCGCACTTGCGCGTGGGAAGCTACGTCTTCGCCAACGATTTCCGCCACCCCGTCATGTTGGCGCGCGAGGTGGCCACCCTCGATGTTTTCAGCGGCGGACGCTTCGAGCTGGGCCTGGGAGCCGGTTGGATGGCGAGTGAGTACCAGCAATGCGGTATTCCCTTTGCGTCGCCCGGTGTGCGCATAGAGCGACTCGCCGAATCCTTGCAGATCATCAAGGCCCTGCTGGCCGGTGAGCGACTCAGCTTCAGTGGCCGGCACTACACGATCGAGGGGCTGACCCTTGCACTGCAGCCGCAACAGCGTCCCTATCCGCCAATTCTGGTGGGCGGTAGCGGCAAACGCTTGCTCTCGCTGGCGGCACGCGAGGCGACTATTGTCGGCTTCTCCCCCCGGACACAGACCATCAGCGTGGCCGGCCATATGAATCAGAGTCTGGATATACAGGACGCCCTGGCCCCCGCTCTGGCCGAGAAGCTAACCTGGGTACGTCAGGCTGCCGGCCCGCGCTTCGCCTCGCTCGAATTGAACCTGATCGTTCTCGAAGTCATCTTGACCGACAAGCGCCAGCAGGCCCTGGCCGAGGTCGCCGCCCGCTACGGTCTCAGTGAGCAAGAGATTGCTACAACACCTTACTTCCTCATTGGCAGCTCAGAGGAGATTTATTCTCAATTGCTACGCTATCGTCAACAGTATCACATCTCCTATTGGGTAGTCTGGGAGGAATATATGGAGGCCCTCGCTCCAGCGATCGCCCTACTGAACAGTTCATCCCCTTCATAGCCATTCCTCTCATGACAGACCGCCTGCTTTCCTTCTAGTCCCTTCAGTTAGACGTTATAATAACTTACATTTATTACATTTGTGAGACAAATGCATTGACATGTATGAAAGTATCTGCTATGGTGAGGGCATGTGGGAACTGCAATCATCGAAGGAGGTTCCATGATTACCAGTAGCCGGTCACAGGGGGATAGACCGCCGCATGTACTGACCTCCGAAGAGTATCCAGGCAAGGTCATGCCAGCGATATTGACCAGCTGGGACCTGATGACTCTCTATGTCTTGCTAATCTTCTTTCCGACCAACGTCTCTAATGCCATTGCGGGTGGCGCGGCGGGCATTACCTTCTGGCTAGCAGGAGCGATTCTTTTCTTTGTGCCCTGCGCCATTGCCACTGCCCAACTAAGTGTCATCTTTCCACACGAAGGCTCTCTGTACAACTGGGCCTATCGCATCTTTGGCAGCTACATGAGCTTCTTTGTGGGCTTCTGTGTTTGGCTGCCTGCTCCACTGCTCTTGATGGCCACCAGCGACCTGGCGATCAGCTATATCCCGGGTCTCAACAGTGGCTGGTTGACCGCTCCCTGGCAGCAAGGTCTGGCCCTGAGCGTGGTCATCCTGATCTCAGGCTTCATGGCTGTGCAGCCGCACCGCACGGTACAGAACATTACCAACGCCGCTTTCGTCCTCTTACTGATTGCCAGTGGTCTCGTCATTTTAGCGGGCATCGTCTGGCTTGCGACTGGACATGCGCCGGCGACGAGCTTCTCGCGGCTCTCAGACTGGCTGATCAGCTGGGACCCAAAGACCGGAGGTAACTTCGGCCTCTTTGGGGTGATCACCCTGGGCTATCTGGGGGTCTATTTGCCGATCACAATGCAGGCGGAGACGATTGCTCCCAGCGCAGGGGCACGCCGCCAGCTGATCCTGCGTCATCTGTTGTGGGGGACGCTTATTGTGGTGGTTGGCTATGTCCTCGTGACCTTCGCCGTCCTGGTCGTCGAAGGGCCAAAGTCTGCCTACGTGCTCTTTGCCCTCGTGACCACTGTCGACACAGCTCTGGGGAAGCTAGCCGGCAACGTAGTTGCCGTCTGCATGCTGGGCGTCTTCTGTCTGGTGACGATGGTCTATAACCACATCTATGCCCGCTTCCTGATGGTGGCTGGCTTCGACCGCCGCATTCCGGTGGGCCTCGGTCTGCTCAACAGCAATCGCCAACCAGCCCGCGCCATCGCCATCCAGACTGCCGCGGCCATCTTTATCACGATCCTCTTCTTTATGGTTATTCCTTACTTGTTCGGCAGTAATCCGGCAGACCTCTCCCTCGAAGTCTATTTCGTCGGTATTGGAGCCGGAACGATCCTATGGGCCTTCTCAACCATTTTCCTGTTTATTCTGATCTTGGGGCTGTATATACGCGATCGCCGGGCGCTGCTGTTGAACCGCCTCGTGCCGATGCCCGTGCTACTGCTAAGCTCGGTTGTCGGTCTGATCACCGGCATCATCGCCATCGTTGATACAGCCCTCAACTCGTGGGTACCCCTGCTGACCAACCAGCAGTGGAGCCTGATTGTCGCAGGTCTGACGGCGGCGACGCTGATGATAGGTGCCATCATCAGTATGTTCGCAACCGGTGAGGCGGCCTGGCAAGAGATCGAGCGTGGAGCTTAGCCGGCAAGCGCGTTGACAGGGTCTGGCTCTGCTGTTATTGTTGGTAGCAGAGCCAGCCAGCCAGTATATTCTGTCAGCGCTGCTGGCCGTCTGGCTGCTGGCTGGCGGTCAGTCCGTCAGCGAGCCGGCAGGCAGGCACGCTACCCTCGCCAGTTGAGGGACAGTGACCGGGCTTGCTGGCCAGCAGCGAGGGGGTAGCAAGTGAGTGAGCGGGTGAGCAAAGGAGCCGTGCGCCACACCAGCAGCGTTGCCTTAACCCAGGATAGCACCAGACTTACCGCTATTCATCAAGCAAGCGCTCTGCAGATGATCTGGTCTTCATAGCAAGACCTGAACTGGAGGTGATTTATGGCATCTCAGGAAGAATTGGTGGGGCAGACGACGCCCGGCGCAGCCCTTCCCGAGGGCGACATCGCCCTGGAAGAGCGCCAGGACCTCGACAAGCTGCACATCAATGCCATCGGCATGCCCAGCGTCATGTACTACTGCTTCGCTGGGGCGGCGCCGATTGCGGCCATGTTTTTTAACGTGCCCAACATGGCAGCGCAGGCTGGCGCCAGCGTGCCGCTGGTCTTCCTGCTCTCGGCGATCGGGCTGCTGCTCTTCGGCATCTCGATCGTCTATTTCTCGCGCCGCCTGACTTCGGCGGGCGGCTTCTATACCTGGGTACGGCATGGCCTGGGAGCGGGCACGGCCTTCCAGGCGGGCTGGCTGATGCTCTTCGGCTACGCTATTTTCGAAGCCTCCTCTCAAGCGGCCTTCGGCGGCCTGGCCGACATTAATATTTCCACCTATCTTGGCTTCCAGATGCCACTGGGCTGGGTTACCTACGCCCTCATCGGCTGCGTCCTCGTCTTTTTGCTCTCCTTCTTCGACATCAAGTGGTCTACCTGGTGGCTCGCTCCTTTTCTTGTACTAGAGATCGGGAGTCTGGTGCTGCTCGACCTGATGATCACCATTCATGGAGGAGCCGCCGGCCATGACCTGCTCCATACCTTTACGCCCGCAGGCTCCGATCTCAAAGGGGTTGCCCCGGGTGGAGTGCTGGGCATCGGTGTGGCTATGGCGCTCGGCATCTGGTCCTGGATCGGCTTCGAGGCCGGCGCCGTCTACGGCGAGGAGTCGCGTAACCCGCGCTGGGCTGTGCCTACGGCCATCTTCTCGGTGATCCTGATCATGGCTGTGCTCTACATCTGGACCACCTATAGCGCTGTCATCGGCCTCGGCTGGCAGCACGCCGGCGATACCCTGGGCAATATTGCCATCGCCCCAACCCCCTACTATAACCTGGCCGACCACTTCGTTGGTGGGTGGCTGAAAGTCCTGATGATCATCGCCGTGACCACCAGCAGCTTCGCAGCCTGTCTGGCCTTCCATAACGGGATGGTGCGCTACTTCTACGCGATGGGTCGTGAGGGCATCCTGCCGCGCGTCTTCGGGCGCACGCACCCGCGCTGGAAGAGTCCCCACTACGCTATCATGGCCCAGAGCCTGTTCACGATCCTGGTCATCATCTTCCTGGCTTTCATCATCCAGAAGAACAATCCCGATGGCAGCGTGAGCTACGCCCTGGGCATCGCCGATGGCAAAGTTTACACGCAGACCAGCGGCATCACCAGCTACGCCTGGCTGGCGACGATCGGCACAATCAGCTTCCTGGTGGTCTATATCCTGGTGAACCTCTCGACACCGGCTTTCGCGCTGCGCTTCGATCGCCAGAACTTTAACCCACTGCTCCATCTGATCGCGCCGATCGTTAGCTGCCTCTTCTTGCTGATTCCTCTGATTTCGTTCATCATGCCACCGCTGCCGGTGATCGGCGACTTCTTCACCGGCCTGGGCTTCTTCCCAACGCCCTTCCCCTTGAACATCTTGCCGCTCTTCGTCATCGGCTGGGTGATCATCGGGCTGCTCTATTCCTTCTATCTGGCACGGCGCCATCCCGAGCGCTACGAATTCCTGGGCCGCATTCTGCGCGCTGAGTCATAGCCCAGAGAGTGGCCTTCCTCTCACGGGTGGCGCTCAAAGCGCGTCACCTCTGCCGGTAAGCAGGAAGAGGGATCGAAGTCGGTATCCGCTGATCAAGTAGACCAGGCTGAAGCGCCGACCTCGATCCCTCTCTTATTGTTGCGCTTGCGGCCAGCGTAGACCGTACCGCAAACAGGAAGAGGGATCGAAGTCGGTATCCGCTGATCAAGTAGACCAGGCTGAAGCGCCGACCTCGATCCCTCTCTTATTGTTGCGCTTGCGGCCAGCGTAG
>NZ_JADGIA010000076.1 GCF_019683635.1 Thermogemmatispora sp. | reverse complement strand
CCCTTCCGCCGGAGTCTGGCCCTAGGCATGGGCCTGGCTCTGGCGGAAGAATTCAACCGTTTGGCGGATACCTTCTTCCAGCGAGACTTGCGGCTGCCAGCCGAGTAGCCGCGTTGCTTTGCTATAGTCGAAGTAGGCAAGCCGGATGTCGCCCGGTCGTTTGGGAGCGCGCTGGATGGGAGCCTCAAAGCCGGTCAGTTTGACAAGCTGGTGGTAGATCTCGTTGACCGAGGTAGGCCGCCCAGTGGCAATGCAGAAGACGTCGTTGTCACCCCGCTCCAGCGCCAGCAAGTTGGCGCGAGCGACATCGCTGACAAAGACATAATCTTTGGCCTGCTCTCCATCCCAGTCGATGCGCACCCCTTCCCCATTGAGAAAACGGCGGGCAAAAATGGCAATGACGCCCGCCTCGCCATTAGGGTCCTGGCGTGGTCCGTAGACGTTGCCATAGCGTAGGATGGTATAGGTCAGGCCGTGGGCCTCATGCCAGTAGCGCAGGTAATGCTCACCAGCCATCTTGGTAATGCCGTAGGGCGACTCGGGCCGCTGCGGTGTCTCTTCGGTGACGGGCAGCTGCGGCGGTGTGCCATAGGTCGCAGCCGAAGAAGCGAAGATGATTTTGCGCACGCCGACCTGCGTGCAGTTCTGCAGGATGGTGAGCAGGCCGAGGACGTTAACGCGGGCATCGAGAAGAGGATCACGAGCCGAGACGGCGACGCTATGCTGGGCGGCGTGATGGCTGACGACCTCGGGCCGCACCTGGGCGAAGAGATCGCGCATGGCTTCGGCATCGGTAATATCAGCGCGGAAGAAGCGGGCTTGGGGGGAGATATTGGCCGGATTGCCGCCCCCTTCGCTCCAGAGATTGTCGACGATGAAAACCTCATGACCAGCCGCCAGATAGGTATCGACCAGATGGGAGCCGATGAAGCCTGCGCCTCCAGTGACAAGAATCTTCATGCTGAGCTAGATACAGGCGCCGCGCTCTTCCCTGTCCTGGTCAGCTACGTAGGTAAGACTGAGGACCAGGACCAGGCCAGCGCCTTTCCTCCTTCTGTGATCACACATGCAGCTGTAAAGCTCGACTGATACAACTGCCTCACCTCCTGGCCCGCCGGCCATCAGGAGGACTGAGAGGACCCCAGGCAAGGCTTGACAAACAACGCAAGCCGCTGCGGTGGCCAGCATCCAGCCAGCCGCCAGGTCACGCGCTGCGGTGACGGCAGTTTTCTCTATCTTAGCAAGCGCGAGACGGGGCGTCAAACGCCGCAGAGGTAACCCCCCCTGCCTGCGCTGCCAGGTAACCCATCCAGACCAGAGGGGATAGCAGCGTTGCCAACCAGCTGCTAGCGTCTTTTATGCGAGGAGGAGGTTGTGCTCAGGCGTTCCAGGGCCTGTTGGAGTTCGTGGGCAGGAGTCAGAACCGGGAAGATCTGCAGGCCCGTTTCACGCTCCAGGCGCTCCAGGATGGCTCGATGATTGCGACTATCGGCCAGGGCCACGGTCAGCGTCTTACGGGCGCGCCCGATAGGGCAACAGTGGAGTTCGTGCGCCAGATGAGGGCTGATTGCCTGTCGGACGCTGGCCGAAACGCGCCTGGGCAAAGGTGCGAGATAGGGAATCCCCAGCCGACGCGCCTCAGCTAATAGCTCCTCCCCAGGTGCCGAAGAGAGCGATAACTGAACACCTGGGACCAGGCGCTGATCTTGCTTTGGAGGTAGAGCCTGAGCCAACTCCTGGGTCGGCCCTGGACCGCGCTCCTGACCTGGCTTCCCTTCGCTATCGGCCTCACTGTCAGCGACAGGCTCAGCGAGGCCTAGAGGAGCGTTCAGCACCCGTCGTGGACGAGCCGCCTCACGAAGCACGCTCAGCAGGTTCTGGCTGTCGGCACGCTCAAGCATGCGCCCTCCCACAGCCAGGGCCGTGAGGTCCGCCAGTTCACGAGTCTGTAGCGAGCGGACCCGTGAGCAGAGCGCCCACCAGAGGCGCTCCTCGACCGCCATTCGGCCAGGTTCATCGCAGTCAGGCAAGACAACATAGCCTCGGTTGCCAAGGACAAAAACGCGGTCCGTTCTACGCACCAACGAGCGTAGGGCCGCTAGCAGACGACAGGTGGCTTGAGCGCGCCTCTCTACCAGGGCGGGCGAGCGCTGGCCCGCAAAGGTCAGGGTGATTACCACCACCCCCAGTCGCTCCCCCCTGGCGTTCAACAGCTGTTTCAGCTCAGCAGCGAGGATGCGCAGGCTATCGACCTGCACATAGGTTGCTCCGCTGCTCGCCGCTCCCTGCCAGACCGGTAAAACCACGCGGGTGCTCATCTCTCTCTGCTCCTCTGCCTGCCAGGCCGCCGGCAGCTGGCAAAGCAGGCCCCTCCTGGCTGTTACTGCCATACCGCTTTTGGGTCGTAAGCAAGAGCAGCCAGCCTGAATGGAACTCAGACCGGCCCTCGCCTGCGCCCCTCTCCCTCAATCGAGCGCTATGGATGCTCTGGCTATTACTGTACTCTGTATTCAGCAGAAACGAGACATCGATCCGGTTGCGTTCTCGTTAAGACTGCGCCCCCGTGGTTAAGATCAGTATTCTGCTCCCTTGCTGACGCTGGTCAGCAGGACTGCCCTTCATCTACTCCCGCCCCACCTCAGCCTTGCCGGTCCCGGGGAGAACTTTCCTGCTCGCTCTCCGCCTGGCTCTTGCGATAGCTGCCAATGAGGTGAACGCGTGCCCCACGCAGCGGCCCCCAGTCGAGCACATTCTCAAGCAGACAGGCAAAGGCAAAGAGCGGGCGGTTAAAGCTAATATAGCTTGGGTCCCCGTTCAGGAGCAGTTGCTCTCGCTCCAGGCCAACAGCCCGCGCCAGGCGCTCGATCCGGCGCGGCGAGTTGCTCCGATAGTAGACGCGATAGGTATCCTGGGGCTGTCGCCCATAGAGCTTCTGCGTGAGTGGGGCATGGAAGCGATGGGGAACGCTCCGAATAATCCAGGCGTTGTAGTTCCAGACGTTAGGCGTCAGGAAAAGGAAGCGGCCCCCGGGCTTGAGGACACGAGCGATCTCGCGAAAGGCCGACTCGGGCTGCTCCAGGTGCTCCAGCACCCAGGCGCACGTCACCAGATCGAAGGTGTCGTTGGCAAACGGTAGAGATTCTGCGCGGCCTACCACTTTGTGGCGAATGACCGTGTTCAAGGCCAGGGCTGGAGCATCGGGATCAAGGCCGTAGGTGTGCGGCGTGCGCTCATAGACGGCGCGCAGGACATCGCTGTGACCACAGCCAATATCGAGGACCCAGGTTTCAGGCCCCACAACGCGCTCAACCAGCTCAACATAGAGGCTGAGACTATCTTGCCAGCCTGGTTTGCGCAGACGATACTCGGCTCGATAGCGTTCCTGCCGATTGGGGAAACCTCCTATCTTGAGCGTCTCCTCTCCCGGAACGAGTACCACGCCAGGTCGCCACCCTTCTGATGCTCTTTGACGCTATCACTCACTCAGTGCTGCCTGGGGATAGATCGATCGTCCTTGCCTTCTGGCCTGACCGCAGGATGCGGGCAAGCGCTCTGCTCGGACAGATACTTCCCATGAAAGAGTAATGACACTTCACGGGAAATGATTGCGCTGCTTCAAGCAGTATTTCCCCCCTTGTTTTCCCTCGCCTGCAGGGCGTAGAGCAGCGCTTCAACGCCAAAGGCCTCGCTAATCGCGCTGAGTGGCTCCCAGAGACCATCGAGTATCAGCTGTATCTGCTCTCCATGCTGGGTCACGTCTATCAGAAAAAGGGCCAGCTCTCGCGCTGTGCTCTCGCTCTCCTTCTGCTGCGTCAGACCTGGCAGCAGCTCGCCAAAAATGGCCCCTGCCTCTTCGAGCAGTAAGGCGAAGGCCCGATCAAGTCGGGCCGAACTCTCCAGTGTGACCTCAGCAGGCAGTGAGCCAGGACGACCAAATTGGAGAGCAAAAGGCGGGAGATGCTGATAGTCCTCTTGCCAGCTTGTGAGCTGTTGCCTGAGCCATAGCGGACAGCAGCCCGAAGGAGGGGTTGAGGCAACGGTGGGCAAAGGGGGCGCAGCAAAAGCCATCGTGGCGGGATCGGAGGCGGAACGGCGATCGAGCAGGTCCAGCAGTGTGCCGCTGGCGCTTGTGAGCAGCTTACAGAAGAGATCGCACTGCAGCAGATCGCCGCTGAGCTCGCGCAGGGCCAGCCAGATAGCGTGACGCGTTGGCAGATAGTCCGGGGGAACCAATCCATCCATGAGTGGGCGTGTGGCTGCTCCGAGGGCTGGCAAGCGTCGCTGATAAAGGGTGGCAAGCTGGTGGAAAAGGTGACGCAGACCAAAAAGCAGCGGCCCCTGGGCTCCGGTTCTCTGCAAGCCTTGCTCCAGGCGAGCGCTCAAGACTGCGAGAAGAGCGGACAGCCCCGTCTCCCGTTCCTCATCCCTCAGCTCCTCGTTCCACTGGTGGCGCTCAGCAGTCGGCCAGGGTGTAGCCGCCAGTAGCTCTTTTTCCCGCTTGAGCCTGGCCTGGTGATCTCCCATCGTTCCCAGGTCCTCCCTTGGCAGTAACATGGCGCACGATCCCATATATATTGTATGATTCGCCGCTACAGCCAGGGTTCGCCTTGCTCTGGCAGGGGTGGCTCAATGGGCACAGAGAGCCTCTCGGCTGGCAGCTTTTCTGTGGAGACTCCCGTCTTCGGCTCGCCTACCGTTGTCAAGCCTGGGGGAGCGAGCGGCGGAAGAGCGGTCGCGTTGCCCGCGGACCCCGATAACTGGCGTGGCGGCTCGGCGAACTGGCGTAGACCTGTTATGGTCAGCAGACGCTCAATCTGCGGCACCCCTTCACAAGAGGCAGGGATGATGAGCGGTTCGCCGGCAGGGCAGCGCTCCAGGGCGGCGCAGAGATCTTCCAGCGCTCTTCGTAAGAGCTGGTTGTGCCCATTCCACAGCTCCAGGCGCATCTCGCGGTCGGCCAGCTGGTTCAGGCTGAGCGCCAGGGGCCGAAGCTCCGCGTCTGTCGGGTCAAGACGCGCGGCCAGATCGCCGGCAGCCAGACGCGCCAGCACCTCCTTGAGACGGGTCAGCCGCGCTTCGAGGGCATTGCAGCGCCGGCTAGCACTGTACAGCTGAACCTCCAGATGCTCTAGCTCCTCCTGATAGCCCCTAAAGAGGAGGCGACGCAGCCAGCGATTCTCGCCCACAGTCAGCAGGAGACGCAGACAGACCACCAGGAGGGCCAGAGCGAGGATAAGCAGCTCCGCGACGAACGGCTGCGGCCCGTTTTGCCAGGCTCTCCAGGTCAGCACAGCACAGCAGGCAATGAGCAGCAGCGAGGGCAGACAGAGAGGGAAAAACCAGAGCAGGAGGCGCTTGGAACTGCCAAGCGGGCGCGAGCTGAGCTGACTCAGAAGAGGCTCTTCAGCGGGAAGACGCTCTTCCTCGGTTACGCCGGTAGGGCTAAACAGAACAACCCGTCTGAGATAGGCCGCCAGCCCACAGAGCAGCAGGCCCACGTCCAATATCGTCGCCAGCGCTTTTTGTGGCTCCGCCGCTGGTCCGAGCCAGGGCCAGGTCGAGGCGCGATGGAGCAGGAGATCGGCCAGAGCATAGAGCAGGAGGCCGGTGGCCAGGCAGAGCAGACTGACACGGCGCGGAGAACGGCGATAGGTCGAGTCGCTGGCTGTAGCCAGACGCAGCACAAGCCAGACAGCGGCAGCGATCAGGAGGAGATCGGCCAGAGGGATGATCAGCGTCTCCCAGGGAGGAGGTTCGAAGGCGAGGGGCCAGCTGAGCGCCGCCAGGACTCCCAGATTTTGGGCCAGGCCCACAATGGCCAGCAGGGCGAGCAGGACGTCGAGAGCAAGGAGCAGGCGCCCCCGTCCGGCACTGGCGGCGGGCCAGAGGAAGAGAGAAAAGAAGAGCAGCAGGGCAAAGAGCAGCAGACTCACCTGCGGCATGAGCTGCTGCACTGACATTGGTAGCGCACTGGCCAGGGTGCTCAGGCCGGAAGAGGGGATCGTACTCATTAGCTGCCAGCCGATACCCCCAGCCCGGAGGAGTAGCCCGCCCGCAACGCACAACCAGGCTGCTCGTTCGTGCCCGCTCCAGGGCTGGTAACTCCTCCTCGGCGCGGACCGCTCAGGGAAAAGAGCCGCACCCAGGCTGAGCAGACCCGCCAGCAGGGCCACTGACAGCGCTACGGCGGAGGTCGATCCAGCAAAGGGCAAGAGAGGCGGCGGCAGCCACAGCATCCCCATCACGATCAGGCTCAAGCCGACTAGCGCTACAGTGCCAATGCGCCCTGGAGGACTCATAGCTCACCACCAGTTTCAAATAGCGGAAAGATCGCATGCACTCTATCTGGCTGCTCTATATATTCTGCTTGATTGTAGCATGACAAAAGCGCTGCTTTCCCGATAAATAGCCCTTTTGCCTTAGCCAAGAGGGGGGTGTGGGGCCGAGACGGAGGATGAGGTAGACAAGCACCTCCTCGGCCAGCAGAGAGAACACGAGGCCCTGCACCAATAACCAGGGCCAGGGGAGACACGTAGGCGCTCTTTCTTAGCCTGGAAAGGGAGAAGAGAGAAGATTAGCGGTGCGCTGTGCAGCGAGCGCAGCGCCCAAAGAGGGTAATGGAGTGGCCTTCGATGGCAAAACCGGTCTGCTGCCCAATGGCCTTGAATTGTTCGGCGGGCAGACAGATATCAACCTCGACCACGCGATGGCACTGCGTACAGGTCAAATGATGGTGGTGACGCTCGCCACAGATCCGGTAATGGTGCCTGCCATCGGCAAATTCAATGCGATCAAGCAGGCCAGCATTGACCAGAATCTCCACCGAACGATAGACCGTGGCCCTCCCCAGACGCGGATCTTTCTGGCGAAGCGACTGCCAGAGATCGTCGACTGTGAAGTCGGCGCCCGCGGTTGCAAGCTCGATCAAGCGCTCTTCTACGAGACGAAGAGGCGCCGTCCGCCGTTGACGTGCCTCGTTAAATGCAGCGCGGATCTTCTCTGCTAACAAAAAGCTTCCTCCTCAGCGTCTACTAGCATGTAGTGTACCACTTCCGTCGGCTTTTATCCAGTCTCCAGACGCTTAGCTGTCAGGCTGTAATAAGGCTCGTGAGAAGGATACCCTTCCTCTCGGGAGAGAGGAAAAACGGATCTTCCACGACGCCGCGCTGTGGATCGTGTCAGCAAGCGTACGATAATTCCGGGCGTGCTTGCGAAGGGCCTTGCAAGCTGCTACAATGTGAACTATTGCAGCAGATGCCTATTCACCAGGCTTTCCAACAGCCTGGCATGGGCAAGCCGAAGGAGACGGCACGGATACAGGACTGACCAATCAGGCAGAGGAAACAGGAAGGGGATGCCAGATCTATGCTAGAGGAGCGGGCGCTTGCTGCCCTCACCACCCTTCTCTCGCCGGATCAAGTCTTCACCGACGCCACCGCCCTGATTGCCTATGAAGGAGATGGCGGCCTTGATCGCGGGCGACCCGAGGCCGTTGTCTTCCCCCGCAACACTGAGGAGGTCGAGCGCCTGGTACGCTGGGCCAACGAGTACGGCGTGCCGCTGGTAGCGCGTGGAGCAGGCACGGGCCTCTCGGGAGGAGCTGTCGCCGATCGCGGGGGAGTGCTGGTAGCCTTCTCGCAGATGCAAGCCATTCTTGAAATCGACCCGCTCGGGCGCCGTGCCCTGGCGCAGCCAGCGGTGATTAATCTGGCCCTCGACGAGCAGGTCAAAGCCTGCGATCTCTATTTTCCACCCGATCCCTCCAGTCAGCGTGTCTCAACCCTGGGCGGCAACGTGGCGGAAAACTCTGGTGGGCCGCACTGCTTTAAGTACGGCGTCATGACCAACTATCTGACAAGTCTGGAGGTCGTGCTCGCCGACGGACGCCGGCAGCTCCTCGGTGGCCCGGCGTATGACTATCCCCTCAGCGATCTCTGTGGCCTGCTCTGTGGCAGCGAAGGCACACTGGCCCTGATCACTACTATTGGGGTGCGCCTGGTGCGCCGCCCGCCCAGCGTTCAGACCTTGCTGGTCACCTTCGATTCGGTGGAGCAGGCCGGCCAGGCGGTTTCGGCCATCATCGCCGCCGGCCTGATCCCAGCGACGATGGAGATGATGGATCAGCAGATCATCCAGATGATTGAGCCATTTGCTCACGCCGGGCTGCCACTGGAAGCGGGCGCCGCTCTGATCATCGAGGTTGATGGCTATCCGGCCAGCCTGGCCGGGCAGATGGAGGAGATCAGCCGCCTTCTTCTGGCCTACGGTGGGCGTGATCTGCGCCTGGCGCGCGATGAGGAGGAGCGGGCGCGCATCTGGCTGGCGCGCAAGAGCGCCGCCGGCGCGGCGACTCGCCTGGCTCCGGCCTACTATACCGTCGACATCACGGTGCCACGCAGTCGCCTGGCGGAGATGCTGCAGCGCGTGAATGCGATCTGTCAGCGCTATGACCTGCGTACCGGCCACGTCTTCCATGCCGGAGACGGCAACCTGCACCCCATGCTCTTGATCCCTGATCCCGACGATGCCTCGCTGCTGGAGCGCGTGCGCGAGGCGGGACGCGAGATTGTACGCGCCTGTGTGGCCTTCAACGGTAGCCTGACCGGCGAGCACGGCGTTGGTATCGAGAAACGCGAGTTTATGACCCTGATGCACTCACCCGCCGAGCTGAGCGCGATGTGGGATGTGAAGCAGGTCTTCGATCCCCAAAATCTGCTGAATCCTGGCAAGATCTTCCCGCAGCACGAGGCCAATAGCTGGATAGAGCAGCCTCCCCGGGCAAGGATGCCAGCGGCAGAGGACCCCTTGCCGCTCCGACCAGGTGAGCTACTGGCCCCCGAGAGCGAGGAAGAGGCGGCGCAGCTGCTGGCCCAGTGCACGGCCCGGAACCGGCCCGTCCTGCTCATGGGAGGAGACGAGCAGGCTCAGGCGCCGTTTCCTTTGCCCGCTGGCGACGGCCTCTTGCTCAGTACAGCGCGCCTGCGTGGCATTCGCGAAGACGCTCCAGACGACCTGTTCATTACGGTCGGCGCCGGGACGCCGCTGGCGGAGGTTCAGGACTGGCTAGGACGGCGTCGACAGCAGCTGGCCTTGATCTCGCCCTGGCCAGAGGCCACCCTGGGAGGGCTGGTGGCAGCCAACGTCAATGGGCCGCGACGGCTGCGCTATGGCGCCTTGCGCGAGCAGGTACTCTGTCTGACCGTGGCCCTGGCCGATGGGCGCCTGATCCGCACCGGGCGCCCGCTGACTAAGAATGTGGCCGGCTACGACCTGACTAAGGCGTTCATCGGCTCCTACGGGACGCTGGGCCTGCTGACAACGGTCACCTTAAAGTGCTGGCCCCAGCCTCGCCTGCGCCGTAGCTTGCTGGTGCCGGTCGAGGACTTGCGCCACGGCCTGCTCTGGGCCCGGCAGCTGTTCCCGCTGACCCTGGTGGCCTCGGCCCTCCTGCTCTGCCGTGGTAGTCAGCTCGCTGGCCGCTACAGCCAGCAGTTGCGCGCCGCTCCCTATGTGCTTGTCTATACCGCTGAAGGCCTGGCCGCCGATGTGGAGAGCGAACTGGCAGCCGCTACCTCCACGCTGCAGCGCGTCCAGGCCCCGGAGCCAGTGGTCTGCGAGGAGCTGAGCGGCGATGACCTCTGGTGCGAACTGTTACGCGGCGAGGGTGAGAACGGTCTTAGAGCACGAGAGGCCTACACTGCTCGCGAAGCCACACCGGTGGTGGTGCGTCTCGGTCTGGCCGCCCGTGACTTGCCACGCTGGCTCATCGATCAGCAGCAGCTTCTGGCAGGCTGCGATCTCGTGGTCGATGTGGGGGCCGGCCTGCTCTATGTCGTGATTCCGTCGGCGACGGCTCAGACTGCAGCCTTGCTGGAGAACCTGCGCGCAGCAGTGCCGGCGGACGAGGGCTATGTGGTGGTCATGGATCAGCCCCGTCCCTTCGCCGCCTTCGAGGTCTTCGGCTCTCCGTCGCCATCTCTGGAATTGATGCTTGGCCTCAAGCAGCGCTGGGACCCACAGGCGATCTTGAACCGTGGCGTTCTACTTCCACCTCGTCGCTAAGCCGGCGGAACGCCCAGGCGTGATCTGACGTGTTCAGGACGCAGGTAGTGGAAGGTAGCCAGAGGAGAAGAAGGAAGGGATGGCACCAGCGCCTCCTTCCTTCTTCTCTTCTGACTGGCTGTTATGAACACAGATGACAGATGCAGACAGTCCTTTGCTTTCTGGCCTGACCTGGCAGGTAAACATGTAACAGCGTCGGCAGCGAGTTTGAAGATAGCAATGTACCATCAGAGGAAGTAGATTCGGGACGGAGGAATAGACTGTTGATCTGAAAAGCAGCACTCGCAAGCCTGAAGAGAATCGGGAGGAAATCAACCCTTATGGTGAAACCGCCACTATCCGTAGCAGAATTAGACGAAGCTGAGGCCACTCCAGCCCGCCGGCCTGCGGCACCCTGGTGGAAACAGGCTATGCTCTATGTTCTGGCCGGGTTGCGCATCTGCCGGCGCGACATCGCCGGGATCATTACCCTGGTGGGACTCTTCTCGCTGCCGTCGCTGGCGGCGGTAGTGGTCGGCAGCTATCCAGGCACCCTGGCTTACTGGATCGGCACCGCCCTGCCCTGGATCACAATTACTCTGGGTAATATCTCAATGGTGCTGGCAATCGAGGCCCTGGACGCCGGTCAGCCGATTGTTCCCGCCCAGATTCTCCCCGCTGCCATCCGCTGGTTTCCGCGCTACATCGTGACGAATGGCATCACGACCTTCCTGTTCTGGGGTATCTTTACCCCGCTGCAGTGGCTGCTCGGGCAGGAGACAATTCGCCTGAACTGGCCCCCCTATGCACCTATCCTACTATTAATTATTCCAATGCTCATCTGGCATGTCCACCTCGTTTTTGCTACCTACGCCGCCATTGTCGATAATCATCCCGGGCTGCGCTCGGTGATCATCAGCATTTCGATGACGCGGCGGCGCTGGTTGATGGTGGCCACCGCTTTCGTCGGCTCAGTGTTGGTCGAGGCGCCAGTCGTGGGGCCGCTTTACCTGCTCATTATGCATGTAACCAATCCAGTCGTGGCTACCGGCTTTACCTGGATGCTCGTCATGTTCATGCGTCCACTGTTTATTGCCACGCTTCATGAAATCTATGAGGATTTTCGTCCCCTGCCACCTCCGCATCTGCAGCTTCCAATGCCGCTGATGCGCTTCTTCTCACGCCAGAATATCTTGAAGTTCAGGCCCAGGAGCCGCGGCGCTGGCAAGGAGGTCAGACAGCCGCTGGCACCAGCGGGCGAGCGCGTCCACGGGCATCTGATTCAGCTGACAACGCTGGTCAGTCGCTATGGACGTCGGCTATAATACACAGAGTGGTGCCTGCCCCGCCAGCTCTCCCTGGTTCCTGTCCAGAGCCACCAAAGAGCAGCCTGGACACAACGGGCACAGTGCAGGCTGGCTGGCTAGCAACACT
The DNA here is from genome assembly GCF_019683635.1 of Thermogemmatispora sp. GTDB lineage: Bacteria > Chloroflexota > Ktedonobacteria > Ktedonobacterales > Ktedonobacteraceae > Thermogemmatispora. Next base: position 11,209 of record NZ_JADGIA010000076.1, on the reverse strand, counting down.
ACCAGTCTCTCTCGGCTGCGCCGCTCAGAGGCTGTCCTGCAGCGTGGCGTTACTACTGAGCCAGAGCCGCCTGGGCTTTGGACAGATTTCTCTGATTTGTCTAACTGGATTTTTTGTCTGCGCCGGAAGGAGCATGGCCAAGAAGGAAGAGCAAGAAGCCCTGCTGACGACGAGGGATGGAATCACCCTCTCTGTTCACAGCTGGAAGACGGAGCAGCCCAACTGCCTGCTGCTCTGCATCCAGGGCCTGGGTGGCCACGGCGGCTACTACGATGTTCTGGCCCAGGCCCCTGAGCTAGCCGCCGTCCAGATTATCGCACCAGACCTGCGCGGTCATGGCCGATCACAGGGTCGGCGGGGAGATATCGCCAGTTTTCGTCTCTATTTAGAGGACGTTGATAGTACCATAGCCTGGGCCCGCCGTTGCTGGCCCTCCTTGCCGCTGATCTTGCTTGGCGAGAGCATGGGAGCCTCGATCGCCATCCACTACCTTAGCAGCCACCTGCCCCATGTCCAGGAGGTCAGCGGGCTGATCCTCATCTCGCCTGTGCTGAGCGCCTCTATTACGCCGCGGCCTGGCGAGGTCCTGCGCTATCTCCGGCTCCTGCTGACGGCGCCGACCCAGCCGGCTATGCCGATCACAGGCCGGGAAGAGCTAGGCTGTCGTGATACCTCCTTCAACGAGCGGCTGCGCAATGACCCGCTCTTTGTGCGTCTGGTCAGCGTGCGCTTTCTCAACCTGCTCAGTCTCTGGCTGGCCAGCGCCCGGCGCCGGGCGCCCGCCATTCGCCTGCCCCTGTTGCTTCTGCGCGGCAGCTGCGACTACGTCGCCCGCGAGCGGGGCACACGCGCTTTTCTGCGGCGGATTGGGAGCCGCGACGTGGAAGCAGTCACATTGACTGGAGCCTATCACTCGCTCCTACACGATCCGGCCACCCCGGCCCTCCTGGAGGCAATGCACAGCTGGCTTCAGCGCCATCTGCCCCAGGACCTGAGTCCAGGGACCTCAGAAGCCGGGCGCCCTTCCGCTTCTGGCCACTTCGACAGGCAACCAACCAGCTACAACTGAGCAGTCCGCTCTCTGATTCGTCGAGCGGCCTCTGCGGCGCCCTGGTCAGCGGTCCCTCGCAGGGCTGGCTTCTATCAGATCATCCTCATTCTCCGGGTGCCCGGCGAGGAGATCAGGGTACCGGCAGCCGCTCCTGAGCTTCGGGCTGTTGCTTGCGCCCCCCAGAGGGGTGATCACCACGGTTGCTGCGGGTCAAGGCGCGCGCCGCCGTCAGCAGGGCCGCCAGTATGCAGGAGCCAGCCAGCAGGTAAGTCACCGGAACAATGCCCAGCCAGTCGGTCAAGGCCCCCATAAAGAGCATGACCGGAATAGCCCCGCCGTTAAAGAGGACCTGAAAGAGGGCCAGTACACGCCCACGCATCTCGTCCGGCGAGCGCTGCTGCATCAGTGTCTGCGCCGGCACCACCACCAGATCAAGGCCAAAGCCGACGGCAGCCGTCACCAGAGCCAGGGCCAGGAGAAAGAAAGGATGGGTAGCCCAGTGGGGGGCGAGGAGGAGGCGCGCCAGCCACTGCAAAGGGGGGATGAGAGCGATACCCAGACCGGTCCCGAGCATCCCCACCAGCATCGTGCGCAGCGTGCCAAGACGGGCCACGACCGCTGGCACCAGCAGGGAGCCGGCCACCAGACCAATCCCCGCCGGCCCAAAGATGACCGTTGTGTTGCTGGCCGGCAGTCCCAGCAGTCGCTGCACAAAAGTTGTTGCCAGCTCAGCAATGGTGAGCATCACCAGCCCACCAAAGCAGGACTGAAAGAGGGCATCTAACAAGACTCCATCGTTGCGTACCAGACGCCAGCCGTCTGCCAGGTCCTGACGCAGTCGTTGCCAGCCCGAGAGCAAGGCCCCGGCTTCCTCAGAGAGCAGCTCATAGGGGCGCGCGTGCTCATCTTCTTCGCCTGCCGCCGCAGCAGGAGACAACGGCGGGTCTGCATTTTTGTTCTGGCGCCCAGGCCGAGCTTGACGCGGCAAGGTGGCCGTCAGTACGGTCGCCAGCAGGTAGAGGGCAGAGATGAGCAGGAAGAGCGTCTCAACAGGCATCAGTTCGAGCCTGGCGCCGAAGAGTGAGAGCGAAAACGGCGGCAGCAAGTTGAGCATCAGAGGACCGAGGATGAGGAGACCGATCGCCTGGCTGGTATTGAGCGTCAGGTTATAGAGGGAGAGCGCGGGCAGAAGCTCCTCTTCTTCTACCAGGCTCGGGATAATTGCCCCTTCAGCAGGCGAGAAGAAGAGACCTACCAGGGAGAAGAAAAAAGCCAGGATATAGATAAAAATATATTGATGAGGACTGAGCAAGAGAGCGAGCACGAAGAGGAGCGTGGCAAAGGCCCGCACGACATTGCTCACCCAGAGCACAGTGCGACGATCGAGGCGATCGACGAGGGCGCCAGCAGGAGCGCCGAAGAGCACCAGCGGAAGGCTGAGAGCGATGATCACCAGTCCAACCATGACCGCCGAATGAGTTTCATTGGTGATGAGGACGATCATGGCATAACTTGCCGTAAATTGCACACTCAGATAGATCACCTGGGCCAGCCACAAGCGTAGCAGAGCGGGATGGCGCAGCACGCGGAGGACGGCCAGGCCCTCTAATAGTTTCTTCATGCAAACCCCCTCGGACCCGAGTCGTCAGGATTCCCCCCGGCCCGCCACCACCAGCCCCAGCAGGCAACGCCAGCTTGCCAGGTGCTCACCCGGCTAACCAGCATAGGGAATCGCTCCGACCGGATCGCGCGACAACGCCAGGCCACCCACTCCTGCGAGCGGGTGAGGAAGGCTCGATCTGACTTCACTACCAAAACGGACGAAGCCCAGAGCTGGTCGCACTCCGTCCGTTGCCACCATGATCAGCTTGCCAGGACGGGCTGCGTCCTGCTCTGACAAGGGCAGAACTGCCAATAGTCTAGCGCAGACTCCCAAGGAAAGCAATGAGAGCCAAAATGGTACAGGGAGCCAGAAAAGCATGGCAGGAAGATGGGGCCAGAGGCGCAGGCCCCTGACCCCTGAGAGTAGCGGAGAGAAGCTGCTGAAGCAGCTTCTGTCTGGGCCAGGAGTGCAACGACGGGGGCTAACCGCAGTTTGTCAACACCGTACCGTGCAGACCAACGACCCAGACCTGCTTCGTATGGGGCACAGCGGCGGCGCCAAGGAGCATATGCTGACGGCCATCGGCAGCGTTGGGAGCCTGGATCAGGTTCCAACGGGCACCATCCCAGTTTTCGAGCAGGGCGCTAAAGTGGCTGCCGCTGAAGGCTCCGCCCACCGCCCAGACGTTGCCCGAGGAGACCGCGGCGACGCCGGTCAGATAGCTGGCAAAGGCATCGGGTGCATCGGAGCTGGGCACCACGCTCCACTGCGAGCCATTCCAGTGCTCAACCAGGGTCTTGGCCCGCAGGCCGTTCAGTAGGGACCCCTGGAAGGCCGAGCCTACCACCCAGACGTTATCAGGCGCCAGGGCGGTCACTCCACTGAGCATGACCATCTGGGTCGAGGGACCCTGGCCGCTGACAGTCTTCCAGCTGTTGCCGTCCCAGTGGACGATGACGCCAGAGCCCATCGAACTCATGTTCAGATTAACCCCATAGCCCTGGAAGTTGTAGTTCACCTTGAGGCTGCTTCCGACCGCCCAGATGTCATGTGCGCTGCTGGCAGCCACCGCGAGCAGGGAATCACCCTGACCAGCCAGATTGGCCTGCAGGGCCACGCTCCAGCTCTTGCCATCCCAGTGCTCGATCAGGGCCTGGCTATTCGAGGTGCCAACCGCCCAGACATCGTTGCTCGCCAGCGCCACGACGCCGTTGAGCTGGCCGCTGCCGACGGCGTCGGCCACAATGCTCCAGCTGTTACCATCCCAGTGCTCGACCAGGGTATGATTCGGCGTATTGGTGGTACTGCCCACCGCCCAAATATCGTTGGGGGCACTACCTGAGATGCTCTTGAGCAACGCTGGCTCACTCGGGGCCGGACTGGGAACGATGCTCCAGGCTTTGCCATTCCAGTGCTCAATGAGGGGCACCGATCCCTGGCTGCCGACGATCCAGGCGTTGTCGGGGGCAAAGGCGGTGACGCCCACTAAAGCCCCATCGGCGGCTTCCGGGACGCGACGCCAGGCGTTACAGGTGAGCGCGGGCGCCTTCGAGGCCGCCGCCATCGTCGACGTCAGGTGGGCTGTGCCTTCGCTCGCTCGTGAGATCAGGAGCGTGACCAGGGCCATCAGCGCGCAGGAGAGCAGAACCGCTCCAGAACGTTTGAGCATTCCACCCAACATAGTCTACACCATCCCTTTCCACGTCTTCCTTGACAAACAGCAAACCAGCAGCCTCCTGCTGCTGTATCCACTTTTTGGCTGCTCACCTGCTCTCTCCGCAGGTCGCCATTTCTGGCATGGCCGCCTGCCACCAGCCTGGGACCGACGGACGGACGCCCCACAACGTCGGCCATTGTGGATTGCCCCGACCCCGAGCCGGCACTGCACCAGCTCGTCGCCGCCGCTTCCGCCCGCCCATCAGGGCAATGCTGGGTCCGGGAGACAGGCGGGCCATCATGGAGGCAGATGCGCAGTCTTGAGCGTTGATTTGGTTACGCTGAAGAAGATTCGGTCAGTAGAGCAAGTTAGTCTTCTTGTCTCTATCAGGCCGTCTTCTTCATGATACAGTGTAGCAAAGACGAAGAAGTGGTCTTTCTTCTGATAAAGCACCATAGCAAAAAAGTTATAGCCTTTGGTGTATATAGCTATCTTCGTATGCTGATGATTCGATGTCACCTCGCTAGCCTGCAGCTCTGGCTCACGAACGCAGGGTCCCCCCGGTCTCCAGGCGGCGGCAGCATGTGATAGAGTAATACCACAAACGATAAGCAGATCTCTGCTATCAGCATAGATCGCTCCTGGAGCAACATCATGCCACGTATTGCAATCGTTGGGGCCGGCATTGCTGGCCTGGTGGCTGCCCTCACTCTACAGGAAGCAGGGCTGGCCTGCGCTCTCTATGAGGCCTCCGACCGTATTGGTGGCCGTATCCGTTCCGACGCGCGCACCTGGCGGTCTGGGGCGGTCAGCGAGGGCTGCGGCGAATTCATCGATGCCGATCACGAGCTGATGCACCAGCTGATCCGGCGCTTCGGCCTCTCGACGATCAGTCTCGATCGAGGCCGGGCCCCCAGGCTGCTCTACTTCTTCAACCGCTACTATCGCGAAGATGAGCTGGCAGAGCCGCTGCAGGCCATTGCCGCTCTGCTGCACGAGCAGCTGCGTGAGATCGGGCCCGTGACCACCTACAGGCAGTATACGGCTGCGGGCTACCGCTTTGACCATCTGAGCGCTTACGACTGGATCGAGCGCTTTGTGGCAGATGGCCATCGCTCTCCGGTGGGCCGCCTGCTCGATATTATGTGCAGCGGCTATTATGGTCTGGATACCAGTGAACAGAGCGCTCTCAACCTGATTTATATGTTTGCCCCTCGCGACCTGGCTCGTGGCTCTACCACTGGCGGGCCGCAGCTAGAGAGCTGTAAGATTCGGGGAGGCAATGAGCAGCTGCTACAGGCCATAGCGCGTAGCCTCCCCGAGGGAAGCATCCATTTGCAGCACCGTCTGGCAGCTATCGAGCGGCGGAATGAGCGGGAGGTCGCCTTGACCTTTGTCACGCCCTCGGGGCCCGTGGAGGTGCGCTGTGAGCATGCCCTGTTAACGCTGCCTTTCAGCACGCTCAGGCAGGTCGATTATCGTCGCGCTGCTTTCAGCCCTCTAAAGCAGCAGGCTATCGCGGAGCTTGGCTACGGCACAGTCTCTAAGCTCTTTCTAGAGTTCGACCAGCCGTATTGGTACCAGGAAGGCCCCTGGCCCCATCCTCACAATGGCTTCATCGTGACTGACCTGGAGATTCAAACTCTCTGGGATGTCTCCTATGGCCAGGGGGTCTCAGGCGGCCTGTTGCTCTCCTACAGGAGTGGCAGCAGAGGGGTTGCTCTGGCTTCTCCAGCCCCTTATGCGACCTCACTCGACTCGGAGGCCGTGAGACAAGCCGCCGCCTCTTGTCTTCAGCAATTGGAGTGCCTGCTGCCCGGCATCAGCGCCCACTACATAGGTAGAGCCGCCTTGAGCTATTCAACAGGCGACCCGTATCTACTCGGAAGCTACTCTTGCTGGCGCGTTGGACAATATACGCTCTTCAGTGGCTATGAGGGAGTGCGCGAGGGGCCGATCCATTTTGCTGGAGAACATTGCTCGGTCGATTTTCAGGGCTTTATGGAAGGCGCAGCCCGCGAGGGAGTACGCGCCGCCCAGGAGATCATCGAAGACTACTGAGCAGGCAGCATCTGCCGGGTCTCTCTGCCAGACATTGCTGGAAGACTGGCCTTCTGCGTGACGCGATCTGATTGCTCACTGCACGCGGAAGGCCACTTTTTCGTCCCTTTAACCTGAGTTATCCCTTCTTCTGGAGTCGCTCACAGGTTGCTCAGCATCCCGCCCGCTGATCGTTTCCAGATTTCTCTCTTTGATCAAGAAATACTCGTGTGCAGGGCATACTTCCCTCATAGTCGCAGCTGAAAGCCAGGTGGGTTTCGCTGCTGCTTCAGAAGCCAGTCTTCACAGGAAGGAGTAGTCAGATGTGGCTACTATTATCGACATTTTTATCTTCGTTAAGTGAAAAACATCACAGCGTATTTCTCAACAGCCTGGCAATATGAACCCAGCAAGAAGATACAGGCCCACGCTGAGATGCTAGACGACTGCTTAAGCATCTGTGGAGCAGCCAGCGCAGGAAGGGGTTGCAGTGAAGGCGCGTACTCTGAGCAGGCAAGAAACTGGAACGGTGAGTTTCTGCTTGCTTGATTTAGTAATTAATTACAGGAGCGATGCCCGACAATCTTGGATGAATCTGGCTGCTGGCGCCGTTCTGGCTAATCTGCAGTGTAGATGTGTTCACGTTTCTATTCCTTGCAAGGCAGCTTGTAATCTATCAGGAGGTATTAGGTATGTATGTGATCGTTTATGGCTATCGCACCAGACAGTGGCTGATGGGGCGAATGCCTGCCGTGTGCCAGCGCTGCCAGCGCACGAGCCAGCAGCAAATAGTCCGTTTACAGCGCAAGCTTACGCTCTTCTGGATTCCTCTCTTTCCCATCATGACCAGAACGTTCCTGGTCTGTCCTCTCTGCGGCAATCAGATGCGCGTCGACAACAAGCAGGCTAATGCCTGGGTCAAGTCTCCTGCTGCGCCTCCCTCTGCTTATCCAGGGCCGTCTGCACCGCCGGGAGTGCCCGGAGCCGGAGGCCCGGAGACGCCGCCCCAGCCAGGGAATCCTCAGCAGCCCGGCAGTCCCCCATCTGCCATCTGAGCCACGGTCACGCTAGCACCATATGGCGCCTGAAAGCATGTCGGCTAGAGGATGAGACAATTCCGAGGTAGCACTTTTTCCATAAAGGTGTGCCGCCTTCTTCCCCTGGATTCATCCAGGGGAGGAAGGCGGCCCTCTCTGGCTCTCTCCTGGTATCCTTGTTCGGTGAGGCTTCAAGGCACTGACCTGTGAGTCAGCAACGGCTTCGCCTCACATGGTGCAAGGGAGGGGTAGGTCAACCTGGCCACGGTGCTCTACTGTCCTACGAGGCAGTGGGCTGCCGTCAACCAGCCCTGAAGCCCGGGCCGCTGCGGCTGCAGGCAAGTCCCTGCTCCTGGCCGCTGTGCTCAGGAGAAGACATCAGCCACGTAGCGCGTCCTGGTGCGCTCTATTTCGCGCGCCCAGGCCTCGGCCTCTTCGGGCGAGCAATGCACCGCATCCTGGTAGATGCGCACAAACGTTGCTCGCACCGCCGGCGCCATATGCTGCCCGTCGCCGCAGACGTAGATTCGAGCATTGCGCTTGAACAGTTCGACGATCTCCTCTCTCTCATGCCAGAGGCGCTCTTGCACATAGCGGATCTCGCCGTTCGGGCACCGGGAGAAGGCCGGTCGTAGTTGCACGATGCCAGCTTGCTCCCACTGCTCCAGCTCCTCGCGATAGAGATAGTCGACCTCGGGATGATCGCAGCCAAAGAAGAGCAGCGCCGGAGCCAGATTCTGCCCGTGAGCAGCGAGGATAGCACGTTCCTGCAGGAAGCCGCGAAAGGGGGCAATGCCCGTTCCGGCGCACACCATGATGAGCGGAGTATCGAGGGTGCTGGGCAAGTGGAAGGCTTCCTGTGAGGGCCGGACTGCGACCGAGACCCTTGTGCCGGGCTGCGCAGCAGCCAGGTACGTTGAGGCCACCCCCAGATAGGTGCCCTGGCCTGAGAAGGCCGGCGCCTGCAGCACGGAGAAGGTTATCGTACAGTGATCTGCTCTCCAGAGCGGAGAGGAGGAGATCGAGTAGAGCCGCACGTGCATGGGAGGCAGCATCTCCAGGAAGGCCCCGAAGGAGAGCGCGCACGAGGGTGCCTGTTCAAGCAGGTCAAGTACGCTCAGACGTCGATGAAGGACCTCCCGCTCATAGTGTTCCGCCTGCGCCAGGGCCTCAAGCCGCGTCCGCTCTTCGGGCTGTGCTGTTTCTGCCGCAAGCGCAGCGACCTGCTTACGCGTGGCTGGTTGTGCTAGCTCGACATAGTTGGCTAGAAGCTCCCGTACGCCGATTGGGTAGCCTGTTGGCAGCGAGGTCTGACTGTCGGCGCTGGCTTTGTGCAGGATAATCTGAGTGTCGGGTGCCAGGCCAAAACGGCGCAGTGCACGTTCGACGTTGATCTCGGGATTCATGGGTAAGACAGCCAGGTAGTCTCCAGCTCGATAGGTCATCCCCTCTGGCAGGGCAATCTCCACCTCGCGCTTCGAGCGTCCGAGCGGTGAGGCGAGGTTGACCAGCTCGCGATTGGCGACGACGGTACCGCGCTGCATGTCTCCCTGGCGTAGCAGCGCTGGTCGCGCCGCCGGCACAATCTCCACCTCGTAGGCACGACGGCTGGCTGCCGCCTGCAGGTGCTTGCCAAAGACGGGGGCCAGACTCGACCAGAAGGTATCGTACCAGCGATCGAAGTCGCCGAAGAAATCGCCGCGCGCATCCGCCTCGCCCCGCTCTTTGAGTCGGGTGGCTCCTGCCGCGGCGAGGGCGGTATCGATGCGCTTGGGGATGGCTTGATAGGTGCGCAGCCAGTCGCGGTTACCGCAGCCAAAGACGGCGTAGCGCACTCCCTGGAGGTCCCCCGCTTTGAGGGTTTCCAGCCAGGCCACAAACTGTCTGGCCTGATCAGGGGGCTGACCCTCGTAGGAGGAGGTGACGATGACAACGGCTCCCTCGGTTGGCAGCCGCCCAACATATTCATCGAGGGGGGCGACGCTGGCGCTGTAGCCCTGGAGGCCGGCGTCGGTGGCGATGCGTCGAGCGAAGGCTTCTGATGAACCGCCATTGGAGCCGAAGAGTACCAGCAGGGGTGTCAGTGTCTCCGCTGGCTGCCTGACAGGGATGGTGGCGGTTTGCGTCTGCGGTCGAAGTTGGCTGGGCCTGACCCGCTCTCTAGTGACAGCTGGCGAGCAAGGTCGGCCTGCTCTGCGTCTGGCGCGGATGAAAAAGCCTTCGGGCTTGAGTGTCAGCGTCTCGCGAATGCGCAGCTGATAGCTGGGATCGTGCTCGATCAGGTCAAAGCGCTGCAGGATCATGGCGAGGACCAGGGTCGCCTCCTGTAGGGCAAAGGGGCGGCCAATACAGGAGCGCTGGCCATTGCCGAAGGGTTTCCAGGCGTTGGCAGGCACCTGTGCATAGCGCGCTGGCTCGAAGCGATCGGGATCGAAGCACTCTACATCTTCACCCCAGGCCCGGGGATCGCGGTGCAACATAGGGATGAGGACCAGGATGGTCTCGCCTTTGGTGAGTGGATAGGTGCCGGCGAGCAGGGTGTCCTCGTAGGGCTGCAAAGCGATGGCGGGGGCCGTCGGCCAGAGGCGCAGCGTCTCTTTCAAGATGTGATCGATATAGGTGAGCTGGGCCAGGTGCTCGAAGCGGGGGACCTCGTCGCCCAGTACCTCGTCGACGTGGGCACGGGCGCGGGCCAGCACGTGAGGGTTCTTGAGCAACTCATAGAGGGCGAAAGAGAGCAGGCCGCTGGTGGTCTCGTGCCCTGCGATGAGGAAGGTGACCAGTTGATAGCGGATATTTTCGTCATCGAGACCTTCGCCGGTGACCGGATCGCGTCCCTGGAGCATGCGGCTGAGCAGGTCATGCCGACTGGCCGCCTCGGGATCAAGCCGGCGATGGGCGATGATCTCGTCGGCGAACTGGTGCATGGAGCGGATGTCTTCCTCATAGCGGCGTCTGGTGAGGAGCATTAGCTGGTTCTGGATGGGGAGCCGCCGCGCCTGGGCACCGGATTCGATGAGTGCCTCCACCATCGCATGCACAAAGGGGTGCATGTCCTGCCGGTAGAAGCTGTTCAGCCGCTCCCCGAAGGCGCAGAGGGCGATGGTATCCAGGGTCAGGCGTGTCATGTTATCGGGTACATCGATGACCGCCTGGGGGCCGAAGCGCTCCCAGCGCAGTAGCATCTGTTCGGCGATGTCCAGCATCGGTTCGAACATTTCGCGCATAGCCGCCGGCCCAAAGGCGGGCATGAGGATGCGATGGGCCTTCGCCCAGTTCGGCTCTTGCGTGTAGGCGGTGAAAAGGCCATCTCCGGCAAAGGCGCGAATATGTTCCAGGGGCGCGTGGACCTTCTTATCAAACCGCTGTTCATCACACAGCTCGTCAACGAGGGCCTGCGAGCTGACAACGAGCATCTCTCTGCCTGGCAGCTGGAGGCGAAAAATGGGGCCATAGAGACGTGCCAGTCGCATCAGACTCTGGACAGGTCTGTCAGGATCGAGATCTTTGAGATTTTTGAGCAGCGGGTCTGGCTTAGGCTGCGGAATCGTGGCGAATGTAGATGACAATGACACAGCTCCTCCTCTTGAGGTGTCTTTCTCCTCTCATCCGACCTGGTCTGTTCTCCACTGGGTGGAGTAGCGGGTGCCCGCACCCGCCAGTGTCGCAACGAGAAGGAGAGGCACAGCCTTTGATCTCTGGCTTCTCAAGGCTGCTCTCCTGATCGGAGATTGAGCACATCCTTGACACTGCATATTTTATTAGACATATTGTCTAGTAAGAACTGTAGGGCCAGTGGTCCCGGCCTGTCAAGAGGTGGA
>NZ_JADGIA010000295.1 GCF_019683635.1 Thermogemmatispora sp. | reverse complement strand
TTGTACGCAGCCCTGCGACCAGTTGCAGCAGTGGAGCGCTTTCGCCGCGGATCTGTCGCGGTTGGATCAGTGCGGCCTTGCTTGAGGCTGCCTGCTTCGCCTCCCTCATTGATTTCATACTTTATCGAACCGGCCCGTAAAACCCCATCCTTTTAAGGCGGGGGATATAAAGGCCGTTCCTTGTTTGGGGTAGGGGGGACGGATTGCTTGACATGAAGTAGCACATTGCTGTATCATGTCTGCATAAATACAAAAGTTGCCTACAAGTCTAACCGCAACGTCTACTACTCCTGTAAGTATCACGTGATATGGTGTCCAAAATACCGGCGCAAGGTGCTGGTAGAAGCAGTTGCAGAGCGGTTAGCAACCATCATTCGTGAAGTCTGCCAGGAACATCAGGCAGACGTGCTGAGTTTGGAGATCATGCCCGATCATGTGCATTGGCTGGTAGAGGGAGACCCGCAATTTGGCATTCACCGACTGGTACGGCGCATCAAAGGCCGCTCATCACGACTCTTGCGTCAGGAGTTTTCATCTCTCACAACGCGAATGCCTACACTCTGGACGAAGAGCTATTTTGTCAGCACGGTTGGTGGTGCGCCACTGGCAGTCATCAAGCAGTATCTTGAGAACCAAAAGCATGGCTAAGCAAACCTACACCTTCAGATTGTACCCTACCAGGAAGCAAGAGCAAACCTTTGCCTGGACGCTAGACCGATGTCGGGAACTCTACAACGCCGCGTTGCAAGAACGCAAAGACGCATACCGCATGGCTGGCAAGCGGATCACCTACTCTGACCAGGCCAATCAACTTCCTGAGATCAAAGCGGTCAGAGAAGAGTATCAAGACATCTATAGCCAGATCCTCCAGGATGTCTTGCGCCGTGTAGAGAAAGCATTTCAAGCGTTCTTCCGTCGGGTCAAACATGGGGAAAAGCCAGGCTACCCGCGTTTTCGAGGTGCTGGTCGCTACGATAGTTTCACCTATCCGCAAGCCGGTTTTTCTTTGACGCATGATCGCCGCGTTGCTCTCAGCAAGATTGGAAGCATCAAGGTAAAACTGCATCGCAGGATTGAGGGGACCATCAAGACCTGCACCATCAAACGAGAGGGCAATCGCTGGGACGTGGTGTTTGTCTGTGAGATTGAGCCGGCGCCATTGCCTGAAAGCGATGAAGCGGTTGGGGTTGATCTCGGGGTGTTGCGCTTTGCCACGCTTTCCACAGGCGAAACGATAGAGAACCCGCGTTTCTTACGCAAAGCCGAAAGGAAGCTCAAAAGGCTGCAGCAATCGCTTGCCAGGAAGAAACGTGGATCTCATCGACGGAAGAAAGCTGCACGGCGTGTAGCGACAGCTCACCGCAAGGTGCGCCATCAGCGCCGTGATTTCTTGCACAAAGAGTCACGCAAGCTCGTGAATCGCTACGGCTTGATGGTCTTTGAGGCGCTGCGCCCTGCCAACATGGTCAGGCGCCCCACAGCGAAACAAGATGAAACCGGGAACTTTCTTCCAAATGGAGCAAGTGCCAAGGCGGGTTTAAACAAGAGTATGCTCGATGCTGGTTGGAGTCAATTTGTCCAGTTCTGTACCTACAAGGCAGCATGGGCCGGGAGGAGAGTGGTCCAGGTTGACCCCAAGCACACCAGCCAGATCTGTAGCAGTTGTGGCGCGGTCAAGAAAAAGGACCTCAGCCAGCGCTGGCACTCATGCGAGTGTGGCTGTGAGCTAGATCGTGACCACAACGCCGCTCTCAACATCAAACGAGCGGGGTTACTCCTGCTGGCAAAAGAGTCTCAGGCTCGGACGAAGCCTTCAGAGGATGTTCCTCTGAGAAGCCCAGCCATTCATGGCTAGGGAGTCGTCACACTATTGGGTGAATGCTTGCCCCGCTCCTCTGCCTGGCCAGAGACGCGAGGTATAGCGCTTGTTCTCGCCTTCTCTTCTCTCACTTCTATTTTTGCTGGACCTGGTGAAAGGAAGATGACTACCATGCAAGGCACGATTCGTAAGTACCGTATCGATAGCGGCAAGGCGATTACCGTGATCCAGCGCATTCAGGAGGATCTGATCCCTCTGGTGCGTCGCTTGCCCGGTTTTATGGGCTTCTATGTCTTGAACCGCGAGGATCAGCTGGTAACGATCAATCTCTCTGCTGATCCGCGCCAGCTCCGCGAGGCCGATGAGGTGGCCACTACCTGGATGGGCACCTTGGGCAGCTCCGTGGTGCTCGTCTCGCAAGAGGTGATTAGCGGCCCTGTGGTGGTCGAGGCCGCTGCGGACTGAGCGGTTGATAGAGGCGGAGCGAGGCGAGTGAGACGGCTCCGCGAGAGGATGGGCAGCCCTCCGTCCGGCTGCCGCCGGGCCAAGCAGCGCTTTGGCTGGCGCGTGTGGCTGCCCCTCCGTTTTCTCTTCGGCAGGTCCTGGCTCAACCCAAGCCGGTCCCGATCCCGGAACGCTGCCATGCTCTGCATGGAGAGGGACTTGTGTGCGCTGTTGCTTGTGGGCCGCCTCCTTCGTTTGAGACTATGACTTGTGCTGTCGTTCCTGCTTTTGCTTCAGAGGGAGGCGGCCATGTATATGAGGCCCCCGCTACTCTCGCAGCCGCTAAGGCTAAGCTGCCACCCATTGGCCCGGTCCCTAAGCTGGCTCTCAGGTCGCTTCAGTCCGCTTCTTTCTTCCGGCCATGCAGAGCCGCTGTCATTGCTGGCCCGCGCCTGGCAAATAGGCCCGTTCCGCTCTGCACAAGCGCAGTCTGCATCGCTAAGGCTGGCAGGCGAGATGGCTTGCGCACAGTCGGAGGCATCTTCTGCTCCCGCGCCTCGCCCTCTCGACGGCCAGCCAGTGCCGACCGATGCGGCTTCTGCCGGCGATCTCGGACAGACAGGTCCACCGCCAGTCTCCTCCCCAAGAGGGACCTATCGGAGGCGAAGGCCCCCCTTTGGACGCTGGGCGGCTCAGGCTCTGTTGACTGTGCTGACGCTGCTTGGCCTCTTGCTCTCACTCACGCCCTGGGGCCGGGCTGGCCTGCGAACAGGGCTGCTGCTCCCGGCTCTGCTGAGCGTTTCTCAAGGACCTGCTTTCAGGCTCTTCGGCGAGCCGATCCGCTTTACCCGTACGACGCTTTCTTCTGCTTCTACTGGTCTGGTGTATCTAGACCTCTATGCTCCCACTGACTCCGCTCCCCTGGTTCCGGGGCGCCGCCAGGCCGTGGTGGTCATTGCCGGCCTGGGCGATAATCGCGCCGATGCTCAGCTGGTGAACTTTGCGCGCTCGCTGGCGAGCGATGGGATGGTGGTAGCCATCGTTGGGACCCCAGCGCTTTTTGATTTCGTGCTGCGTCGGGCGGATAGTGCCGCGGTGGTGCAGGTCTTTGAGCTGCTGGCCCAGCGCCGCGATGTCGATCCTTCACGGATTGGCCTGGTGGGCTTCAGCGCTGGCAATGCTCTTGCCTGCTTTGCAGCTGCTGATCCGCGCATCCGCCACCAGGTGGCGTTCGTACTCTCCTTCGGTGGCTTTTTTGAGGCTACGACGCTGTTACAGGCCATCGCTACTCATCAGTTGCAGGTTGATGGACACACCCAGACCTGGATTCCTTACTATGTGCCGCTCCAGGCCCTGGCCCACACACTGGGTACTATCCTCCCTCCGCGCGAGGCGGCTCTTTTGCGCGCCGCTTTCGCCCAGAACGGCAGGCCGTTGACGAAAGCGGAGTTGAACGAGCTTTCTCCCAGTACACGCGCGGCTTACCATCTGCTGGCTGGCGACCAGCCCGGGCAGGTGGCAGCTAATCTGGCCGCTCTGTCTCCTCAGATGCGCGCCTTGCTGGCGCAACTCTCGCCAGCGAGCGTGGCGACCGAGATCGAGGCCCCCGTCTTCTTGCTACACGACCGCAGCGATGCCTATGTTCCGTTTACGGAGACACTGGCGTTTGCGGCGGCCCTCCAACGCCTGCACCATCCTTATGATCTGGCCGAGTTTGGCATTTTCCAACACGTTGAGGTACGGAGCGGACTGAGTCCGCTGCAAGTGCTCGGCGATAGCAGCCGCCTGGCGGCTATTGTCTGGAAGATTATGCTCGTTGGCTCTTGAGAGGCTGGCAAGCAGGGGGAGGTCTGCGATGACACTTTCGCTGGCACTGGCTTTGACTGGCCTCTGGCTCCTGATCGGACTGCTCTGCGGCCTTCTGGGCGGCGCGGCTCACCCGCGTTGGCGTCAGGCTGGCTGGCGCGCCTGGCTTCTGCTTCTGGGGTTGGCAATGGCGGGAGCAGTGCTTTCGGCCTGGCCGGCGGTCTGGCTGCTGGGAAAGCCGGCGGCTGGCGCGCTGGCCCTCGGCTGTGCGGCACTGGTAACGCTGGCGGTGCCGCCTTGCTTATCGGCTCGCCTGACGGTTGCCGCTCCACCACAACAAGGAGATGGGCCGGCTGGCTAGAGATGGAGGGAGCGGGCGACGAGAAGCCCTGACCGGCGCTCCTCTCCTGCCAGGTCGCCCGCTCGGCTCGTTCTCTCTTTCTTCCGCGCGCTCTCCAAAGCGGTAACATGACGCCCTTCCTTCTCCTCTCTGCTATCACCGCAGTGACAGGACGCTGCTAGCGGCAGGTAGCCACAAGGTTCAGCTCCGCCACCCACCGAATGGATGCGCTATAATAGCCTGCAGTGACAAGGCTCTCGCTTGGGCCAGGAGAGCGAGGGCTGCG
>NZ_JADGIA010000075.1 GCF_019683635.1 Thermogemmatispora sp. | reverse complement strand
TGGGGGTCCTGCGCCCATTTGCCGATGATGTCGACGGCGAAGTTGAAATACTCGGGGACGTCGATGTGGAAGGTGCGCCGCTCGACTTCGTAGTCGACCATGTTGGGGGTTCGCGAGACGGTCATTGTGAAGCCTCCTTTGTGCTGTAGAGCGCTCCTCCGACGGCGCCGTCAGAGGTGTGGGCTACTGCGAAACGCTCGTGCTCTCTTCTCCTATCATACCATACGCCAGGCGAGAGGATATAATGGAACCTGATCCTTATTGTGGGCTGTTCCCTGGCCCATTTATTTATTGGGTGTATCAGTCCGCGACAACGAGGAGGCACTTTGCAACTCTACGTCTTTTTCACTCCCGAGACGATTTTGCCCGAGCGGGCCCAGGCTGGCGATGTCTACATCGTGATTGATCTGATTCGCGCGACGACGACGATGACGGTGATGCTGGAACGGGGCGCGAGGCGCGTGCTGGTGGCTGAGTCGATCGAGCAGGCGCGGGCAGGGGCCGCTTCCCATCCCGGGCGTGCCCTCTGTGGCGAGCGCAACGTGCGCCGCATTCCTGGCTTCGATTATGGAAATTCGCCGCGCGAGTTCGCCCAGCTGGACCTGCAGGGCCGTGAGCTGATTTTGACGACAACGAATGGTACCCGCGCTTTCCACGCCTGCCCACCTGAGACGACGCGCCTGGCCGGCTGCTTCCGCAATGCCCACGCCGTGGTCTCGGCGGCGCTGAAGCTGGCACGTGAGCGCGAACGCGATATTGCTCTGGTCTGCGCCGGTGAGTTTGGCTACTTTGCTCTTGATGATGCGGTCTGTGCCGGCTACCTGGCCGCCGAGCTGCTGCGCCTGGCCGGCACCGGCCACCAGGAGGCTGGTTCGGGAACCGCAGTTCTGGCCCCCCACGGCAGTGCTCTGGCGGCGATCGCCATCTATGAGGCTTATAAGCCCCCGCGTGTGCTGGAGTATAGCGAGTCGTCTCTGACGGTGCTACGCGCCGGTCTGGTCGATGATCCTCCTTTCTGTGTGGAGATCGATCGGAGCAGCGTGGTGCCGGCGGTCTCCGGTCGCGAGCCGGAGACGGGCCTGTTGATCGTCGAGCCGCTAGCACTCTGAATCTCTGATTTGCTATGTGAAGTAGCTGGCAGATGATCCGTTCTTCCAGCATTGCTCTGGCGCCGGGCCTCCCGGGACCTTCTCCTCGACTGCGAGGCTTGAGGCCAGCGGAATGATGGCCCGGCGCTCTAGCCGTGAGAGACCAGTATTTCTACTGAAGCCGCCTGGCGCCTGCTCTCCCACACCGGCGTTTTACCTCATGCTCAGGTCGCTTCTCACCGCTTCTGAAGCCTCACCGCGCTCTTGCTCGCTTGCCTACAGCCCTCTGAGGCTGGCTGACACTCTCTCGCGGGTTGATCCGTGTAGAAGATGACATCGGTAGCGACCCAACAGCGATCGGAGTATCTTCAACAGTAGTGGCAAGCAGCCGCGTCATTGTCTATAAGGTAGCTCTAGCGACAGGAGGAGAAAGTTCAGATGGTAACGGGTTTTGTTTTGGCGAGCGTGCTGGGCACGCTGTGGGCTTGGATTGTCTGGATCATCATCGGCGGCTTAGCCGGAGCGATCGCCGACCGCCTGGTGCAGGGCGATCAGCTTGGCATTCTGGGCAATATTATCGTCGGCATCATTGGCGGTCTCCTGGGCGGCGCGATTCTGGGCGCCCTCGGCATTACGGTCAGTGGCATCTTCTGGACGTTCGTGACGGCCCTGCTCGGCGCGATCATCCTGCTGGTAATCGTCAAGGCCGTGACCGGCGGGCGGGGCCTTGGTGGCAAGCGCCCAACCGCCTAGTGAGTCTTTTGCTCTTCGTCTCCTTTCTTCGGCATCTCTGTCTGCCGAAGTCTCCCTTAGCGGGCTAGCAACAGATGCTAGCCCGCTTTTGTTCGAGGAGAGATGTGGTCGGTCAGGCTTAGATCGTCTGCTCCTCGGCGGTCCGCTGAAACTGCTCAGCATAGAGGCGGGCATAGAGTCCTTGCTGCTGCAGTAATTCCTCATGGGTTCCGCGCTCGACAATCTGCCCTCGATCCAGGACAAGAATGGTGTCGGCGGCCAGAATGGTCGAGAGCCGATGTGCAATGGCCAGGGTAGTGCGCCGGTGCATGAGCGGCTCCAGAGCGGCCTGAATGAGACGCTCGGAGTGGGTGTCGAGGGCGCTGGTGGCTTCGTCCAGGATCAGGATGCGCGGATCTTTAAGGATGACACGGGCGATGGCGAGGCGCTGCTTCTCACCTCCAGAGAGCTTGTAGCCACGCTCTCCAACCAGGGTATCGTAGCCGTCATCTAGCTCCATGATGCGGTCGTGAATGGCAGCGGCCCTGGCGGCGGCGATCATCTCTTCCTCGCTGGCCTCGGGCCGTGCGTAGAGCAGATTCTCACGGATGGTGGCGTTGAAGAGGTAGGTTTCCTGGGTGACCATACCGATCAGTTCGCTGAGAGACTGCTGGGCGATGGTGCGAACGTCGTGACCGTCGATGCGGACGCTGCCTTCGTCAACGTCATAGAGGCGGGCGAGCAGATAGGTGATGGTGGTTTTGCCGGCTCCGCTTGGTCCGACAAGGGCCACCAGCTGACCCGGCTCGATGGTGAAGGAGATATGGCTGAGCGCCGGACGTTCCTCGGACAGCTCTCCAGCCAGGACCGCCGCTTTCCCGCTTCGCTTCTCGCCATTCTCCTCCGGCCCCGCTTCGGCTGTGCCTTCAGACGTTTCACGTCGGTAGCTGAAGGAGACGTCTTCAAAGCTGATGGCACCACGCACCTGCTCGGGCTTGAGCCAGAGGGCATCAGGCCGGTCCGCGATCTCGATCGGCAGGTCGAGATATTCGAAGATACGGTCGAAGAGGGCCAGGGCGCCCTGGATGTCGACTTGAATGTTGAGTAGCTGGCCAACCGGGAAAAAGAGCCGGCTCTGCAGAGTGGTGAAGGCCACAATGGCGCCCAGGGTAATGGCCTGGTGCGGGTCAAAAATGGCCTGCAATCCGGCGACAAGGTAGACGACTGCCGGTGTGATCGAGAAGAAGGTGCCCACGAACATGAAGAACCAGCGCCCGATCATTTGCTGGCGAATTTCGAGATCGGAAAGTCGCTGGTTCTCCTCTTCAAAGCGCTGCTGGGCCAGCTTCTGCCGGCCAAAGGTCTTGATGAGCAGGATGCCGCTGACGGAAAGGGTCTCTTGCATGAGGGCGCTGAGAGAGGCCATGCTCTTTTGCGTTTCTTTGCTCGTCAGGCGGCGTACGTTGCCTACTTTGTAGGTGATCCAGAGGAAGAGCGGCAGCAGCCCCAGCGAGATGAGGGTGAGGAGCGGGCTGATAATGGCCATTGCAATGATGGTCGAGAGGGCCGTGGAGATGTTGGCGACGATGCTGGTGGCGGTGCCTGTGACGATGTTCTCGATACCGCCGACGTCATTGGCCAGTCGCGATTGAATTTCTCCGGTGCGGGTGGCTGTGAAAAAGCGTAGAGACATTCGCTGCAGATGGGCATAGAGGCGATTGCGAAAGTCGCGCATGACACGCTGCCCTACCAGGTTGCTGAGATAGCTCTGGCCTACGCCGATGACTCCGCTGACAACCGGCGTGATGAGCATGATGCTGACGAAGATGATGAGCAGCGTCAGATCACGCTTGCCAATGGCATCGTCAAAGATGAAGCGGATCATGAGGGGATTGATTAATCCCAAAAGGGTTGTCGCGAGGATAGCTATGAGCATGAGAGCCACTTGCCCTCGATAGGGCCGGAAGGCCGCTATGACCCGACCCAGCGTTCGCCGGTCGGTCTTGCGCCCCTTGCGCCTCTGCTCGTCGAGATAGACCCCCAAACCACTACCCATGCTGTGACCGTGTACTGCCATCGTTGTTGCTACTCCCTGTTGCTTCTCCGTCTGAGGTTGTGCGTTGGTTGAACAGGCCCCTCTACTCCCTTGCTGGCCACCGGCCTGCCGTATTGGGAGAGTATAGCACAGGGACAGACCACCGACACTGGTCAGGAGAACAGTTCTGCTTGTCTCGGTTGTCGGTCTCTGTTGCCTCGTTCGATCTAGGGATGCTGTTGCTTGTCTTGTGTATCATTACACAAGCTAACTACAGGACCTGGCAAAAGGTCCTTTTGTTTTCTAGATACCCTACTTTTGTTTGATAGGATCTTGCCAGGTTCGTCTATATAGTAGCAACATGAGGGCAGGCCAGGGCGAGGCGGCCCGCTTCCTCTGATCAGTGCCTGCTTGCCATGAGCGCCTCGACCTGGCTGCCTGTTGCTTCTGGGCATAAGCAAGCAAGCAAGCAAGATCTCGACGAGGGCAAAGGCACGAGCCGCTGCTCGCCACCTGATCAGAGGCAGGCTGGCAGGAGCAGAGGCTCCTGCAGTGGTAGAAGGAAGGACGTGGTATATGGCTAGGAGGGAAACGACCCCTGATGCGTGGCAGGATGGCCTGCAGCGTGCTGGAACTGGTCAGGGTCGGCCAAGACTGCAGAGCCGGGCAGCCGTTTGATCGGCTGTCGCAGCTCAGAAGGCTGACCGAGCACCCAGAGCCAGCACCTGAACCTATCCCCAGGACCTGCGACCGTGCTTTCTCCTGGTCTCTTCGGTGGGTAAGTCTGGCCATCTCATTTATGAACGCAATTTTTTACATTGATTACTTTGATGCATTGCCCCCCGCTTGCCTAAAGCAGGGGTCCGCGATGATTTGATTTGCGCACAGCCGAGGGCAGCCTCGGGCCGGCCTATGCGCTGACTTCAGTGTCTGAGCGCTTTCCTGATGCCTCATCTTCTACCTGCCTTCCAGGCCAGGCGGAAGGCAAGGCAGGAGCAACCTGGCATCTCGGACGGTCCGAGCGCTGCGTGCAGTTCATAGCCAGTGACACCGCACCTATGCATGTATTCATGGTGAGAGGATGCGCTGGTTCTGGTAGAAGAAGGTCACATCATGGAGTTTCCACAAACCATCAAAAACATCGTGGTTTCTCGGGCCATTCACGCGCTGGAGCAGATGGGATATTTCCACCAGGACGCTTCAGCCGAGGGAGAAGGCAACTATGACATTACTGGGCGCGGCAGCGCTGAGGAGGTGGTTCTGCTTGAACCTCTCCGCGCAGCCCTGCAGCGTTTGAATCCCGAGGCCAGCGCGGAGCAAATTGCCTATGTCTGCGCCCTCATGACGCGCAACCGCGATGCGCAGCATCCGCTGGCGGCGAATTACGAAATCTATCATCTCCTGCGCGAGGGTGTAGCACTCAGCGATGAGGGGCCATCAAACGCTCTCCCTAAAGCTCAGCCGGGCCGCCGACGCCCCAGCGGCCTGGCTTCGGTTTCGACTTCGCGGAGGGAGGTCGGCGCTTCATCAACCCTGCGCCTCGTCGACTGGCAACATCCCGCCGCCAACGACTGGCGATTGATCTCGAACTACTGGGTGCAGGGGCGCTGTGGCCAGCTCCGCCTTCCCCTGGTTGGTTTCGTCAATGGTCTCCCGCTCCTGCTGTTTGTCATCGGCATCGAACCACTGGAGCAGCTCTATCAGCGCTATCTGCATTGCTATCGCAGTGAGCTGCCGCAGCTCGTATGGTATAACGCTCTTGTGCTCCTCTCTAACGGTCCTTTGAACCGCGTGGGTAGCATTGACAGCCTCTGGCCGCAGCTTACTCCCTGGAAACGCCTTGCGGGCGAAGATGAGCCAGAGGACTGCTCGCTAGAGACAGCGCTCTATGCCACCTGTCAACCTGAGCGCTTACTTGATCTTGTCGAGCACTTCACGCTTTTCTCCAGGACGCCGCGGCCCGGTAAGATCGTCGCCCGCAATCATCAGTACCTCGCGGTGAATACGGCCTATGCCCGTCTGCGCGAGGCCGGGGCTTTACGAGGTCGACTGGGGCTGCTCTGGCAGGCACACGGCAGCGGTAAGAGCTATACGCTGGCCTTTCTTCTGCAGAAGGTGCTGCGTCAAGGCGATGAGCCAGGGCCAACCTGTCTGTTGGTGACTGGCCACGAGGATCTCTGGCGACAGCTCGTGCGCTCGCTAACGGACTGGGGCCTGCTGGCGAGAGAGGCGAAAGCGGGCGCGATGCCCGTGACGACAGCTGGTGAGCTGCAGCGCTTGCTGGAGCAGCCTACCTCGGGCCGTGCTCAGTCGGGCCATTCCGCTCCTCTCTATTTCGCTCTACCTTCGGCTTTCGAGAGCACTGAGCCGCTCTCGCTGCGTACGGATCTGCTGGTGCTTGTCGACGAGCTGCAGACCTGCACGCTGGAGCAGCTGCAGCGGATGCGTCAGGCGCTGCCCGCCGCGGCCTTTCTCGGTCTAACGGCAACGCCCTGCCGCGAAGATCAGGAGCCGGCACTGCGCAGCCTCTTCGGTCCCTACCTCAGTGGCTATTCCTGCGCTCAAGCGCTCGCTGATGGCGCTATTCTGCCGGTCTACTACGAGGATCGGAGCGCCTTGCTGGGTGCGCAGACGCCGCTTGGCTTCGCCGAGGCCATGCAGCAGCTGGCTGAGGCCGCCGGCCCCTGCAGTGAGTATCAAGAGGAGCTGGCTCAACGCCTGCGCACTCCCTACGCCCTGCTGACCCATCCCGAGCGCCTCGATCTGGTGGCTCGCGATCTGGCCGAACATTGGTTTGCCCGGGGCTATCGCGCCAAGGCCCTGGTGCTGACGATTGATAAGATCACTGCCGTGCGCCTCTATAACCGGGTGCGTTCCTTCTGGGAGCGCATGCTGCGCCGGCTGCAGCGGGAGCGAGATGAAACTTTCGACTGGCGTCGTCGGGCTGTGCTGGACGAACGCCTGGCTTACTACAAGCCAACGGAGATGGCCGTACTCGTTTCTCCCTCGCCCGATGACTATCGCCGCTTTGCCGACTTCAACGATACCCCGGGCCGCGTCTATTGTGAGACGGTCGAGATCCGTTCCCATCACGAGCGTTTGCACAATGAGGACCTGGTCGCTCGCTTCCACGATGCGAACGATCCGCTTCGTCTGGTCTTTAGCTGCGATCCCTGGCTGGCAAGCCTGGCCGCCCCCGCGCTGGCGACGCTCTATCTCGATCGTCCTTTGCAGGGTCCAACGCTGCTGGCCGCCCTGACTGCCGTCAACCGTGTCTATGATGACGAGAAGGTCTGCGGTCTGGTGGTCGACTATATCGGGCACTGGCCGCTGCTCTCTACGTTGCAACAGCGCTACGCCCGGGCCGCTGAGCGCGTGCTCCCCCAGTCGTGGCGTCTCCGCCGCCGAGCCAGCCGCGAAGCACACGAACCGCCCGTTGCTGAGGTCAGCGCCATTCAGGAGAAGCATCAGCTGGTGGCGGAGCTGGAGAAGACGCTCGGGGAGACGCTGGATTTCTGTGCCCGTCATGGCGTCGAGGTCGCCGCGCTGCTGGCCGCCAGCGAGGAGCGGCGGGCGGATGGTGCTGCTCGCCAGGCCGCTGATCGCTTGCTCAAGGGGAACGATCTGCGTCAGTCTTTTTTTGCCCAGGTGAAGCGTATTGAGGCGCTCTATGCAGCCCTGCAACCCGACGAGGCGGCGCCACGCTTCAGCGGAGCGGTCGAGGCGCTGGGATTGGTGGCCCGCATTATGCGCCGCGCGCAACACTGTCGCAGTCTGGACGAGCTGCTCGATCGTCCGCAGGCACTGGCGGGGCTGTTAGCCGAAGAGAGTCCGACCGCGCGTTACGGAGGCAGGAGCAGGATGGAGGCCGCGGGCAGCAGCGGTAAGCCCTCGCTGAATGCGCTAGACTTGCAGCGCGTGAGCTTCTCGCGCCTGGCGACGCTGCTCAAGAAGAGCCGGACGCCGCTGCTGAAGGCTGAGCAGTTGCGCAGTCTTCTGGCCTGGAATCTGCAGCTCATGAGCAGCCATCAGCCGCGCTACGCTGAAGCGCTGGCACATCTGGAAAAGCTGCAATACAAGTATGAGAGCGGTCAAGCTCCCTGGGAGGAGTATCCTGCCGATCTGCTGCTCTTTGTGCGCTCCTTGCTTGACTCGTCTGCTGCAGGCAAGCTGCAGTCAGAGGAGAAAGCGGCAGGGTCGCACTCGCGACAGCGCTCCGGCAGCGCCCAGCCCGGCGAGTCCACTAAGGCAGATAGCGATCGCCCCCCAGATCGGCGTGGCCCGGCCAGGCCCTCAGCGGAGCACTGAGGACGGCACACCACGCCGGTCGGTGTTTTCCTCTCCTTTCTCTGGGTAAGCCGCTCGTCGCGCCCACCAGGTCCCTCTCTCGACCCCGGCAGGCACGGCGGGCGGCTTCTTTCCCTCTCCTGGCCGTTCCTCCCCTTGCTTGGGCCAGTGTTAGTGCATGTGCTCAATGCCGCGGGCTGGTCCTTCCAGTAGCAGGAGGCCATAGATGCGGCGCTCAACAGCCTCGATAACCTCCTTGAGGATGATGCTGGCCTCGCGGTCGCCAGCTACCTCAGCCAGGCGCTCGTAGGTCTCATAGGAAGGGGCAGCGTCGCGCTCGCCGGCTTGCAGCGCCTGCGCATACTCCTGGGCCAGCTGCGCCTTCAACTGCTCAATCTCCTGGTCTGTTTCTGGCTGCTCAACACGACGTTTCTCCTCATGCCATTCTTCGCTGCCAGACATGGCGTTCTCCTTCCTGCACTGACGCTGGCCCGGCTCAGTCCGGCCTCCCGACCTGACCTGCACCGCCGGCTCAGCTTTGTCCGCTAGCTATATAGCAGATGGGCCTATGATTTTAATGCTAGCGTATAGAGATAGCTTTTATAGCTATCTCTATAGAGCTTACCTCTACAGTGTATACCACGTTGTCACTGCTGTCAAGTCTGGGAATCTGCTACACTCCCTCTAAGGACATGGCTATAGGGCACTGGCATGATACGTCTGCGATTAAGAGAGATAGCAGAACAAAAGAACATCAGTATGAGTCAGCTAGCGAAGCTAGCAGATGTTGATTACCGAACCGTGCGAAAAATTTTCCGCGATCCGAGCGCTATCATAGACTCGGACACCTTAGACAAGCTTTGTTGGGCCTTAGAGGTGACTCCGGCTGAACTCATCGAGTACAAGCCTACAGCGCCTTTGATCTGGCAGAAGCGGATGGGGCTGGCGGGGGAGGAGCAAGAACGGCACCAGGTAGAGGAGGAAGAGCAGGAGAGCGACCGCAAGCCGCAGTAGAGGTACGATCTGAGCCGAGCCGTGAGCAGCAGCAAGGAGAGTGGAGATGGCGACGCCGATAAAGCTCTTCTACGTCTATGCGCGTGCTGACCGCCCTTATCTGGAGCGGCTAGAGCAGCACCTGGCCCTGTTACAGCGTCAGGGTCTGCTGGCGACATGGCACGATGGTGCTCTCCTACCGGGCAGTGACTGGCGGCGAGTCATTCGCCAGCAACTGGAGGAGGCCCAGCTCATTCTCTTGCTGATCAGTCCTGCCTTCATGGCCTCCGACTACTGCTACGGCGTCGAAATGCAGCGCGCCCTGGAGCGCCAACGGCTCGGCCAGGCGCAGGTTGTGCCGATCCTGTTGCGGCCTGTCCTCTGGGAAGGTGCCCCTTTCGCCCATCTGCAGGTTCTGCCGGGCAATGCCCGGCCCATCTCAACCTGGGCCAACCAGGACGCCGCCTTTGCCGAAGTCGTCGGGGGACTGCGGCGGGTTATCGAGCATCTGATGGAGCGGGCCGATCAGGACGTGTATAATAGAGCACAGCAGCACGCACACAGAAGGGGGTCGTCGTCCATGTCCACAGAGGTCCTGATCAGCACACCTGCCGCGCTCACGCCCGCCCTGCTTAAACGCGCCATCGAGCGCTACCGCAAACAGCTCCGCTCTTACGAGGGCTTCGCCAGCCACGAGCTGGCCCTGCGCACCGCCTTCCAGCGGCTGTTAGAGGAGACCGCCAGCGCCGTCAATCTCAAGCTGATTCCTGAGCAGACCCTACCCAACGGTCTCCGTC
Source organism: Thermogemmatispora sp. (assembly GCF_019683635.1). Lineage (GTDB taxonomy): Bacteria > Chloroflexota > Ktedonobacteria > Ktedonobacterales > Ktedonobacteraceae > Thermogemmatispora. The sequence goes on along the minus strand of NZ_JADGIA010000075.1, from coordinate 12,827 downwards.
CCGATGGCGTCCTGCGCGACGTCAACGAGTTCTTCATTCGCGGCCTCTGGGAGGCCAAGGCTCCCCACCTCGACCTCGAACGCGAAGTTCAGCGCAAAATTGAGGCGGGCTATCCCCTGCGCAACACCCTCTTCGAGAACAGCCGACGGGCCATCCTCTATCAGGACGGTCAGCGCCTGCTCTTCAATCTGGACGACGACAGCGAGCTGCGCGACCTCCTGACCCGCTTTCTGACCTACAGCGAGCCACAGATCGCCCGCTTCGAGGCCGCCGTTGAGGAGTTTCAGGACCGCATTCCCGAGCTGGCGGCCCGTCTCCTGCAGATCATCGACCAGGAGGCCAGCCAGAACCGCGCCTTCATCGCGGCGCTTAACGACTTTACCGCCCTGTGCCGCAGCACTCTCAACCCCCAGATCAGCCGGGCCGAAATCACCGAAATGCTCGTGCAGCACCTGCTCACCGAGCGGCTTTTCCGCACAGTCTTTGATAACCCGGATTTTGTCAGTCGCAACGTCATCGCCGCCCAGATCGAGCAGGTCATTCGCGCCCTTACCAGCCGGGCCTTTAATCGTCAAGATTTCCTGCGCTCGCTCGATCACTTCTATCTGGCCATTGAGGAAGCGGCGCGCAGCATCCGCGACTGGACCGAGCGCCAGCGTTTCTTGAATACCGTCTACGAGCGCTTCTTTCAGGGTTTCTCGGTCAAACAGGCCGATACGTACGGCATCGTCTACACGCCGCAGGAGATCGTCGACTTCATGGTTGCCAGCGTCGACGAGGCTCTGCAGCGCGAGTTTGGCTGCTCGCTGGCCACGTCCGGCGTCAAGGTCCTCGACCCCTGTACCGGCACCGGCAATTTCGTGGTCAATATCCTCAAGCGCCTTCCCCGCAGCGCTCTGCGCCAGAAATATACCGAAGATCTGTTCTGCAATGAGATCATGCTGCTCCCCTACTATATCGCCTCGCTCAACATCGAGCACGCCTACTACGAGCGCATGGGGGAATACGAGCCGTTTCCGGGGATCTGTTTTGTCGACACGCTGGAGCTGGCTGAGCGCGTCCAAAGCAACGGCGGCACGGTGGTGACCCAGCCGCGGCTCTACTTTGTTGAGGAGAACACGCAGCGGGTGCTGCGCGAGAAAGAGGCCGAGATCATGGTCATCATCGGCAATCCGCCCTACAACGTCGGCCAGAAGCGCGAGAACGAGAACAACAAAAATCGCCCCTACCCGCTCCTCGACCAGCGCATCCGCGAGACCTACGTCAGGGATTCCCAGGCCTCTAACCGCAACATGCTCTACGATGCCTACGTGCGCTTCTTCCGCTGGGCCAGCGATCGCCTGGGGGGCCGCGACGGCGTCGTCTGCTTTGTCTCCAATAACTCCTTTATCGACCAGTTTGCCTTTGATGGCATGCGTCACCATCTCCTGCAGGACTTCACCCACATCTATCATCTCGACCTGCACGGCAATGTGCGCCGCAATCCCCGCCTCTCGGGCACGACTCATAATGTCTTTGGCATCCGGGTCGGCGTTGGCATTACTCTGGCGATTCGTTCGTCGCGTCATCGCGAGCGCCGCCTCTTCTACTACCGCGTCCCCGAGGATTGGCGCAAGGAGGAGAAGCTGAGCTTCCTGCGCGAGAAGCGCAGCATGGGGCAGATTCCCTGGCAACAACTGCAGCCGGCCACGTCCCGACGCTGGCTGGATCAGGCGTCAACCCCCGAGTGGTCCTCTTTCCTTCCTCTAGGGGCGAAAGAAAGCAAGCGCGCTGGTGTCAGCAGCCGGACTATTCCCGTGCTTTTCCTCTCCTACTCTAGTGGCGTGAAGACTAACAGGGATATCTGGGTCTATGACTTTCAGCAGGCGGCACTGGAACAGAAAGTCAAGCGCCTGATTGAGACCTACAATGGTGAGCTTGCCCGCTGGCAGCGGCGCACCGATAAAACTCTTCCTCTTGATCGCTTCTTGATCAACGATGAGCGCCAGATTAAGTGGAGCAGCGACTTGAAAATGGCTCTGCAGCGTGGCAAAGCAGCCGCCTTTGATCCGAGCCACATTCGCCTCAGCCTCTATCGTCCGTTCACCAGGCTCTATCTTTACTTTGACTCTCTACTGAATAACGGTGTGTATTTGCATCCTGCTTATTTCCCCACACCAGCCAGCGAAGAGGAGAACCGCCTCATCTGCGTCCCTGGACCGGGCAACCGCAAGCTCTTTGGCTGTCTGGCTACCAACCACATCGCCGATCTCGATCTGGCTTTCGAAAAGATCCAGTGCTTCCCCTTCTACGTTTACAGCGATGATGGCAGTCGGCAAGAGAACATCACCGATGCCGCCCTGGCTCTCTTCCAGCGCCACTATGGTCCCGAAGTCAGCAAATGGGACCTCTTCCACTACACCTACGCCATCCTGCACCATCCTGCCTACCGCGAGCGCTACGCCGAGCAGCTCAAGCAGGAGCTGCCGCGCATTCCCCTGCTGCGCCGCGACGAAGCCTTCTGGGCAGCCGTCAGCCTGGGCCGGCAGCTCCTCGACCTGCACATCCACTACGAGCAGGTCGATCCCTATCCTCTGCGCGAGATCGAAGACGAACGCTTCACCTACCGCGATAACCGTCGCATCGAGCGCCTGCGTCTCAGTGCCGACCGGCGCACCATCCAGGTCAGCCCCGGCCTTACCCTGGCCGACATACCGCCGGACTGCTTCCGCTACGTGCTGGGCAACCGATCGGCCCTGGAGTGGGTCCTGGAGCAGTATCAGCTCCGGAGCGACCCGCACAGCGGCATCGTCCTTGATCCCAACCGGCCCGCTGACCCCGACTACATCGTCCGCCTGCTCAAGCAGGTCGTAGCCGTCAGTCTGCAAACGCTGACGCTGATAGGAGAACTCGAAGAGGCGGTCACCCCCGAGGACTGGCAGGGCGCCCTCCCGTCGGCGTGACCCTGAACCGACGGAACTAGCGCTTGACGATCAGGCCGACGGCTTCTCACCGATTGTCAGGAAAGCCTCCCAGCGCCGACTGCGCACCCGCTCCGAGCGACGACGCAGCCCGAAGCGCTCCAGAGGAATCTGCTGGCCGAAAGGTGTTGCTGGCAGCTCCTCTGTCGTCAGGCCCTTCGACTCGTCGCGCTCCACGCGTACAACGCGCCGCCCCTCTTCGCGAGGAGAAGAGCGCGGATAGAAGCCGTAGACCAGGAAGTGGATCAGCAGCAGCACAGGCTGCAAGAGACCGACCGGAAGCAGATTCGCCCCCTCAACCACCACCAGGCGCCCGCCTGGACGCAGCACGCGCGCCACCTCAGCAATCGTATCGGGGTCAAAGATATAGTTCGAGGGGAAAGTACTGACCACCGTATCAAAGGAGGCATCAGCAAAAGGGAGATGCTGGGCCTCGCCGAGCAGCACCTGACCTGGCTGACCAACCCGGCGCCGCTGCAAGGTCGCGCGCGCTGCCGCCACCATCTCCGGCGAGCGCTCGACCGCCATGCAGCGATAGCCCTGCTCACACAGATCGGCCAGCAGATCGCCCAGGCCACAGCCCAGCTCCAGCACGTCATGCCCCACCACGCGCGGCAAAACCAGCCGCTGCCAGGTCCGCCACTGTCCCGCAAAAGGCACCGTGCTGGCAAAACGATAGAGGTAGCGATTGCGATAGAGCGTCTCAAAGAGTCCCTGCTGCAGACGCCCTCTCAGACTCACAACTCACCCGCCTTTGGAAAAATCTCCAGCAGATCGCTCAAATGCTCGATCATCAGATCGGGCTTGTACTCCTCCAGATTGCTTGCCAGCAAAGCCAACGGATCGCTACCCGGCCCCTGCACTGTCGAGAGCACATAATCGTCATCGGTCACATGCAGTCCCGGAGGCAGATCGGGCGGAAGATCACTGGCCGCACTCACAGCCGAGGGAGGAGCAAAGGCTTCTTGATGTCCGAGCGAAGCGCTGGCGCTAGTCGCACCGGGCGCCACAAGTCGGGCCTGCAGCGCCTCACGTACACGCGGCTTCGGCTTCCAGATCGCCAGCAACCCGAGGCGCTTCGCCCCCACAATATCGGAGCGCAGCGAATCGCCGACCATCGCCGCCTCAGTGGGGGAGACATTGAGCGCACGGAGCGTATGCAGAAAAATCGCGGGGTCGGGTTTGCGCACCCCCAGATCAGCGGAAATAGCGATCGTAGCGGGATCGAAGTATTCAAAGAGGCCAAAGGCCCGCAAATCCTCTTGAAAAGGAGGGCCTCCCCAAAGACGATTGGTCACCACCCCAAGCAAGAAGCCGCGCCGGCGCAACTCTGCCAGCGTCGAGAGCGCATCATCGTAGAGCAAGCGCGAATCGATAATGCGCACACGCAGCGCCTCAAAGAGAGCCGCCCCAAGCTGTCGATCGATCTGGCCCCAGCCCAGCTGAGCGAGCGTCTCCATCGCTATCTCGGCCCCATCCGGCTCATGGCTGGGATCACGCCGAATACGCGCCCGCGTCTGCGCATCAAAGGCGACGCGCAACGACCGGCCCAGCGTCACATCATCCTGATCTGGGAGGCTGCACGACTCCAGATGCATCCGTAGGAGGGCGATCGCCTGGCAATTAGCCGCGAACTCCAGGCGACGCCAGGTCTCTTGATCCTTCCGGTACCAGAGCGTATCGCCAAGATCAAAGAGCACGCAGCGAATGATGCGTCCCTTCACAAGCAATAACCTCAAGTAGCTCTTCCCTTGAGCGGGGGTGCGGGCCGCCTCCCTCTCTCTTTCCCACCGCTGCCGGCACAGTCACCCGGCTCGCCTCATCGCTCCTCACTGGCTAGAGAGCAGCCAGTCAGTCCGCTGCCTGATAACGCTCCTCGCCACGCCTGCCACGTTAAGTGTTAGCTAGCAAACACTTACAGAGCAAGCAAGAGGACCAGCGAACACCCAAAAGCAGGAACGATGAACAGACAGGGGCAAAGGAGACGGCCCACCCTTGGCGGCTCCCCGCCTTAGCTAGCGCTCGCTCTCCTCAGCTTTGGAGAGGACATCATCGGCGAGACCGTACTCTACCGCCTGCTGCGCAGAGAGGTAGTAGTTGCGGTCAGAGTCCTGCATGATGCGCTCCACCGTCTGGCCGGTGTGGCGCGAGAGGATCTCATAGATGATGCGGCGCAGGCGCAGGATCTCGCGAGCCGTGATCTCGATATCGGCAGCCTGGCCCTCGGCACCGCCCAGCGGCTGATGGATCAGCACCGTTGAATTGGGCAGGCAGAAGCGCTTACCCTTGGCCCCGGCGGCCAGCAAGACCGCCCCCATGCTCATGGCCATGCCCACACAGACCGTCGACACATCTGGCTTGACCCATTGCATGGTGTCGTAAATCGCCAGGCCAGCATAGATGCTGCCACCAGGGGAGTTGATATAAAGGTAGATGTCTTTGGTCGCGTCCTCGCTCTGCAGGTAGAGCAGCTGAGCTACCGTGACATTGGCTACCTGATCGTTAATGGGCGTCCCCACAAAAATGATGCGCTCCTTCAACAGGCGCGAGTAGATGTCCCACATGCGCTCGCCGCGCGGGGTCGACTCCACAACACCGGGGATGACGCCTCGCGGCTCTAGAAATTCCCTGGACTCCTTAATCCACTTAGGGTCCCGGGGGTTGAATACCGCTCCCATGTTTGCTCCTTGTGATCTCGTTCAGTTCTTGCTACCGAATACTTCCATAAGAAGAAGCGGCTCGGATATCAGAGCCTCTGCACTTCCTACTCTATCATTCGTTGATCATCGTTGACCTATGACTTGCCAATCCAATCGCTCAAGCGCAGTGCCTCCCTCCAAACCAGCTCAGATCTGGCGTCGCCTGTGCAACGTACACAGGCCCAGGCCCGGCCCCCATGCGCAGCACCTGGCCTCAGCTCTCTGTTGGCCAGGCACTCACAGCAAGGCCGCGCTCTCTGTCTGTCTATGCCATCTGTTGTCTTTATCATATCCTATCTGCCTGCGAACCGCAAGCAGCGAGGTCGCCGCTCCAACGCCCGGCCCAGCCCAGGCAATCTTCCAGCGCTCTCGACCGACACTCAGTCAGTCAGGCAGTCAACCAGTCAACTTCTCATGTCAGGCGCCAGAGCGTCTCGGCATACCAGGCTTCACCAAAGCGCCAGCCGCCGTAGAACAAGAGCGCCGGCTCACCAGTCGCAGAGATCTGGCCATGATAGGTAAAGAGAAAGGAGCGCAGGCTCTCGGCACGCGCCGGCAGCGGGAGCAGACGCTCTACCTCACGGTCCACTGGCTTCCGCTGCTTGACCTCCTCCAGCGGAATACGCAGGCAGGAGAGAAAGCAGAGTTCGGGATGAGGAGTTGCCAGATCGTAGACCAGGCCCAGACAGAGCTGGCGGGCAATGTCTTCGTCCTGCAGGCCGGTCTCCTCGCGGATCTCACGCAGTATAGCCCCAAAGAGGTCGGGCTGCCCCGCGCTATTGCGGTCACGCTCGCTCTCACAAAAGCCGCCAATGACATGATAGCGTCCCTCGTAGACATCCACACCGCGCCGCTGATCAAGCAGGAGCTGACCGTCGGCAGTCTCGATCACCGAGCAGACGGCCAGAGGATTGCTCAGTTCGCGTCGCCCACGGCCCCGCGCAAAGCGCATATCGCGGCTCGCCACATACTCTTTGTAGCTGGTGGCTCCTAGCGCCAGCGAGAGGCGTCCGTCAAGACCTACCTCCCAGTCAACCAATCGATAAAGGGCGCCATCGTAGAGGGTTGCTCCACGCTGCTGCATCTCTTGCAGCTTCTGACGCCAACATGCTTCAATGCATTCCTCGTCAGTGCGGGTGCACGGCATACGCAGGCTCTCATCGTAGCTGACGAGGAGCCGCTCGGCATCGAAGCAGCCGCGCACCAGGATCTCGAATTCACGCATGGCTCGCCCTGCACTTCCAGACAGTATCTGATGGGAGAATTACCAATAGAACCAGACGATCATTCTGACGCCATCGTCGCCGTAGTTCGCGGCCAGCGCCTCCATAACAGCAAAGGTCACTGTCCAGCTCCCGCGAGCATCCTTACGTCGCAGGCGCTCGGAGCGGTAGATTCTGCCGTTGATTTCCCACTCCTGGCCTTCCGGCCAGGTGCAGGCGCCGAGGACCCCACTCGATCAACGAGTGGCCGACAGCTTCGGCGAAATTCTTGTCCCAGGCGGCTTTGCCCTCAAAGATGAGGCTGCCATCCTCAGCGCGGAGATACCGGTGGATACGGGCATCTGGCAGCTCTGCCGGCTCTTCCCAATCAATAGCCTTGATCTCGGCCCAGGTGATCCAGCTGGTACCAAAGGCCCCATCGCCCCAGCGCTCATACTCTGCCTGCACCTCGGGCGAGACATCCTCGGGCAGGCCGCGCCCCTGAGCGACCGGGCGAAAGTTGGCATAATTCTTGACACCGAAGAGACAGCCGAAGGCATCGTAGTTACGGTCATGAAAGAGAAAGCGCAGGCTGGTGGCTGGTCGCCAGGGTGTGGCCTCGCTTTTCAGGAGAAAGAACTGGCGGCACTCGATCCAGCCTGTGATATCGACACCCATTACGATCTGCTCCTTGCGTCAATGCATCTCGCTCTTTGCACTGACAGGACGCTACCCCCAGCTGGCTCACTTGGGCGGAGGGGTGGCAGCGGTCTGCCTGGCAGGTCAAAGCAACTACTCCCATTCGATGGTCGCAGGTGGCTTCGAGGTGATGTCATAGACGACCCGGTTGACGCCGGGCACCTCATTGACGATGCGATTGGCGACACGGGCCAGCAGATCGTAGGGCAGGCGGGCCCAATCCGCGGTCATAAAGTCCTCGCTGGTAACGGCACGCAGCGCCACAACCTGGGCATAGGTGCGGCCATCGCCCATCACTCCGACGCTGCGCACGGGAGTGAGCACGGCGAAGGCCTGGCTGACCTGACGATAGAGGCCAGCGCGGCGAAGTTCTTCGATGAGGATAGCGTCGGCGGCACGGAGGGTCTCCAGACGTTGCTCATCGACAGCACCGATGACGCGGATGGCCAGACCAGGCCCAGGGAAAGGATGCCTCCAGACCCACTCTTCGGGCAGTCCGAGAGCCAGACCAATCTCGCGTACCTCGTCTTTGAAGAGCCAGCGCAGCGGCTCCACAAGCTGCAACGTCATCTCTTCGGGCAGGCCACCGACGTTATGATGGGTCTTGATGCGCGTGGCGGTGTTGGCGGTATCACGCCCCGCGCTCTCGATGACATCGGGGTAGAGCGTCCCCTGAACCAGGAAGCTGATCGGCCCCTGCTCCTGAGCCAGGCGCAGAGCCTCCTCTTCGAAGACACGGATAAACTCTTCGCCGATGATCTTGCGCTTCTGCTCGGGATCAGTGATCCCCTCCAGGCGAGCCAGAAAGCGCCGGCGCGCATCAACAGCGATCAGAGGAATGTGGAGATGACGGCTGAAGGTCTCAACAACCTGCTCAGGCTCGCCAGCTCGCATGCAGCCAGTGTCGACAAAGACGCAGGTGAGGCGCTCGCCGATCGCCCGGTGAACCAACAGGGCCGCTACTGCGGAGTCGACACCGCCGGAGAGGGCGCAGATGGCCCGCGCTTCGCCCACGCGGCTGCGAATCTGGGCCACGGTCTCATCAATAACTGAGCCGGAGGTCCAGTCGGCGCGACAATCGCAGACGCGGAAGAGGAAATTGCGCAGGATTTCTCGCCCCTGGGGGGTATGCGTGACCTCGGGGTGAAACTGGAGACCAATCAGGCCACCAGGTCCAGCGATGGCCGCGCAGGGATTGCTCTCGCTACGTGCGAGGACGCTGAAGCCGGGCGGTAGCTGGTCGACGCTGTCACCGTGGCTCATCCACACTTTGAGGCTGCGGCCCTCTCCCGCCATGTCCGTCTGTGCAAGCCCGGCAAAGATCTCGGCAGCACGGCCCTGATCACCGGCAACCGACTGCAGTTCGATGGTCGCCGGCCCATACTCGCGCCGCCCCCGAGCTGGGACGACATGACCGCCGAGCTGATGCGCCAGCAGCTGCATGCCGTAGCAAATGCCCAACACCGGCAGGCCGCTCTGGAGAATGGCCGGATCACAGCGCGGGGCCTGAGCGTCATAGACGCTGGCCGGCCCACCTGAGAGGATAAACCCCCTGATGTCAAGATGAGCTTTCTCACGCTGGAGCTGCTCCAGTGTGGTCTCAGCCGGAACCAGCTCGCTGTAGACATGATTCTCGCGAATGCGCCGCGCAATAAGACGGCTATACTGGGAGCCAAAATCGAGCACTATGATGGCCTGACGGCGCACATGGTTTGACACGAGGCTGCCTTCCTCCCCTTTCATGACCTGGATCAATGAGACTTTCCCCGCTTTATGAAGAAATACGTGTCTCTATTTTACCCCTTCACATTGCTTTCCTGCTATCCCCCTCATGGGCAGACGACCCTTGCCTGATCGCTTGCTGATGACACTGATGAGCTAGCTGCAGGCCGGCAGACGGAGCCCAACCAGGGTAAGGCGACCCCGGCAGAGGACGCCAGAGCCGCGGAGAGCAGAGCAGAAAGGACCGGGGCGCCTGCTCACCAGGGAGGCGCAGCTTTCCCGGTCCCTTGTCGATAGCGACGACGGTTTCCTATGCTCTCTTTGCTTTCAGGTCCGGCCAGAGCCTGGCCTGGCTGGCTACGTCACTTGGGCCTGCAGGCGCCGAGGCTCAGGAGCGCGGCGCCGGTCCGCCTGAGACGTAGATGATCTGCCCGTTGACAAAGCCAGCTTCTTCTGAGGCCAGGAAACAAATGACGTTAGCCACATCCCGCGGCTGCCCAACGCGCCGCACCGGGATGCGCTTGGAGGCTTCCGCGATGACCTCTTCGGGATCAAGCCCCTGCCGGCGGGCAGAAGAACGGGTCATTTCGGTGTCAATGAAGCCAGGGGCGACGGCGTTGGTCGTGATCCCAAAAGGGCCTAGCTCGATGGCCAGGGTGCGCGTGAAGCCCTGCAGGCCCGCTTTGGCCGTCGAGTAGTTGGCCTGTCCGCGGTTGCCCAGGGCCGAAGTCGAGGAGAGAGAAATAATGCGACCGTAGCGCTGCTGCACCATGTGCTTCTGCGCGGCACGGCTGCACAGAAAAGCTCCTTTCAGGTGCACAGCCATAACCGCATCCCAGTCTTCTTCGCTCATCTTGAAGAGGAGGTTGTCGCGAATGATCCCGGCATTGTTCACGAGGATGTCGAGCCGCCCGAACTGGCTGACCGTCTTCTCCACCGCCTCTTCAACCATCGTGTTGTTGGAGACGTTGCAGGGCAGCACCAGGCACTGCGCCCCCAGACGCTCCAGCTCTTGTGCGACCTGCTGGCAGCCCTCTACATCGATATCGACCAGGGCGACCCGCGCGCCTTCCTCGGCCATGCGCAGCGCTGTCGCTGCGCCAATCCCGCGCCCGGCTCCGGTCACAAAGGCTACTCGTCCGTCAAGTCGTCCCATAGTATGCTCCTTTTCGCAATGTGGTGAAGGCGATGTTGGTACAGGTTACGTTAAGTATAGTATATCTTTAGCGATCACCTTCGCAAAGGGGCGGCTCGCTCTCTTCGCTGGTTTTGCTCTGGTGTGCGCACTTCCCTCCTGTCCCAACGCGCCAGGTCCAGGGAGAAAGGCCGCCAGGGAAAAGGGGCCAGTCTCTCCTAGCGCTCAACCTACTGCTGTCCCTGGGGGCGCCTGGCTGGCGTACGCTGGGCCTCCATACAGGTTACCCCCTTTGGGCCGACAAAGGCGCTGTGGCGCGTGCCTGCTGGCAGGATCATACAATCCCCCGGCTCCAGGTCGATAATACCCTCCGGCCCGGGGGTGTCCGGCAGCACGAAGCGGATGGAGCCACGCACACAGTAGAGCACTTTGTCGTAGCTGTGACTATGCACAGCATAGGTATCACCGGGGCCATTAGACCAGCTGTAAGGAGCCAGTCCCTGCTCTTGCATCTTTTGACGCAATTCTTCCTCATCGGGAAGATTCGATCCTTGCCAACGAATTACTTGCATAGCTTGTCCCTCACTTCTTGATACTAAGCTGGCACGATTGTCCCAGCCAATCGTATTTTCAGCAGTATAGGACGAATTTGTAAATAGCCGATGATGGACTGCTAAAAGCTCTGTTAATAGAGAGCCGGCCAGATTGGTAAGAAGGCAGAGGAACAAGCGTGGCCCGCGAAGCAGAGACAAGCAAGCCGGAGTCCGCTCCCCTCGCAGGAGAGAGAGCGAACCCCGGCTGTAATGGCACGCGTGAATGCAGCCAGGTCACTGGCTAGCCAGCAGGCTGATCAGAGAGGGTCAGGCTAGGGCTGATGTTCCTCCTTGGTCTCTTTGGCCTTCTCGCTGGCATGTTGGGCGGCCTCCTTCACCTGCTCGGCGGCCTCGTGCAGCTTCTCGCCGACCTTGCCGAGCAAGCCCTGGGCCTTCCCCTCAACCTTGTCGGCCTTGCCCTCGGCCTGCAGCTGCTCATTGCCAGTCAGGTTCCCCAGCGACTCTTTCAGCCCCCCCTGAGCCTCTTTCGCCTTGCCTTCGAGTTCATCTTTATTCATCGTAGTGTTTCCTTCCTTTCTTAGCTGTCTGATCTCTCCTTGGGCGCAGGCGCGCCGGCCCGAGCAGGCCCACACGCCCCAGCGATCGCCATCTAGCCGATAAGTCGCATGACACGATCAACCTTTTCAGCGGTCACGATAATGCGGATGGCGCGCAGAGGCCACCCACGTGCCAGCGAGGCAGACCAGTGCTCCCCCCAGACCCCACAACAGGCACCAGAGCACCTCTAAGATAGCGGTGCCGGCGTCCAGCGTGGCGGTACCAGTCAGATTGCCCGGATAGGCAGGAATAAAGCTGGTCGGCCAGAGAAGCAGCGAGTAGACAATGCCTCCTACAGCCCCCGCCAGGAAACCCAGGCGTCGACGTACAGCGATTCGCCCAAGAATGAGACCACCGATGAAAGCGACAATGAGCGCCACCAGCCAGGTAATCCCGTAGATGGCGGCTAGCAGCAACGCTACTCGCACGGTGAGCGCATCGCGCATAACCTGGCGATGAGCCTCGTTGAAGAGGCCAGCGTTCACCAGAATAAGGACAACGGTAATCAGGGCCACGAGTACGCCCATAAGCAGGCCGCTGATAAGAGCGTAGCGCACCCCTCGCTCGGGCAAGCGCCCTGGCTCTCGCGCCGGAGCAGCCTCCTGCCTCTTCGCCCTGGCCTCCGGCGCCGATTGTACCGGCTCTACCCGCATGGTCTCCGGCTCAGGAAGCGGGGTCGCCGTAGGTGAGACTCTTGCCTGCTCCGCTGGTCTGTCTGCTCCTTTTGCTGCTGCTTTGAGCTGATGAACATCTTCCATAATGTATTCACTTTCTCTGACCCTTTAGCGACCGGAGTAGCTTCTACTGTCCTCTACTTCTTTCAACCGCTTCGCATCTGTATCCCTTTCAGGCGCAGCTGCGCCATTTAGAGACACTTTTGCAAAGATTCGGTCCGTGTAGAAACACGTGAGATCAGGTGGTCGGGTTTCAATCGTTAACCCCGGCAGCAGTCGCCGCCGTCTCCCACCAGCTACTCCAGGTCAGCCCAGACACAGGGCGGTGGGGCTGGCCTGGGCCACATCACGACTTTATTGACAGCCCTTGGAAAAGCTACCCATAATAGGATCAAGAACATGGCTTGAAAGGATGGTTGCTTACAGAACAGGCAGAAGGGTATGACACCGCCGGAGTTGCTGCCTGGTGCTGGGGCCGTCCCGGGTTCGCCCGCGCCAGGCAGAACAACAATCAGACAGACAGAGCAGACCAGGCCAGGGATCAGGGCCGGGGAGGGAGGGTTATGAACACTTTCTTCTCGCGGT
>NZ_JADGIA010000294.1 GCF_019683635.1 Thermogemmatispora sp. | reverse complement strand
GCCGACCTGCTCTCGATTCCCTGGGCCATCGGCCTGGTCGCCCTCCTCACCTTCCTCTCGGGCTGCCTCGCCGCCCTGCTCATGCGCGAGACCCTGCCCGCCTTCACATCGCGGCCTCAGTCGCCAGCCGCCTCCTCAGCCGCCAGGGCCGCCAACTCACGGCCATAGGCGGCGGCCCGCTCGGCATCATCCTGGCGCGCGGCCAGATAGCGCAGCAGCCGCAATAGCCGTCGCAGCTCACGCCTCTGGCCGCCCTCACGCGCCAGCGTCAGCCCCTCGCGCAAATAGCCGCCCGCCGCCTTCAGATCACCCTGATGCAGCGCCACCTCACCCAGGCCCAGCAACAGACGCACCTGCGTCAACGGATCACTCGACCAGATCGCAATCTGATAAGCGCGCTGCAAATAGAGGCGCGCCAGCTCATAAAAGCCCCGCCGGCGCAAAAAGGGGGTGAAGGCCAGCACCCCGCGAATAAAGCGCGCATGGCGCCCATTCTCAAAGGCATACTGCAGGCCGGCCACAATATTGCGACTCTCCAGCTCCAGAGCCGCATCATCATCCCCATGTCGCTCAAGCAACTGCGTCACATAGGCCACCAGACGCTCGCCGGCCTGCGGATCGCGCAGATGAGCACTGGCATAATCAGCGATCGTCTGATGCAACAGATAGCGCCCCGTCCCGCTGCTCTCCAACAAACCAGCATCGACCAGGGCATCGAGCGTCTCCGGCGGCGCCTGGGCCACAGCCAGGGCTGCCTCCTCACTAAAGCTATTCGGCTTCGGCGGGAAGACCGACAAAGCGCGCAGCACCTCACGCACCTGCTCATCGAGCTGCTGATCACTGACAGCAATCGCCGACTGCAGCGAGAGCGGCGTCCCCCAGGCCAGATGTGGTGGCTGCTCCAGCGGGCCGCGCATCTCACTGACATGCAGCCGCTGATGCGAGCTGCGCAAGCGCGCCAGAGCCGCCTGCAAGCGACGCGGCTGGCCGCTATGGGCCTGGGCCTGCAAATACTTCCCCAACAAGGTCAAAGCCAGAGGCAGCCCGCCCACCTCCTCGACCAGCGTTAGAGCGGCGCGCCGATCATGAGCCACCACCTCCGGCGCCCACTGCGCCAGCAAAGCCAGCCCGTCGGCGCTCTCCAGCTCATGGATCGTCCGCGCCCCCTCGCCGGCGATCGCCAGCGCCAGGCGAGGAAAGCGCGTCGTCGCGATCAACACCGACTGTGGCCCCCCGACCTTGAAAGCCAGAGCCGCCTCCAGCTCCCAGACATCATCAATCACCAACACAAAGCGCCGCTGCCCGATCGCCGCCCGCAAAGCGCGGGCGCGCGCCTCTAGCGACTGCTCACCGGAAGCCGCCGTCGCCACCGCCGGCACTCCCAGCAACTGCTCCCAGCGGTGCAAATGCTCCAGCACATTGGGGCGAGGCCCCAGACCGGCCCACAACACCCCGGCCTCGAAGCGCTCCAGCACGCGCGCCTCATGCACCAGCGTCACAGCCAGGGCCGTCTTACCAACGCCGGGCAGCCCGCAGAGGGCCAGCGAGCGCCCGGCGCAGAGCTGGGCCACCAGCTCGCCCAGCAGCGTCGTGCGTCCCACCAACCCGCGCCCCTCATTCGGCAGCGGCGGAATCGTCGGATCAATCACCCGCTCCTGGTGGTTCCGCCCTCTAGCAAGCGCACCCGCCCCAGCCGGCGCCCCCGACTCCAGCTCATCCTCAACAAAGCCCAGCTCACGCGCACTCTTGCCAAAGAGCTGACAAAGCTTCTCACGGTAATAGGGCTGCGGCGAGGAAACGCCGCGCTCCCAGCGACTCACATTCTTCTCCGACGAGCCGATGGCCTCGGCCACCCTGGCCTGCGACCAGCCTCGCATCTCGCGCTCATGTCTCAGACGCAGATTCGGTTTCATCGTGGGCACTCCCAGCAGGAGATGACGACCGGCCTGGTCCCGGCACTGGCCCGACGGCCCGGCCCGCTAGGCCCGCCCAGGTTCAGCGGACCCGGCAGCCGCCGCCTCCGGCGACTCGTACGCCCGGCCCCAGCCCCCACCACCAGGCGAAGCAATCACCAGCCGATCGCCCGGCTCAGCGCGGAAATGCACCTTGCCCGGCAGCAAAGTGACCTCACCAGCGCGGCGATAGAGCCAGTTCTCGCCGCAGCGGCCCGGCTCCCCCCCCTGCAACCCATAGGGAGGCAGGCGGCGCCGCTCTGTCAGCAGCGTCACCTCAGCGGGCGCCTCAAACGTGATCTCGCGCACCAGCCCATCGCCACCCCGCGCCCGGCCCGCACCCCCTGACCCATCGCGCAAGGCATAGCGCGTAATCCGCATCGGATAGGCATACTCGAAAGCCTCCACCGGCGTATTCAGCGTATTACTCATATGCGTATGCACGCCCGACAAGCCATCGAGGCCCGGGCGCGCCCCCATGCCTCCACCCATTGTCTCATAGTAGGCAAAGGGCTGCTGCGTCCGCGGATCAATCCCGCCGGCGGCAATATTATTCATCGTCCCCTGGCTGGCCGCCGGCACCACCTCGGGCAGGGCCTGCGCCAAAGCCCCAAAGATGGCATCGACCAGGCGCTGCGACGTCTCGACATTGCCCTGGGCCACCGCCGCCGGCGGGCGCGCATTGACCACCGAGCCGCGCGGCGCAATCACCGTCACCGGCGCGAACGTCCCATGATTCATCGGCGCATCCTCGGGCATCAGACAGCGCACCACATAATAGGTCGCCGAGCGCGCCACCGAGGCCACCGTATTCACATTGCCGCGCACCTGGGGAGCGCTCCCCGTAAAGTCCACTGTCAGCTCACTCCCACGCACCGTCACCGTCACCGTGATCGGAATGCACTCCCCCGAGACCCCGTCATCGTCGAGATAATCGGTAAAGCGATAGGAGCCATCGGGAATGGCGGCGATAGTAGCCCGCGCCATGCGGGCCGCATACTCAATCAGGGCATCGACATGCTCCTCCAGAGCCGCCAGCCCCCAGCGATCGACCAGCTCCTGCAGGCGGCGGGCCGCCGTGCGATTAGCCGCCACCTGGGCCGCCAGATCACCGCGGCGCTCATCCGGCGTGCGCACATTGCGCAGCAACAAGGCCAGCAAAGCCCGATTAGGCTGACCGGCCTCCCACAGCTTGAGCGGAGGAATAATCAGGCCCTCCTGATAGATCTCGGTCGCCAGCGGCATCGACCCCGGCGCCATCCCCCCGACATCAGCATGGTGAGCGCGGTTGGCTGCAAAGCCGATCAGGCGCTGCTCCTCCTCAACCTCGACAAAGATCGGTGCGATCAACGTGATATCGGGCAGATGGGTCCCCCCCAGAAACGGATCGTTGAGGGCGATAATATCGCCCGGCGCAAAGCGATCGAAGGCCACCAGGGCCTCCGCCACCGAGTCGGGCATCGAGCCGAGATGGACCGGGATATGGGCCGCCTGGGCCACCAGGCGCCCGCGCGCATCAAAAAGCGCACAGGAAAAGTCGCGCCGCTCCTTAATATTGGGCGAGTAGCTGCTACGCATCAGCACCGCCCCCATCTCCTCAGCGATGGCCGTCAAAGCGCTGCGAAAGATCTCCAGACTGATAGCATCTACCATGTGGGCATACCCTCCTCAGCCAGCCCCAGCCGGCGCTGAGCCGCCCGCGTCGCCGGTGCTGCTTCCTCACGCTGCTGCCGATCCTGTTGATGCTGAGCGCGGCCCTGACCATCGCCAGCCACCTCGATCAAGAGATTGCCCACGGCATCGACGCGCGCCCGCCAGCCCGGCGGCACGACAGTGGTCGTGTCGTACTGGGTCACAATGGCTGGACCAACGAACTGTACCCCCGGCACCAGCGTGCTCCGCTCATAGATGGCCGCCTCATGCGCCACTGGACCGGCCTCACCGGCAAAGATGACCCGGCGCCGCTCCAGCGGCTGCGCCACCGCCTCGGGCTGCAGCGGCTGGCGCTCCAGAACCGGCGGCTCCACCAGCCCCCGCGCCTTCAGACGGACATTGACCACCTGCACCGGCTCATTCGGATCGCTGTAGCCGAAGCGCCGCTCATGGGCCAGATGGAACTGCTGGGCCGCGCGCGCGCAGTCGCCCTCGAAGGGAATAGTCAGCTCGTACGACTGCCCGACATAGCGCAGATCCAGATAGCGCTCAATCTGGATCTGCTCGGGCGCAAAGCCCTCACGCTGTAAATCGCAGCGCCCCTGCTCCTCCAGCGCGCTCAACGTTGCATCAATCATCGTCTGAGCCTGCTCCTGATCAATGGGCAGCATCAGCGTACGCACATAGTCCTTGAGCACATCGGCCACCAGCATACCGAGGGCCGAGAGCACCCCCGGCGCCGCCGGGATGAGCACACGCGGAATCGCGAGCGCCGCCGCCAGCTCGCAGGCGTGCAGAGGACCGGCCCCCCCGAAGGCTACCAGCGTAAAGTGGCGCGGATCAAGCCCACGCTCGACAGAGATCAGACGAATAGCCGCCTCCATATTGGCATTGGCGATACGCACGATACCAAGGGCCGCCTCCTCCAGCGAGGTCCCCAGGCGTTCAGCGATGCGCCCCACCGCCTGACGGGCCAAAGCCACATCGAGCCGCCGGCTCCCGCCAAGGAAGGCCTCGGGCAACAGGCGCCCCAGCACCACATGCGCATCGGTCACCGTCGCCTCCGTACCGCCGCGCCCGTAGGCCGCCGGACCAGGCACGGCCCCCGCCGAGCGCGGCCCCACGCGCAGGGCGCCCCCCAGATCGAACCAGGCCAGGCT
>NZ_JADGIA010000074.1 GCF_019683635.1 Thermogemmatispora sp. | reverse complement strand
ACTGGCCCTACGGGCATCTCCTGACTCCTGAGTAACCGTCGCAGTTGTTGTCATACTACCTTCCTCCTTAACCTAGGGGCGTCCCTGCATAGCTCGCTAGACTCGATTCGATTTGTGTCTGATAGACGCTTGAGACCAGATAATGTAAGTGAGACTGCTGCGAAACGCCCTGCAAGCAATAAAAAACGAGGAACCGCCCTGCCGGGAGGCCCTCGTTAGGTTACCTGCGCTGGATCGGGTTGCGTCGTTGCTCCCGCTACTCTCCTCTCGGCGTGCCAGGCGTAAGGCCCGTGGTAAGCGTTACGAGGCTAAGGCTAAGGCCCGTAAGGCTTACCAACCCGCTAAGGGTAAGGCTAAGGCCAATAAGCAGCACAAGTCCTACAAGGAGGAGCGTGGAAGCAATCGCAATAGCTAGAGGGGCAACAAATAAAGAAATCGGCGTCAAGACGCCGATTTTCAGAATGAGGAGGAGACCAGCCATCATAGCAGCGGCCATAGCGGCGGCAGCCGTCATAGTCGCAGCATGCCCCATGTCGCCGCGCATAGCGCTGGCCACAGAGCGACAGCCCATTGCAGACTGTTCAGCCCAGGACATTGCTTCGGCCCGCTGGTTGCCGGTGCGACACGCTGCTGACATGCTCACTGGCTCCTTCTCTCAGAGAATCTCGCTGCCTTTGCGTACAGTATCCGTACTTCTTCCGCTCTGCGCGATTGCTCAGCTTAGAGGAGGGAAAGATACCCTCCACGAGAAACAACCTTTTCAGTGTCTAGAGAGATTACTACTTGCTTGCAAGAGACGTTTAATGGCTAGAGGCGAACCGTTGCCTCAAACCTGCTCTGCTCGCTCTTCTCTACCGTCAGCCGGCTTTTATCTTGCTTCCCGGCCAGCCTGCAACAAAGAGAGAGCTTCAAGAGCATGCGCAGCGTCTCGGAGGTAATTGACCGCGGGCGTCGTTGCCAGGTTGTCGTGCGAACCCCGTACCTGCTCTTCTTCCCTACTCTCCTGACCACTCTTTCGGAGCCACATCTTCGTAGCGGGTCCTGCTGTCTGAGAGGATACACCACTGGCTAGAGTTTGTCAACCCCTGAATCGCTTTCTGCCCCTCTTGGCAGAAGCCTTGAGAGTCTTCAAAGCAGGTTGGAGGCTGGTCTGGAACCTCTCTTTTCCTTGCATGTTATGAGCTGCGCCGAGACAGAGGCCAACAGGTGACAGACCAGCTTCCTCTTCTTCTGCGGCCCCCAGCAGAAGAGATAGCCAGGCGCAAGGGTGGGCCAGGTTAAGCCGATAGGAACGGAGAGATCAGCCAGTTCCCAGCGGTGGAGGCGGCTTTTTCCTCCACTTCGCTCAGACGATTCTGAAACGACCCAGCCCCTGCTGCCAGCTACTCCTCTGGCGTCGCGAGGCGGGCGCGATGCAGATAGCTATAGTGCGCCCCCTCTCGCGACAGCTCGCTCTTCATCACGTCCAGGGTTTCTACAGTGTGTTCTGGCAGCGAAGCCGGCACGCGGATCTCGTAGAGCAAGCGCTGCAAAGCCTGCTGCTCCTCACGGGAGAGCGGCCTCTTGAGGCGCGCGAGCGTTAAATGGGGAGAAAAAGGGCGTTCTTCGGGTGGGAATCCCCGTGCCTGCAGTTCGCGCATCAGCGCTTGCTGCAAGGCTTGCATCCGTCCCGACGCATCCTCAAGGCCCATCCAGATGACGCGCGGGGCACGTGCAGGCCCAAAAGTACCAAGACCTGTTAAGCGATAGCTAAAAGGGGGCACCTGACGCGCCGCAGCCTCACCGGCCTCAATCGCCTGTGCCAGTTGCTCATCGCTCAATTCTCCCAAAAAAGCCAGCGTTACATGTAACGAGGCTGGCTCAACCCAGCGCGCCGCGGGTAAAAGATGCGCGCCACGCGCGATGGCTCGTCCCAGAAACGTCTGTAGCTCTGGACTCAAATCTAGAGCCAGAAAGGTGCGTGTCATTCCCGGAAATCGTTCCCCTCATGCGGCAAAGAGCATGGCATCCAGCTCCTCACCATCGATCGTTTCAACCTCGATTAAGCGCTCGGCGATAGTTATCAGCTTCTCGCGCTTCTGGCGGAGAATCTCAAGAGCCGTTTGATGAGCCTCCTCCACCAGACGCGCGACCTCGGCATCGATGCGCGCCGCCATCTCGGGGCTAATCAGAGTACTACCATCTTCGCTCATCTTGAGGGCCACATTTCCCAGGGCGCTCATGCCGAACTCGCAGACCATGCGCCGGGCCAGCTCGGTCACATACTCGATATCCTGACTGGCTCCTGTTGTGATGTCGCCAAAAATCAATTCCTCAGCGGCACGTCCTCCCATAGCCCCGGCCATCTTCGCCAGCAGTTCAGAGCGCCGCAAGAGATAGCGATCCTCCAGCGGAGCCTGGAGAGTAATGCCCAGGGCCATACCGCGGGCAATGGCTGTTACTTTGCGCACTGGGTCAGCGCCAGGCAGCGAGCGCATCACAATGGCGTGGCCTACCTCGTGATAGGCAATAATGGCTTTTTCGGCCTCCGTAATAACACGGCTCTTACGCTCCGGCCCCGCCATCACCCGCAGAATAGCCTCCTCTAGCTCGGCATTGCCGATGGCTTCGCGGTGCCGACGGGCTGCCAGGAGGGCGGCCTCATTGAGGAGATTGGCCAGGTCGGCCCCCGAGAAACCTGCCGTCTGGCGCGCAACACGCTGTAGATCGACATCTTCAGCCAAGGGCTTGCCACGAGCATGCACTCCCAGAATCGCCAGACGTCCGCGGATATCCGGCTTATCCAGGACTATCTGCCGATCGAAGCGACCTGGACGCAGCAGAGCAGGGTCGAGGACATCGGGCCGGTTGGTGGCAGCGATCACCACCACGCTGCTGTTTTTCTCGAAGCCGTCCATTTCGACGAGCAGCTGATTGAGCGTCTGCTCCCGTTCATCGTTCCCGCTGGCCGCCGAGGCGTGGCGCTGGCGACCAACGGCGTCAATCTCATCAATGAAGATGATGCAAGGAGCATGAGCCCGGGCCTCACGGAAGAGATCCCGCACACGCGCAGCGCCAACGCCGACGAACATCTCGACAAACTCAGAGCCGCTGACGCTATAGAAAGGCACGCCCGCCTCACCCGCAGCAGCCCGGGCAAGCAGCGTCTTGCCCGTGCCAGGCGCGCCCACGAGCAAGACTCCACGCGGCGTGCGGGCGCCCATGACCCGGAAGCGCTCAGGCTGCTTGAGAAATTCGACGATCTCTTCTAGCTCGACTTTGGCCTCTTCAACGCCAGCAACATCTTTGAAGAGAATGGAGGGACGGCTCTCGTGAAAGCGCCGTGCACGCGAGCGGGCGAAAGGCAGGGCCGAGGCCCCAGGACCAACACGGCGCAGGAGGAAAAAGGCCCCTCCCACAACGAGAGCCACAAAGAAGAGATAGGCCAGTCCTTGCTCCCAGCTCGTGTGTTGCCCGTTATCGACAGTCACGGTGACTCCGTCCCGCCGCAAGAGGTCGGTTAGCGTCTGCCCCTCCTCCTTCAAGGCGTGGTATTGCTGACCGCTCCGATCGCGCGCGTAGACATCGCTACCACTGATCAGGGCACTCCGGAGGAGGTGATGGTCAGCCATGTCGAGCAAAGCGCTGATCGGCACCTCGTGCGTGGTCGCCCCGACAAAGGGACTGCGCACAACGTGCATGCTTAGCAAGAGAAAGAGCGCTACACCTACTAAGATAAGCGGCAGAACCAGACGCAGCCACGGGTTCTTCTTCCAGAAAGTCCTCAAAGAGAATCGCCGCTTGTTTTTCGACGATGATTCGTGCTTGTGCTCAGGAGACCTATCCATGCATCCCTTCAAATCCTTAATTACAACTTCTACCTCCAGAGCAGATTATGTCGCCCCAGAGTATATCAAAGTAGCTCTCAGTGTTTTAGATCGGTTCAAATATGTGATTACTATAGCCTGCTACAGCCCGGTTTAGCAAGACTGTAGCTGATTGTACCAGAGGAAGGCCAGTAACCACGGCCTTGGCCTGATCGGGCCAGGCCTATTTTCCCGGCCACCCAGCCTCTGGAACGGCGCGAGAGGCTCCTCCTGACGGGACTGGAAATCGCTCCCGGCCCGTGCCATAATGATTCTGTTCCCAGGTCGGAGGCACCAACGACGCTGAAGATGCCGAAGACAGCAGCCTTCCACACTACTCAGTGTGTCTGAGCAGCTCGACGAACGACTCGCGGGAGATGGAACGGAAAGGAAAGATCCTATGCTATCCAGGAAGCGCGAAGAAGCAGAAGAAGCAACTGCAGCGCTGCCACTGCTGGTGAAGACGCTCCAAGAGGTCGCAGACGAGGCTTTGGAGATCGGCTCCAAGCGCCAACCCTTCAGCGCAGAGAGCCGCCAGAAGAGGCCCCGCATCCGCGACGCGCGTGTAGTTCACAGCGTCTGTCCCTATTGCGCTGTGGGCTGCGGCCTCAATGTCTACGTGAAAGATGGCCAGGTGCTCGATATTGAAGGGAATCCAGACAGTCCGATCAACCACGGGACACTCTGCCCCAAAGGGGCAGCTACCTTCCAGTACACCGTGAATCCCAGCCGCCTGACGCGCGTGCTCTATCGTGCCCCTTACAGTGATCACTGGGAGGAGAAGTCACTTGATTGGGCGATGGAGCAGATCGCGCTGCGCGTCAAGCAGACGCGCGACGCGACTTTTGTTGAGCGGCTCTCCGATGGGCGGGAGGTCAATCATACCCTGGCCATTGCCTCGCTGGGCGGTGCCACGCTCGATGTCGAAGAGAACTATTTGATGAAGAAACTCTTCACGGGCGCTCTCGGTATCGTCTCCATCGAGAACCAGGCCCGTATATGACACAGCTCCACAGTGCCCGGTCTGGGCACCACATTTGGGCGTGGCGGGGCCACGACCTTCCCACAGGATCTTGTCAATAGCGACTGCATTTTGATCATGGGCAGCAACATGGCGGAAGCCCATCCGGTGGCCTTCGCTAATGTTGTCAAGGCGAAAGAGCGCGGCGCCAAGGTTATTCACATCGATCCCCATTTCTCGCGTACGTCTGCGCTCGCTAACCTTTATGTGCCCATTCGCGCAGGGAGCGATATCGTCTTCCTGGGGGCCATTATTCGCTACCTGCTGGAGCAGAAGGCTTTCTTCCAGGAATATGTGCTGCATTACACGAATATTGCCACCCTGATCCGCGAGGATTTTCGCGATACTGAGGACCTCGATGGGGTCTTCTCTGGCTACGATCCCGAGACTGGCACCTACGACCCGACAAGCTGGGACTACGAACGCGATGCCGATGGCCGTCCGCTGAGCGATCCGACGCTAGAGCATCCGCGCTGCGTTTACCAGATCATGCGCCGCCACTATGCGCGCTATACTCCTGAGCTGGTTGAGCAGGTCTGTGGGGTGCCACGCACGCTCTGGCAGCAAGTGGTCGATACCCTGATCGCCAATTCAGGGCGCGAGCGCACGAGTGCCATTTGCTACGCCGTGGGCTGGACGCAGCAATCGAAGGGCGTGCAGATTATCCGTACGGCGGCCATGCTTCAATTGCTGCTGGGCAATATCGGACGCCCCGGCGGTGGGGTGATGGCCCTGCGCGGCCATGCCTCGATTCAGGGGTCCACCGACGTGCCAACGCTCTACGATCTGCTCTCGGGCTATATGCCACAACCTGCGGCTCTGCTCGCTCCTGGACCGGGAACCAGGCGCCCGCGAGCCGAGGAGGTGCAGGCACCGGTTGCCGGCGAGGAGATGAGGCCGGTCGGTCCTTCACAGCAGACGCTGGCTGAATATATCGCTGCGGTCGGGCAGAAAACGGGTTGGTGGGCCAATCTGCCGGCCTATATCCGCAGCCTGTTGAAAGCCTGGTACGGCTCCTACGCCGATGAGGAAGATGGGGGGCGCAGCTACCGCTTTCTGCCCAAGATCATCGGTGACCATTCTCATCTGGCCACGAGTTATGAGATGCTCGATGGCAAGGTGCGTGGTTACTTCCTCTTCGGTCAGAATCCCGCTGCCGGGAGCACGAACGCCCGCATGCAGCGTAAGGCTCTGGCCCAGCTCGACTGGCTGGTGGTCCGCGATCTCTACGAGGTCGAGTCGGCGGCTTTCTGGTACCGTGGGCCAGAGGGTGAGGCGGTCGATCCCAGGCAGATCAAGACCGAGGTTTTCCTGTTGCCTGCCGCCGCCTCCACGGAGAAAGAGGGTTCTTTTACGAATACACAGCGCCTGCTGCAGTGGCGAGATAAGGCCGTTGATCCCCCTGGCGATGCGCGCTCCGATCTGTGGTTCGTTTATCACCTTGGCAAACGCTTGAAGGCGCTCTACGCCGATAGCCCCCACGAGCGCGATCTACCGATCAAGGCACTGACCTGGGATTACGAGCGCGAGACCCCCGAGCCTGGTTCACGTATTCTCGATGAGCCAGATGTTTTGCTGGTGCTGAAGGAGATCAACGGCTATTATGCACGTACCCCCGACGGGAAGGAGTATAGTCTGCGCGAGGCTCCTCATGTACCTGATTTCACGGCTTTGAAGGCCGATGGGAGCACGGCCTGTGGCTCCTGGATCTACAGCGGAGTTTACCCAGAGCCAGGGCGAAATCGCGCAGCTTCCCGCGATCCTTCCGGCTATACCTTCCCCAACTGGGGCTTTGCCTGGCCAGCTAACCGTCGTATCCTCTACAATCGGGCCTCGGCTGATCCCCAGGGTCGCCCCTGGTCGGAGCGCAAAAAGTATATCTGGTGGGATGAGGAGCACAGGCAGTGGACAGGCTACGATGTCCCCGACTTTCCCCTGCGCAAGCCACCAGACTACACGCCGCCGCCGGGCGCTACCGGGATCGACGCCCACTCCGGCAGCGACCCCTTCATCATGAAGCCCGACGGCAAGGGCTGGCTTTTTGCGCCGAGCGGCCTCAAGGATGGCCCGCTTCCAACGCACTATGAGGCGGCAGAGGCGCCGATCGCCAATCCGCTCTACCATCGTCAGAGCAATCCTGTGGCTCGTTACTACCGGGACCGATCCGACAACCGACTGGCGGCGGTCGGCGACGAGCGCTATCCGATCGTGGCCACTACTTACCGTTTGACGGAGCACCACCTGAGCGGGCCGATGACGCGCTGGTTGCCCTGGCTGAACGCCCTCCAGCCGGCTCTCTTTGTGGAGATCAGCCCCGAGCTGGCCGCAGAACGCCAGATTCGCCACGGCGACCAAGTGATTATCAGCACTCCCCGCGCCGAGATCCAGGCCCGCGCCCTGGTGACGCGCCGCATGCGCCCGCTGCGGCTCAATGGGCGCATCGTCCATCAGATCGGGTTGCCTTTCCATTGGGGCTTCCAGGGCAAGGCCACTGGCAGCATCACGAACGATCTGACGCACATGGTGCTTGAGCCCAACGTCAGCATTGAGGAGGCGAAAGCCTTCCTCTGCGATGTGCGTCCAGCGCGAGGCAGACGCTAAGCGCTCGCAGAGCGGCACGGCACGCCGGCCTCAGTGACCGGTGGGGGCAGACCGGCGGCGAACTTTCCCGAAGCCATTGAACTGCCCCCACGTCAGGTGCCGCCGCCGCTCTGGCACGTTGGCAGCAAAGGAGAGAAGATCATGGCGGTTGAAGCAGCGAGACCCCTGCCTGGGGTGCTCAAGCAGCTGCGCACCCTGCTGGAGCCGCTGCGTAAGGAGGAGCCGCTGCCCCCACAGACAGCGGTGGGCTTTTTTACCGATACCAGCCTGTGTATCGGTTGCAAAGCCTGTGAAATTGCCTGTAAGCAGTGGAACCAGCTTCCTGCACGTGAACCAGTCTGGGCAGGTACCAGCTACGATAATACGCGCGAGCTAAACGCGATCAATTGGCGTCACGTCCTCTTTATCGAACGCATCGGGCATCACGAGGAGGGCGACCATGACGGGCACAGCGCTGCAGAAACGGTTGCAGCCCCCACAGAATTGCCTTTCTTCAATCCCGATCGCTGGCTGATGCTGAGCGATGTTTGCAAGCATTGCGCCAACGCACCCTGCCTCGAAGCCTGTCCGACCGGGGCGATTATTCGCACCGAATTCGACACCGTCTACGTGCAGCAGGACGTTTGCAATGGATGCGGCTATTGCGTGGTCGCCTGTCCTTTTGGAGTGATTGCCCGCGATGCCCTGGGGGGAACCGCGCGCAAGTGCACGCTGTGCTACGATCGCTTGAAGGATGGCCTGGAGCCGGCCTGCGCCAAGGTCTGCCCGACGGACTCGATCGTCTTTGGCCCAGTCGATCAGCTGCGCCAACAGGCTCAGACCCGCCTGGCTCAGCTGCACGAGCGCGGCCTGCGTGAGGCCCGTCTCTATGGCGCCGACGATACCATTTTGGAAGGCGGCCTTCACGCCTTTTTCCTGCTGCTCGATGAGCCTGCCGTCTACAATCTGCCCGAACACCCCTCTCGTCCCAGTAAGCATGTCCTGCCCGCTTCTCTCTGGACAGCGCTGGTGGCGTTGGTGCTGGGTCTGTTCGGAATCTTCTCGTTCAGGAGGCGATGACGAGCGATGCAGCCAGAGAGGCATAGCTTTTCCACCTGGCTTGCGACGGGCCAGGCGCTAGCGCAACGGCTCGGGCAGATCTCTAGCGGCAATGGCTGGATGGAGCGCCTGGCTGTGCTCAGTACAGGGTATCATCCTGATTCTGAGCATGAGCAGCAAGAGCCAACATATTACGACTATCCCGTCCTTAAAGAGCCAGTCTGGCGCTGGGAAATTGTCTGGTACTTTTTCTTGGGCGGCCTGGCTGCCGGCTGCTATTTCATTGCCAGCCTGGCGGCACTCTTTGGCGACGCCGCGGATCGAGCAACGCGGCGCACTGGCTACTATCTCTCGTTGCTGGCTCTGCTCCCGTGCCCGTTGCTGCTGATCAAGGATCTCGGACGCCCTGAGCGCTTTTTGAATATGCTACGCATGTTTAAGGTGCGCTCCCCCATGTCGATGGGCGTCTGGTGCCTGGTGAGCTTCTCTTTCTTCAGCGGGCTGAGCGCCCTGATTCAGGCCGCACGGGACCAGTGGCTGGGTCGCTGGTGGGGAGCGCGCTGGCTGGCGCGCCTGCCTCAGCGACTGCTGGCTCTCCCAGGTATGGCTCTCGCGCTATTCCTGGGAGGCTATACTGGGGTTCTCCTGGCTACCACTAGCATTCCGCTCTGGTCGCGCAGCAAGATGCTCGGCGCGGTTTTCATCTCGTCGGCCATCTCTACCAGCTCGGCGCTGATCGCCCTCGTGTTACGCCTTAGCGCCGCACCTGCCACCGCTCTGCACAAACTGGAGCGCCTGGAGTGGGGCGCGCTCTTGAGCGAGCTGCTCGCTCTCTTTACTTTCCTGCGTGGTTCTGGACGTGCCGCCCGCTCCCTGGTGGGCAGCGGGCCTGCGGAGCACGGACCTCGCTTCTGGCGCTTTGTGGCCGTCGGTGGTCTGTTGCTGCCCTGGTTGCTCCAGACGCGGCTACTGTTGACACGCCGCGCTCATGGAGAGGCAACCACGGAAGGAGCGGCAACCCGGCAGCCAGAGCGCGGTCGGGCGCGCTTCAGCGGCTTGTTGCTCTCGCTCCTTGTCCTTATCGGCGGCTATTTCCTGCGCCGCACGATCATTGAGGCCGGCCATAGCTCCAGCCGCGATGCCCGTACCACGCTCTGGCACGCCCGCGCTGCTCGTTAACCAGCCACTAGACCTTGTTCTTCCCTGTCTGGTCAGTTTACCTCTCCATGCCCGGCCCAGGTCCGCTGAGGGGGAGAAACTGGCCAGGCAGGAGCAGGTCGCTCTCACGAGCCACAGCCTGTCTTGCCCGGCCTCCCAGCGATCTCCAACCCTGAGCCAAGCCGCAGCGTAGATGTAATGAGGAAAGTAAGTGACGGTGAGCCTGTCATTCCCCAGAGGCATACATCAGCGCAATCTTTCAGCGAAAGAGTAGGAACCGAGCAATGGAGGAGCCTCAGCATCACAGTGGCAGCGGGCCCGGCAACGTGGGAACTGGAAGAATCACCAGCCGCCTGGACCCAGAGGGAGAAACCTCAGCGGCGAGCACCAGCGCAGGACCGGGCACGGCAGAGCAGCATGAAGGAGCCAAGACTGTAGAGAGCCAGGATGAGGGTCTGCAGTTCGTTGTCGTCGAGGGCATGCAGGTCGGGCGCGGCGTCGCCCGTCTCGATCCGCGCGATATCGAGGCCTTGGGCTGTCAGCCAGGCGACATTGTCATGATCACCGGCGCGCGGACTACCGCCGCCAGGTTGTTACCCGGCGTACCGCAGCAGCGCGGGCAGCGCATCATCCAGATGGATAGCCAGGTACGCCAGAATAGCGATGCCGGCCTGGGCGAGCGCGTCACGGTGCGTAAGGCACGGGTGCAGAGGGCAGAGAAAATCACGCTGCTCCCCCTGACCCGCGGGGCCCCCATTCAAGAGAGCGATTTGCAGTACATCGCGCGCTACCTGGTGGGCCTGCCCGTGGTTACGGGTGATCTGCTCCGCCTCAACCTGCCGGGCACGGCGAGCCGCGAATTTTTGATTATTAGCACGGTGCCCGCCACACCCAGCTATCCCTCTCGCCGCTCGCAGCTAGAGGGTACTGCCGTCGCTCCCTTGACCGAGCAGAACGAGCGAGCCGAGGTCGAAGCAGTTATTGTCCAGCCTGGTACGGTTGTGCGCGCTCAGGCTCGCGGCGCCGGTCGCCCCGGCGGATTAGGGCGCGTCAGCTATGAAGACATTGGAGGGTTAGGCAAGGAGCTACAGCGCATTCGCGAAATGATTGAGCTGCCCCTCAAATACCCGGCGGTCTTTGATCGTCTGGGAGTGGAGCCACCCAAGGGGGTACTGCTCTATGGCCCGCCGGGCACCGGCAAGACTCTGATCGCCCGCGCCGTCGCTTCGGAGACGAACGCCGCCTTCTTCGTGATCAACGGACCGGAGGTCATCAACAAGTTTTACGGAGAGAGTGAGTCACGCCTGCGAGAAGTCTTTCAAGAGGCTCAGCGGCGCGCCCCCAGCATCATCTTTATCGACGAGCTGGATGCCCTGGCGCCACGCCGCTCCGAAATGGGGGGCGAGGTTGAGCGTCGCATTGTCGGTCAACTGCTGGCCCTGATGGACGGCATGGCCTCGCGCGGCCAGGTTGTTGTCATTGGCGCCACCAATCAGCCCAACGCCCTCGACCCGGCACTGCGCCGCCCAGGCCGCTTCGACCGCGAAATCGCCCTGCGCGTACCTGATCTCTACGGACGCATGGAGATCCTGCGCATCCATACACGCGATGCGGCCCTGGCGAATGACGTCGATTTCGCCCGCCTGGCTCAACTGACCCCTGGTTTTGTAGGGGCCGATCTGGAGGCGCTCTGTCGGGAGGCGGCCATGATCGCACTCCGTCGCGTGCTGCCCTACATTGACTATCAGAGCGGCTATATTCCGTTCGAGACCCTGGTGAATCTCAACATCACTATGGCCGATTTCCAGGCCGCCCTGCGTGAGATTGAGCCATCGACTACCCGCGAGGTCTATGTTGAGGTCAGTGAAACGACCTGGGATGACATCGGCGGGCAGACCCAAGCCAAGCAGCTGCTGACCGAGGGAGTGGAGTGGCCGCTGCGCTATCCCGAGATCTACAGCAAAGCTAAGGTTGAACCACCTCGCGGCGTGTTGCTGGCCGGTCCCCCGGGTTCCGGGAAAACGCTGTTGGCGCGCGCTCTGGCCAATCAGTGTAACGCCAGCTTTATCTCCATCAAAGGCCCCGAGCTCCTCTCAAAGTGGGTAGGCGAATCTGAGAAGGGTGTGCGCGAGATCTTCAAGCGAGCCAAGCAAGCGGCTCCCTGCATCATCTTCTTCGACGAGATCGATGCCCTGGCGCCGCGCCGTGGAGCCGAGCTGGACAACCACGTTGGAGACCGCGTGATCGCTCAGCTGCTGACGGAGCTGGACGGCATCGAGGGACGCACAGGCGTGATTGTCTTAGCCGCTACCAACCGGCCCGAATTGATCGATCCAGCCCTGCTACGTCCGGGTCGCTTCGATTTGATTGTCGAGCTGACCTATCCTGATGAGGCTGATCGCCAGGCGATCTTCGCCGTGCACACGCGCGGGAAACCATTGGCGTCCGATGTCAGTCTGGAGGAGCTGGCCCAACTGACCCCAGGACGGAGCGGTGCCGATATTGAAGCGATCTGCCGTCGCGCCTCCATGCTGGCCCTACACGACTGGATCGAGCCGCGCCTGCAACAAGTAGGCCGCGTACAGATCAGCGAGGAGCAGCAGGAGTCGAAGGCCGCCAACACGGTCGGCACTGCCACCCAGACAACTCAGGCCAGCGGAGAGGAGAGCCGCTTCTCTATCCGCCGCGAACATTTTCTGCGCGCGATCACTGAGCAGGAAGAGCGCTATGAGTCTCAAGCCAGACTGGAGACCGAGCGCGCTCGTCGCGACGAGGCTCGACAGCGCCTGCTCGACCTGGCCGCCAGCTACGGCAGCCTCGGGAACGCTTCTCCACAGACCGCCCTCCAGCTACCAGCACTGCGCGGCTGGCGCCTCTGGCTGGCCCGCCTGCTCGGACTGCTGCCGCGCCACCCCCAGGCCGGCTCACCCCCCTCCTGAAGGGAGACGCTGGCGAATTTAGCCGCCCCTAGGCAAGAAGGCATACGTTAAGAAAGCCAGAGAAGACACGAGGGGAGAATCCCCGAGGGAGCTGCCGGGTGCACTCTCCCCTCGTCTGCTCTGACGTCCAGTCTCTTTCCGATCCAGGAGCTAAAGGCACGCCTCAGGTATACCAGGCCCGATGATCAAGGTGCCGCCTCCCTTTGGCGCGAGGACTGGACGCCTGCAGGCCGCCGAAGAGACGCCCGCTGGGAGTACAATCGCCTCTTTTGAGAAGTGCTTGCTCAATACATTGAGCAGGCATACGCATTAACACTTGATAAAGCTAGGCTGCTCCTCCCCTGGATCAAAGGCAAAGACATGTCAATACAACTACTTCGACTCCAATCAAAGTTAGCTGACCGGGATAGTTAGCGTGTGATATAATATAAAGGAGAGTGTGAGCATAGCGAAGGGAGACAACATTGTCGCTGTACTCATCAGACACCAGCTCTGCAGACTCCCGGAAACCGGTCGTTGCCGCCTATCTGGAGATCATGCGCCTGCTTGACGACCGTGTCGCGCCTCTCCTGGGCAAAGTGACCACGCGCGTCCTCGTTCAGGGCGCGGCCCGGCGAGTAGCGGAGAAGTACCCATTCCTTCACTTTCTTGAGCGTATCCCATATACTGAAGTTACTCCAGCGATTGCCCAGGAGCAGCTTGGTGGCCAGTCTCCGCAGGAGTTGACGGCAGCCTTGAATGCTCTTCTGGAGGAGTGTTTTGCGGGCTTGAAGGAACTCACTGGCGACCTGATTGTTACTCCGCTCCACGATGAGGTGACCCGCCAGCTCCAGCATATGTCGATCATCCAGTAAACAGAAGACGGCCTAGCGTAGCAGCGAGCAATGGAGAAGAGCAGCGTGCAGTCTCAGTCGACACTCCCAGATGGCGCGTACCGCTCTTCCAGAGGATCGGGGGAAGATCGGCTGGCGGTTCTCCGCCATGAGATGGAGTATCTCAATACTATCGGGAAACGCTTCGTCGCCGCCAACGATCGCTTCCAGGTCCATCGTGCCCTGCTGGCTACGTTACAAGAGTTATACAGTTTCTCCGCCTGTGCTATTCTGCTCAAGGGCCAGCATGGCGACCCTTTTGAACTCTCTATCATCCCCCGTTATCCACTTAGCTCCTCCTTTCTCCAAGAGATGATCCAGCGTATCGCCCGTGCCGCCAACATCATCGATTTCCCCAACGTGACGCCCGAGGAGCTGGCCGTAGCCGCCTACTTCGATGCTCCTGACGACCTGGCCCTGATGGAGCCACAGCCCCCTCTCGGCAGCAGCGAGATCGGTGACTTCCTCCACTTGCCGCTGGCCGTCGAGGACCGCATCATTGGCCTGCTCAGTCTCTTCCACGAGCGCGAGGGCGTCTTTGATACTCAGCTTCTGCAGCTAACACGCATCATCGCCGACTACGCCGCCATCGCCCTGGAGAATATGCGTCTGCGC
Organism: Thermogemmatispora sp.; assembly: GCF_019683635.1. Lineage (GTDB taxonomy): Bacteria > Chloroflexota > Ktedonobacteria > Ktedonobacterales > Ktedonobacteraceae > Thermogemmatispora. The sequence goes on along the minus strand of NZ_JADGIA010000074.1, from coordinate 8,749 downwards.
GAGCGCGAGCAGGCTCTCTGGCGAGAAGCCGAGTTCGAACGGCGCCGGCTGGAGCTGATCATCAGCAGCATGGCCGAGGCCCTGCTGATCACCAATGCCCAGGGCGCCATTGTCTCCCTCAATCGCTTTGCCGAGCAGCTCTTCCAGCAGGCTGAGATCGACACCCGCCTCGAACCCGGCGTTCCTCTCCGCCAGCTCGCTGCTCGCAGCAATGTACCCTGGCTACGCGAACTGGCCCACGTCGTCGACCAGGCCCTGACCGGGCAGACGATCAAGAACCAGGAGCTGATCATTGGTGAAAGCGGCGAGACCGTCCCCCTGACCTTGAGCATCAGCGCGGCCCCACTGAGCCAGGATAGCCATCACCCGCTGCCCGGCGGCGCCGTCGTGGTCCTCAACGACATCACCGATCGCAAGCAGATCGAGAAGCTTAAAGACGAGTTCGTCTCGGTGGTCTCGCATGAGCTGCGGACCCCACTGACCGCCATCAAAGGCTACACCCAGCACCTGGTCCGGCGTCTGGAGCGACGTCTGCGCCAGCAGGCGCGTGAGGGTCGCGACCAATCTGAGCTACCGGAAAGCTACGATCTACGAAGCCTCTACATCGTCCAAAGCGAGGCCGAGCATCTGGAGCGTCTGGTCAGTGATCTACTCGACCTATCGCGTGTGCAATGGGGACGTCTGGATTTACAATACACTCCTTTCTATCTGGCTGACCTGTTAGCCGAGCAGGTGCGCCTGGCCCAGGCCAATACCGAGCAGCACATCATTCAGCTCGATTTGCAGGTACAGGACAGCAAGGTGATTGCCGATCGTCAGCGCATCGCTCAGGTTGTTGGCAACATTCTGGACAACGCCATTAAATACTCGCCCCAAGGGGGACATGTCATAGTGCGGCTGGAGAGCGCAGGAGAAGATTTTCTAATCAGCATCAGCGACGAAGGCATTGGAGTCAGTCCTGAATACCTCGACCATATCTTTGAGCGCTTCTATCGTGTCCGTAACGCTGCCAGCCGCCAGTATTCGGGGATTGGTCTGGGCCTCTACGTCGCCCGCGCTATCGTCGAAGCTCACGGAGGCCACATCGGCTACGCCAGCAATCAGAGCGGGATGGGCAGCACCTTCTACTTTAGCCTGCCGCGGACCCCTAACCCAGCCGAGAAAAGGTAGCGTAACGCTGCTGATTGACTGCGAACGAGGAGGCCAGCCAGAGCCAGCCTCAGCGCCTGGCCTTAGCCACTCCTCCCTCACGCATGACAGAGAGCTTTAGCGCTTGACCAGCAATTCCTCGGCCAGCGCGGCGATCTTTTCTTCAGGCGTGCCCCACTCCTTGTATGCCACTTCATGCCAACCGGCACGCATCCCGCCTAGAAGGCTTTCAACAGATCAGTTGGCGTTGCCTGGAAGCGGTCCAGCAGGTAAGAGCGACCGAACGGGGTAAAATGGATGGTGGCCCAGCTGGCTCGCAAAATCTGAATATGGCGCAGGACACGGGCCTCCCCCCACAGCGGATAGAGCAAATCGCAGAGGGCATTCACAATATCACCGGTGCTGGTGATGAGCACACCGACCAGCGTCACCCCAATCACCAAGAGGAGATGATGGGGAAGAGCAACCGGGCCGAACGCCGTAAAGAAACCAATATAAACCATGCTGCCTGAGACCAGCGCGGGAAGGAGCGCCTCCAGCACAATATAAAAGCGCGACGGCTCACGCACAAACAGGGCGGTGACCCCCAGCGGACCAATGGCCCAGCCGATCAGCTGATCGCGCCGCAAGAACGCCAGCAGCAGATGAGATCCCTCCACCAGCAGCAACCAGAGCAGCACAAAGGCAATCAAGCCCGGTAGAGAACGAAGCTGGATACTGGCCAGTATCCCCGGCATGCTCATCCTCCTCGAACATCGTAAACAGCGACACCAGAAACCTCTGTTGGTATTGTACGCCCATTGGGGGTCTGCCGACAACAGGACCTCGCTATTCTTCCCACCCTCCTTTGCCAACCAGCGGCACGAAGACACAGCCACCAAGCGAATGCACTTCTTGCCCGCTGGACGTGCGCCGTATGACCAGCAGCTCCTGATGGTCATGGCTGCCAACAGGGAGGACCAGGATACCGCCCTCGACCAACTGGGCAACCAGCTGCTGAGGAATCTGCGGAGCCGCAGCGGTGACCACAATCCGGTCATAGGGAGCAGCATCCGGCCAGCCCAGCGAGCCATCTCCTACAAAGACAGCAACGTTGCTCAGGCCCAGCTGCAGCAGCCGTCTGGCCGCCTGACAAGCCAGTTGCTGGTAGCGTTCCACCGTTACGACAAAGCGTGCCAGACGCGCCAGAATAGCTGCCTGATAGCCCGAACCAGTTCCAATCTCCAGGACACGCTCCTGACCGCTCAGCTGCAGAGCCTGAGTCATAGTTGCCACAATCAGGGGCTGAGAAATGGTCTGACCGCAGCCAATCGGAAGGGCCTGATCAGCATAGGCCCACTGACGATGTTGGGGATCAACGAATAGTTCGCGCGGCGTCGCCTCAATGGCCGCCAGCACGCGCTCATCGTGGATGCCAGCGCTACGCAAGCTCTCTAGCAGATAACGGCGCTGCGTCTCAAGATCACGAGTCATAGCATTCCAGGGCAGAGTGAGGAGGAAAAAGGCCTGGCCTTCTCTATCAGGCACGACATACGAGACTCATGTCCCCAGCAGGGAGAGGCGCAAAGGAAGAGCGCAGTCAGCACAGATAATCCTCCCTCGGCTACTGATCGGCTCACAGAGCCTCGAAGACTAAGCTGCACACTTCGAGACGAGACGCGCGAGGGTATCCATTTAGAGTCTAAAGTCTGTTGAAACAGACGTCAAGGAGAGCAGAGAACAACCTGCTGCCTCTTCTCAGGCAGGCGATAAGAGGAGAAGCAAGCGATCCAGGCCGCCAGAGTCAGCCCGGAAGGGTACGGAGCGGGCTTACAGCATCTCTCAGAGAATAAAAACGGGCATAGAAAAGTGGGCGCTACTGGGCTCGAACCAGTGACCTCTTCGGTGTGAACGAAGCGCTCTCCCACTGAGCTAAGCGCCCATTGACCTTCATAACCGTGGTGACTGCCGGCTTTACCGCAGCCTCTTGCCATCACCTGGCTCTCTGGTATAGCTACTATAGCACTCCGAGCGGGGCTTGTCAAGTAGGGAGAGGGGATATCAGCGGCAAGCGCCAGAGCGTCTTGGCCCGCAGCTTCATCAGCCAGCCAAAGACGCCGGCGGCGCAGCCTTCCCCGACATCTACCGACAGAAGAGGAGGAGCAGGACCGCGGGGCCGCGGCAGGTACGACAAGCGGTCTAGTGCACCGCTCGGAGTGCGAAGGCAGGTAGCATGCAGCAGCGTCAAGCGCGAGAGCGGCAGCAGGCAAGCAAGCAGGAATGGAGCCAGCTAGCAGTAATCACAGCTCGTTAGGGGCCTTGCGCATCGTGGGGAAGAGAATCACGTCGCGGATGGACTCCTGATCGGTCAGGAACATGACCAGGCGATCCACGCCGATGCCCAGCCCGCCTGTGGGCGGCATGCCCACCTCCAGCGCCTCCAGAAAGTCCTCATCGAGCACCTGCGCCTCCACATCGCCGTGAGCACGCTGGCGCATCTGATCCTCAAAGCGCTGGCGCTGATCGAGCGGATCATTCAGCTCAGTAAAAGCATTGCCGATCTCCAGGCCGCCCAGGAACGGCTGAAAGCGCTCCACCAGATCCGGCTGCGAGCGATGGCGCTTGGCCAGCGGTGAGACATCCAGGGGGTAATCGACCAGGAAGAGCGCGCGGCGCAGCGGCTCGGCTCCCTGGCGGAACATCGCACTCTTCAGCTCATCGATCAAACGGCCTCGGCCCAAGGCAGGATCGACCTCATAGCCGCGAGCTTGCATCGCAGCGGCCAGGCTCTCCCGATCGGGATAGCGATTCACATCAATCCCGGTAAACTCCTCGATTGTCGCCAGCAAGGGCAGACGCGGCCAGGGAGGTGTCAGATCCACCTCGTAGCCCTGGTAGCGAATGCGGGGCGTCCCGCAGGCTTCCAGCGCAATCGCATAGATCATCTCCTCCGCCAGGCGCATCATGTCCTCATAATCGGCATAGGCCTGATAGCACTCCATCATCGTAAACTCGGGATTATGCGTGCGATCGATCCCCTCATTGCGGAAATTGCGCCCGATCTCGTAGACCCGCTCGAAGCCTCCCACGATCAGGCGCTTCAAATACAACTCCACCGCGATGCGCAGGTACATATCGCGGTTGAGGGCATGGTGATGGGTCACAAAGGGGCGTGCTGTAGCGCCGCCGTAGATCGGCTGCAAGATCGGTGTCTCCACCTCCAGAAAGCCGTGCTCATCGAGGAAGCGGCGCATCGCGCGAATCACGCGGCTACGCGTCACAAAGATCGGCTTCACCTCATCCCCGTTGGCCAGCAGATCCAGATAGCGCTTCCGCTGGCGCAGCTCCACATCTTCCAGCCCGTGGTATTTCTCGGGCAATGGGCGCAAGCCCTTGGCAATCAAAGCAAACTCCAGAACGTGGAGCGTGCGCTCGCCCGTGCGCGTGTGGAAGAGAAAGCCTCGCACCTGAATAAAGTCACCGATATCCAGCAGCCGGACTATGCGATAGGCTTCCTCACCGAGATCGTTAATGCGGAAGTAGACCTGAATGCGGCCAGTGCCATCCTCAATATGGGCAAAGGCTACCTTGCCCATCTCGCGGAGCAAGCGGATGCGTCCGACCAGACAAAAAGAGTGCTCCTCTCCCAGCCACTCATCGAAGTGCTGCAGCACCTCGGCAATGGTATGGCTGCGCTCTACATGGTTGGGATAGGGATTAATACCGCGCTCACGCAAAGCCTGCAGGCGCTGAAGCCGCACACTTCTTTCATCAGCCATAACGCTCTTGGAAACTCCTCACAATGGTTTGCCGCTATTTTAGCAAAATTCCGGGCCTGTGGATAGCAGGGAGAGAGAAAGACCTAGCGCCAGTTCTCCCCCTGATTGGGGCCAAAGAGGAGGGCCGCACAAGAGAAGGCGGCCCCGAAAGACACAGCGGCATACTCCATCCTGGCTGGATCAGAAGACGAAAGCACTCGGGGAGGAGCTGCAGAAATGCTCTCGTCGCAGGGGGAGAAGCTCATTCACTCAATGGCGAGGACCGTGTACTCTTTGACGCCACCAGGGGTAGAAACCATGACCAGATCGCCCACCTTATGGCCAAGCAAGGCTTTCCCGACCGGAGACTCGTTGGAGATGCGGCCAGCGCTCGGATTCGCCTCATAGGCGCCCACAATGGTATAGCAAGCCTCACGCCCGTCGCTGCTGCGCACGCGCACCACCGATCCCAGCGTCACCTCGTCGCTCTGGACCTTCTGAATCGTGCGAGCTGTGGCGAGCATCTGCTCTAGCTCATAAATCTTTCCTTCAAGCCGGGCGTACTCCGTTTTGGCCTCCTCATAGGCGGCATTGTCGTTGACATCGCCCCCCTCCTTGGCATCGTGCAGGTAGCGCGCAACCTCAGCCCGCTTGACAGTACGCAGGAACTCCAGTTGATTCAGAAGACGTTGCCGGCCATCCTCGGTCAGATAGACGCCCTGTGTCTCCATCCTATGTTTCCCTCCATTGTCTGCAGGAAATCTCTCATCTACTACCAGAGTCTTAACCTGCCTACAACCTGCCGCGCCACAATGCGGGGAGAGCGCCAACAGACAGTAAGCAGCTTCTTCAACAGAGAGCCGGCCCAGGTCTCTAGTGTTCTGGCCGGTTTTGCCTGAGTAAACGCTTGGGAGCAGGCGAGACAGACAAAGTATGTCAAGACAGCCTCCTCCGCCCAGCGGCGGGCACGGGGCAAGAGCCGCTCATTCAGGAGAGAGATGCCCTACATCCCCCCAGGTGACTGTCACCCGCTCACCCGAGCGGCAGCGCAGCAGCAGCTCGCCGCTCTCATTGACCTCTTCCGCCCAGCCTTCGAGCTGACGAGCACCTTGTTGGATGCGCACCATGCGCCCTAACGTCTGCAAGCGGCTGCGCCAGCGCTCGCGAATATGTCGAGCCACCGGCAGCGAGAAGAATGCCGCCGAGCTAGGGGGCGCCAAGAGCGCGGATCGTTCAGCGAGCGCTCCCACCTCTTCCTGCAGGGCGAGATAGGAGTCCTCCACATGCTCCAAAAGCTGAGCAATAAACGCCTCGCGGCTCAATGAGCGACCGCACTCGGTCTCTAGCGTTGTCGGCGTCGGCGCTTGAACCAGCGGAGCTGACGCAGCAGCAGGAGCCTTGGGGTAGGGCTGCACTGATCCGCCCTGACTCTGCTCAATCGCTAAATCTTCACTGCGTCCATTGACATTGACGCCGATGCCCAGTACGGCCACCAAACGACCCGCTCGATCAGAGCTGGTCTCGATTAAAATACCGGCAACTTTACGTTCGCCAATCAAGACATCATTGGGCCACTTGATACCAGCGACGAGGCCAGCGGTATCAGCGATGGCATCCAGCACGGCCAGTGCGGAGAACATAGCTATCAGGGGAAGCGGGAAGCGTGGATAGAGCACCAGCGACAAGAGGACATTGCGCCCGGCCACGTCAACCCAACGGCGGCCCTGCCTGCCGCGCCCGGCAGTCTGACTTTCTGTGAGCACCACCAGGCCCTCCAGGCTCTCGCTTGGGGCAGCCTCAACGGCACGCAGCATCGCCAGCGTATTCGTTGAATCGACCACCGGGACATAGAACAGCCGCGCCTCTCCCCTACCGATCAGGCGAGTACCTACCATCTGTTTCAGTCTATCGAGATGCAGTCGTTCGCTGTTGGCCATCTGCCCTTGTGCACCTCTGCTCACCTCGCTACCACGCTCCTACCCTCCCCTCACTTGAGAACCTGGACCTCCCGCCGGCGTCTCGTCAGCCTCCTCACCCTTCCGACACTCTATGAAACGACTCTGGTCCACTTTCTTCCTCCCTCCCTTCCACCTCACACCGCCGTTGCCGTTCTGAATAAACCAGCTCATCCCGGCCTGCTTGACTGCAGGAGCTCTGTAAAAAGACATCCGCGGGCACCAGGCCGGCTGGCAGCGACAATCCAACGACCTCTACACGCTCTTTCTAGCATGCATCGGAAGTGAAGAATGTGAGAACACTACCGACCGGCACAGGTCCTGCGGTAAAACCATACAGGCGGGAGCTAACGAACTTTACCAAGCGGGCCTGGCTGTTTCCCACCTTCCGGCTGAGGGCCACACTCAGGAGGCGCCCCTCTCTTCCCGATTGGTGTGGCTGGTTAACTCGCCACCTGCGTGGCACTGTCGTTCAGGCATGTGCACACCACCTCCTTTCATTGCGCTAATTGTAACATCGCATTTCAGGTGCTGTCAAGCTTTTCGTTGAAATTTACTTGAACACCTTTTCCTTGAGCTTTTCGACCAGAAGGCCAATGTCAACAGGAACGATCAACCGTGCGGATTTTAAGAGTTCTTTCATGCCCATGCGCAGGTTCTCCATGCTTGAAATAATATACAATAAGATTGGTCCAGGAAAGGAGGAGTTCTGTTATGGCCATCGAGCGTACCGCTCATCCCTATATTGTTCGTGACTCTGCCATCTACGGCGGTGAACCTATCATCGAAGGCACACGCACCGGCGTGCGCCATGTAATCCTGCTCTTCCAGTCGGGCAAAGATCCCGAAGAGATTGCACGCATCCATCGTCTGAGCCTGGCCCAAGTCTACGATGCCATCAGCTATTTTTACGACAACGAAGAGGAAATCGAGCACTATATTCGCAATCAGTCCTGGGATGGCGACTGAGAGGCGGCCCCCTGTCTGTCGGCTTCCCTGCGCTCGCCGTTGATTGGCGCTGGTGCCTGTCCGACTCTGGCACCCTCTACTTCTTGCCAGGCGAGGGCGAGCGAGACCACAGCCGGGGTGGGGTGTTCATCACGACCGGTCTAGCCATACCGCTGCTTCACGCGCTATACTGTTAGATTAGATAGTATGCTGGCGAAAATCAGCCTGGTTGAGCTGAAGGTGAGTGGCGTAGGGTAGCTCTTTCCTCCTCTTCGCCACTCCCGCAGGGCTGTTCTTGCCCTTCATCACACGACCGCACACCTGTCCCTGTCCTGGTTTTGAAGGCCGACGCCGACGCTTCGACGCTCGCCGGCACAGCTCTCTCCTCGTGCAGCCGAGGCTGCTGTGCCCTGATCAGCCAGAGCGAGCCAGTCGCGCGGCCTTGGCTTCTCGCTTCTTCTGCTCCCGTCCATACTCAGACGGCGGCAGAACAGAGCCTTAGCTCCTCGATGTACCCGTCCGCTTAGTCGCGCTCACGAGTCCTGTGAGGAAGACCTGAAAGAGAAGCAAGACAAGAGAGGAGGACCTGATAGATGCAGCAATATAGCGATCTGCTGATCGATGCCCTCCTGGATGAGGGATTCACGGTCGAGGAGGCCAATCGCCTGATCGAACTGCGCGAGGCATACGAAGAGCAGCTTGCTCGCGAGGAGATACCCTATCAGCGCTTCATGCACTGGCTGATCGAACACGGCCACCTGAGCGATTATCTCTAGCGTGCAAGCCAAGCAGGCAAGTGACGAAATCCTTGTAGCTGCCTTCTGCTGTGAGGTACAATAGCAATGAGGCAGGCAGTAGACTACGGCGCAGCCCCCTGCTGCGCCGTTGCAGTTTCCATGACCAGATGAGCAACCCCGCGCCAAGGAGAGAAAAGTCATGAAAGCGGTTGTTATGGCCGGA
>NZ_JADGIA010000293.1 GCF_019683635.1 Thermogemmatispora sp. | reverse complement strand
AGCAAATTCAGATGCATATAAATATTAACCTTCAATTAATTGTCTATAGAGAAAAAGCAGTAGACTGAACAGGGGACGCCAGCCGAAGTGGTCACTGCGGGCAGGGGCAACCCTGGGTTTCTCGGGGCAGGGTTGGCTGCCCGCAGGATCTGTGCAGCAGGCACAGCGAGAGGATCGACACTTCAGCTATGGACAGGAGGCTGGGGGGTCTCCTCCGCGGCGCGCACCTGTAGATGGAGTTCTCGCAGCTGCTGCTCATCCACAGGTGAAGGAGCGTTCAGCAGCAGATCCTGAGCGCTCTGCGTCTTCGGGAAAGCGATCACCTCGCGAATGGTCTGCTCGCCGGCGAGAATCATCACCAGGCGGTCCAGGCCCAGGGCGATGCCACCGTGGGGAGGGGCGCCGTATTCGAAGGCCTCCAGCATGTGGCCGAAGCGGTCGTGAATCTGCTCATCGCTATAATTCATCAAGGAGAAGACCTTATGGAGCAGTGAAGCCACATTAATACGGACACTGCCCCCGCCGATCTCGGAGCCATTGCAAATGATATCGTACTGGCGCGAACGCACCTTCAGCGGTTCCGTCTCCAGCAAAGGCACATCCTCCTCACGCATTCCCGAGAACGGATTATGCTCGGCCTCGTAGCGTCCCTCCTCCTCGTTATAGCTGAGCAGCGGGAAGTCAACGACCCAACAGAAGGCCAATTCCTGGGGATCGATCAGCCTTAGACGCTCTGCCAGGCGCAGGCGCAGGCGAGAGAGCACCTCATTGCAGACCTCAAGGCGATCGGCCACGAAGAGCAGGAGGTCACCCGGGCCAGCCTGCATGCGGCTCACAATGGCCTGCAGCTGCTCTGCCGGCAAGAATTTAGTCAGGGCAGACTTCAGCTCGCCCGTCGGGCTGATGGCCAACGAGACCAGGCCTTTAGCCCCCAGGCTGCGAGCAAACTCTGTCAGCTCCTCCACCTCGCGTCGGCTGTAGCCTGCCGCTCCGGGGACGCGGAGTCCTTTGACTGCGCCGCCAGAGGTGAGCGCCTGCTGAAAGACCGCAAAGTTGCCAGCCGCCAGGTCGGAGATCGTCACCAACGGCAGCTCAAAGCGCAGGTCGGGGCGATCAGTACCGTAGCGCTCCAGAGCCTCCTCATAGGAGAGGCGCGGGAACGGCTTCTGTTTGATGCGCTTCTGCGTCACCTGCTCGACCACAAAAATCAACAGCCCCTCGATGAGATTCATCACATCGTTCTCATCGACAAAGGCCATCTCGATATCCAGCTGCGTAAACTCCGGTTGCCGATCCGAGCGCTGGTCCTCATCGCGGAAACAGCGGGCGATCTGGAAATAGCGGTCCAGACCGGCGACCATCAGCAGCTGCTTGAGCTGCTGGGGCGACTGCGGCAAAGCATAGAACTGACCGGGGTAGAGCCGGCTCGGCACCAGGTAATCGCGCGCCCCCTCGGGTGTGCTCTTGATCAGAATGGGCGTCTCAATCTCCAAAAAGCCACGCTCATCGAGGTAATCGCGCATAGCCTTGATCAAGCGATGGCGCAGGATCATATTCTTACGCATCCTCGACCGGCGCAGATCAAGATAGCGATACTTCAAGCGCAGCGTCTCCTCAACCTGGCTCTCGTCAGCAATCGAGAAAGGCGGCACACGCGAAGGATTCAGGACGCGGATAGCCGTCGCCACAACCTCAATAGCCCCCGTCTCCAAATGGGGATTTTCCGTGCCCGGTAGGCGCGGCGCCACCGTCCCCGTGACCTCGATCACATACTCCGCCCGTAGCTCGCTGGCAACACGATGCGCCTCCTCCGAGCGCGAGGGATCACAGACGACCTGCGTGATCCCATAGCGATCGCGCAGGTCGAGGAAAATCAGCCCGCCATGATCGCGCCGGCGATTGACCCAGCCCGCCAGGCGCACCTGCTGGCCACAGTGCTCTTGACGCAACTCTCCACAGGTATGGGTACGATAATGTACGGCGAAACTCACGATTGCTTAGGACTCCTTCTTCACTGCCATTCACGCACACGCTAGAGGATAACCACCACCCGAGAAACAGCCCAATTCGGCCCGGAAAAAGAAAGAAAGCCTCCCAGGCAGCGGTCCCTGCTGGCCACTCTCTGCAATGGTTTTCACCAAGTGTACACCATCTCGTGGTCAGGCACAACTCCCCGATGAGCTGGTGTCGACAGCAACCACATTGAGCAGGGAGGCTGTATTCTGAGCAAGTGTATAGAGCAGGGTGCCACTGGAGGGATCAGGCTGAGCGCTGCGCAAGGAGGCAAACAAGCCTGGGGAGGCGTATTGACCCGTCAGCTGCACTAAGATACTGTTCGAGTCAGAAGTGCCACCAGCCGAGCCACCGCCGAGCGGTGTAAAAGCGAGCAAGCGATGGGCAGCGCTATCGGCCACATAGAGATGAGGAATATGATTCACCAGGCCAGCAGAGAGAGTGGCCTTGTTCGAGGCCAGCAGAGGCACAGGACCCTGCTGCGCCGGAACTGTGACAGTAGGAACGGGAGTAGCCGCAGTGAAGCTCTGATCGCTGACCGGGAGAGCGCTAGGAATGGGGCGCTGCACCTGCACAGGCACTGGTACCGGCTCCTGGGCCTTGCCCGAGGTGTATTGCAGACTCTGCACGCTGCCATCGCCCAGCAAGAGGAAGAGCTGATTGTTGGGGAAAGCGGCAATACTGACCACATTGGCCGAGATCGGCAGCGGTGCTTGCTTGGCAGTCAGCTTGGTACGATCGAAGTCGACGATCTGAGCACTGTTGGGAGCCTGTTTAGAAGAGAAGACCACATAGACATCGCCATCCCAGGCCGCGATTAACGACGGGACCTGACCGTTGGAGGTCAAGGCTGTATCGATGGGGACTGTTTTGGCCTTCGTCTGGCCAGCCTGCAGGGCGGCCAGCTCATAGCTGACAGAGGCCGCTCCCTGGCTCTGGCTGGTGCGAGCCAGGAGTAGGTAGAGCTGTGAGCCATCATTAGCACTCGCCACCCCGAGCACTTTTCCATCAAGGTCGAGATGATTCTGCAGGCTATATTGACGATTAACCTGCATCAGTGGGTAGAGCTGGCTATCTTCACCCAAGGCGTATAAGAGCGCCTTCCCCTTCTGCTGCAGGATTGCCAGGCTGCGGGCCTGCACGGCAATGCTGCCGGTATTGATCGGACTGACACCAGTACTGGAGCAGGGGAGGGAAGTAATGCCAAAGCGCTTATTGTAGGCAATCAGGGCGGCCTGAGCATGGCTGGTTAGCGAGCGCTGAAGACTGGCAAGCTGCGTCCGCTGGGCATCTGAGAGCGACACGCCCTGAAGCGAGCGCAGAGACTGCTGGGCACTGGCCAGATCTTGCAGAGCGCGCACTGGATCGCTGTTCAGCTCACCTGTAGCACGGTTGACCAAAGTCGTTGCCTGGGCCAGGACTTGATCGGGATCAGGACCTTGGCGGAGCACCAGATAGTAGACAGCCCCGACAACCAGTGCTAGGAGGACCACCGTCAGCAGGGCCACATTGAGAAAGAAGATCCGTCCCCGCCGCCGGCGTTTGGAGACGGGTAAGGCAGGAGCAGCCAGCGGCGCCGCATCCGCCAGCGGCGGCACAGCGCGGGCCGAGAAAGAGAATGCACCACTGTGACCATTGCCATAGCGCGCCCCCGCCTGGCCAGCCGAAGAGGCCAGCGAAGTCTCCAGAATCGCTGTATCCTCCTCGGGCCCACCGACCGCCACAGGGCGCCGTTGGCGAGGAGACGGTTCGACCCCTACCTCGTTGACACGGATCACAATCGCCGTAATATTGTCGGGACCCCCGTTTTCATTGGCGCGCTCCACCAGGTGATAGACACTCTCCTGGGGGACGAAGCGATTGACGATCTCCTGGAGTTCATCTTCAGTGATCAACCCGGAGAGGCCATCGGTACAGAGGACGAGCGAGTCCCCTTCCTGCAGTGGCTCAGTGAAAATATCGATCTCGACATCGGGTTGTGTGCCCAGCGAGCGAGTGATCACATTGCGCTGCGCGTGAGTACGGGCCTGATCCTCAGTCAGCAAGCCAGCGCGTACCTGCTCGGCGACCCAGGAGTGATCCTGAGAGATCTGCTTGACCGTCTTGCCGCGGATCAGATAAGCGCGGCTATCGCCTACATTGGCAATATAGGCCATATTCCCACGCAGCACCGCTGCCACGCAGGTTGTGCCCATGCCGTTGCGCAGCATATTCTCGGCTGCGCGCTGATGAATGGCGGCATTGGCGCGCTTAATAGCGCGGACCAGGGCGACCGGAACCTCATCGCTGTCGTCCTGATAGTATGCCGTGCTAACAGTGTCTACGGCAATCTCGCTTGCCACCTCCCCCGCCGCATGACCGCCCATGCCATCGGCCACAATGAACAGTGAGCCTTTCGTTGCCATCACCTGGGGGTCCTTGGGGATGACATAGGCCATATTGTCTTCATTGTGCTCACGCTTGCGGCCAACGTCTGTTAGCTGTGCAACGTCGAGACGGAGTTGTTTGGCCAAAGCACTTCTCTCCCGTACTTGATAGCTCGCGATTGAGTGATGTGCACACTAGGCAATTCCGAGACTTTAGGCTATATTACACCGACGCCGAGAAAAACGCAACGCATGGGAAAGGCATAGCAAGGCCGAGTAGAAGCCGCGTCACCAGGCCCAGCCCTGGCGACGGCCCAGCCCCATCCGCTCTGGTCGGCTCCTCCTCAGCATGAGGAAGCAGACAGCCTTGCTGATCACGGCCCGCGCGTGCCTTCTTCAGGCGCTGCTGG
>NZ_JADGIA010000292.1 GCF_019683635.1 Thermogemmatispora sp. | reverse complement strand
GCGAAGAGCTGCTTCAGCGGCTTCTCCAGAAAGACCCCCAGAATCCCCGTCGGGATCGAGCCGATAATGATCAACCAGCTCACCCATTCCTCGGTGCCTCGTTGTACCTGGCCTTCTTTGATGCTCTTCCACAAGGTGCGCAGCACCTGGAGCCAATCGCGCCAGAAATAGATCACGAGCGCCAGGGCTGTTCCCAGATGGAGCGCTGTAATCAAAGGCAGAAAGCGCTCGTTGTCCACAAGATCTCCCCATCCCAGCAGCCCGGGGATGACTACTGTGTGCCCCAGGCTGCTGATGGGAAACAGCTCGGTGATACCCTGCAACAGAGCTAGAAAAATGACCTGTCCGAGATTCAGATTCATCAGCTCTACTCTCGCCGTTGCTTCCTTACTTTAGATACTGCTGAACCTCCTGATCAAACTCGGCCTGAGTCTTGGCAAAGACGGCCCGTCCGTTATCAGGCCGGTTCAGGAAAAAGTAGTAGTCGGTTTGGGCTGGCGACGCCGCTGCCTGCAGGCTGGCCAGGCTCGGGCTACAGATCGGCGTTGGTGGCCAACCCTTATGTGTATACGTGTTCCAGGGACTATCGGGTAGCACCTGCCTACCCGAAGCGGCCAGAGGCGCCCAGTAGCTCTTTGTACCGGGCTGCGAATCGCGTGCGTACTGGACAGTGGGATCTGCATCGAGAAAGCCCGCTGTTTCGGCATTGGGACGATAGACACGGTTCCAGTAGACACTGGCGATCAACGGGCGGTCGCTGTCAAAGGCGGCCTCACGTTCAACAATCGAGGCCAGAATGACCATCTGGTAGAGACTCATATGGTTCGCCGCCGCCTTCGTGTCCAGGTGGTACTGCTGCACCTTGGCCTGGAACTCCTCCAGCAGGCGATCGATCACATCGGTGGTCGTCGCCCCAAGCGTGAAAAAGTAGGTATCGGGGAAGAGAAGCCCCTCCATCGTCGCCCCCGAGGGGAGCTGCTTGAGAAAAGGAAATTTGCTGCGATCGGGGAACTTGGCCGGATTCTTGGTGTAGGCCAGAAAGTCCTGTTTGCTGAAACGTGGCAAGCCCGCTGCCTCAATCTTGTCAGCAATCTGTTCCAGACGCCAGCCCTCGGGGATACGGACGGCGATCTCATCGGGCTGTCCTGTCATGAGCGCATCGATGATGTCGCTCATGTTCATGCTGCTGTTCAGGTTGCGGTAGACGCCAGCTTGCAAATGCTGGTCCAAACCCTTGATCTTGGCCCAGAAACGAAAGGCCAGCGTATTGCGGATCAGTCCCTTGGCCTGAAGATCATTCGCCAGCTGCTGTACCGTCTCATTCTCCTGGACAATGATCGTTACCGTATGTCCCTGGCCAGGCGGGCTTACAGGCTCTAAAACCGCCGAAACCAGGTTCCACGAGACATAGATGAGGCCCAGAACCAGGGCAAAGACCAGAAAGACACTGAGAATGGCCCCCCGTGAGCGAGGAGGGTGAGGACCTCGTACTTTCATTGTGACGCTTCCTCTGGAGCTTGGTGCCGGTGATTCAGGTACTGCTGCAGAATAAGCGTCGCTGCCAGAGCATCGATCCCCTGCCGGTTCCTTCCTCCTTTGCCCTGACCACCTCGATGGCCACCACGCCTGGAACGCCTCCCGCCTTCCTCCTGCTCCCGCTCTGCGAGCAAACGCTGCGCCTCCACCGTTGAGAGGCGCTCATCCCATAGATCAACCGGGATCTTGATATGGCGCTTCAAGCGCTCGACAAAGGCTAGCACGCGCTCTCCCTGCTGATGGATCTGTCCATCAAGGCTGACCGGTAGCCCCACCACGAGCGCCTCAACCTCGTTCTCCTCAATGATGCGCCGCAGCGCCTCCCACAGCCGGACCTCGTTGCCGGCTACCTCCAGCGTTGTATAGGGCGAGGCCAGAATCTGCGAGGCATCACTGATGGCCACTCCGATGCGAGCCTCTCCCACGTCTAAAGCCAGTATGCGAGCCGTCATAAACAGTCAGACTAGCCTGCTGTCTTTTATTTGTTACTACTTCTTACTATAGAAGAGAGCAGTATCCATAGCATTCTAACGAAGGAAGCCTTCACTGTCTACGTCACAAGGGGAAGAATAGCAAGGGTTGGTCTACGAAGCCTTCCCCTCTCTTCCTCAGCGCCACTTCGGCGAGCAGCCAGCCGGTCCGTCAACCTGTTAGTCAAGCGGTCTCCCGCGGCGCTCGCCGCCGGCCTGGCTCAAGAAAAACGCCGACGGACAGCGTGGCCAGCCAGTGAGGGCCTACCTGTCGTCGGCGCTCTCTTCCGTCTACAGCTTCTCCCAGGGAATCAGGAGACCGTCACGATGTTCCGATGGATATGGATATGATCGCGTAGCAAAGGCATCCAGGGATAGAAGCTCGGGTTGACGGAGATGGCCGTCTGGATATCTACGGCCTGCTTTCCAAGGCGAGTGGCCAGCAGGCTGTTGAGATCGTTGAGCGCCTGATCCTTGGCCTTCCCGCTGAGTTGGCTCTGCAGCTCCTCGTTACTGATTGCTGGTCCAACCAGCCCTGTGGCCGTCAAAGTCAGCGTCAAGGAGCTGCCATTGTTGTGGGATGTCCCCTTCAAATCTGCAATAGAGACAGGTTTCTCGCTGAGCACTTCATACCCTTGTTGCTGTTTCTGGATAGCAGCATTGAGAGCAGTGCGGGCCGCCTCCTGAATATCGGCGGCGCGGACCACCAGGACCGCTGCCTGGAAGGTGAGGGTCGCCGTGAAGCTCCCACTAGAGGTCACCTGACCGACGGCGGGCGTCGCATTGACCTGCTCCTGCACCACTGGCTGACCAGCCACATCGCCGTTATGCAGTTGCTGCTTGAGCCAGTCACGCATTTCTTGCTGCAGTCGAGTATCCAATTGACTCTTGATGGTATTGACATCAGCATTGGTCACTTGAGGTACACTTCCCAGGCCACCACCCGAGGTAGGCTGAGGATTTGTGACCGTCAGTTCGTTGGCCGAGGCGCCGATCTGCTGCAGACTCTCGGGGGGAATGACTGTGATGCTATTGGCCGGCACATTGCCGCTGGTGCCGGCATTGACCGCCTCAACCTGGACCGGATAGGTAGTTCCGGGCGTGATCAGTGGCTCGGCGGTCGTTTTGAACTGGATACCCGAGGGAGTGGCCACGATGGTGCCCGTCGGGATGACGAGCGAGTGGCTGCCTTTATTGGTAAACTCAACCGTTCCGTGGGCCTTAACCACGCCAACCCGCGCCAGCCCGCTGGCCCGTCCCTGAGCCTGGACATTGCGGCTAAAGAGCAGAACTTGGGCCGGCAAGGTATGAGCAGCCACATTCAGACGCGTGGTAGAGCTAGCGGTGAACTGGAGATTCTGGCTAAAGGCCCGCGCAGGGAGGGTAAAACTCACCTCAGCGGAAGGAACATAATAGGCAAGAGCTGCGATAATAGCCAACAAGAGCACAAGCACGCCCACGAAGAGCAGCGGGCCACGAGCGCTGACGCTGCGCGTGCTGGCAGGTCGGCGGGGAGAACGGGCAGCGCTGACCCGCGCACCGGCGCCGGTGGTGAGTGCCGTCTTGCTCTGAGGCCGGCCTGAGACCACCTCGCCCGGCTCGCGTGGCGCAGTTCCCGGCAAAGCCGTTCTGGGGGCAGCCGAGCCAGCTGGTCCCCTTACCAGAGAACCGCTGATCACACGTGGAGGCTCAGGGACAGAACGGGGAGGCAGCGCACGCGTGGGCAGGGCCTCAATATCGGGCAGACCCACCTCGCTCTCCTCCTCCTCAGCGCCCGGGATCGCCGTTTCTCCGTCAAAGCCACTCACTCGCGAAGGGGATGATCTGCCATAGCTCCGCGCCCCCAACCCGGACACGGAGGACGGGAAGTCTTCCTCTTCCTCCGCTGGTTCCTCCCCACCAGGGGTACTCCAGCGCTCGACAGAAAGGTGTGTCGATGGCAGGGCGATATCCCCCTGATCACCCAGATCCTCGACCTCGGCTTCCAGCAGCGTCCCGCGCCGACCCGAGATCGCCGGGATATCGTCCTCGACCTCATCGATGGGAGCGAAGGCTCCGCGTTGTTCGGGGAGCGAGCTGGGGGAGATCTCCTCGATACGACTGAAGGGATCGGCTGCTTCCTCTTCTTCCTGGCGCTCTCCTGCTTCAAGGGGGGCAGTAGTATAGGACTGCCGATCCATGCCGGCAGGCGCAGCGTGTACGGGACCCGGCTGCGCGGCCTGGCGAATGTGCTGGGCGGTGCGGAAATCCTCCAGCAGCGTATCCTCAGCTTCATCCTCCTCTTGCCCAGACGGGAGGAGTGGAGAGATCGCCGCGGAGGCATCGATTGGTTCGATATGAAAGTCATAAGAGTGCTCGGTCGATGGCTGAGAGTATCGGCGGACGGAGCCGCCTGCCTCAGCGGGGCGCTGAGGACTGGCCAGGTCTTCGATGAGTGGTTCCCGGCTTTCGTGTGGGCGCCCGAAAGAGCTTGACAATGTGTCAGGCTCCTCCACCCTTTCCAGTGACCTCTGGCCGGGCGCCGGAGCGCGCGGCAGCAACGGTTTCTCCTTCCTCTCCTCAGCTCCGCTAGAGAGCGTGCGCTGCTGCTCAGCGCGAGTACGCGCCGCAAGGCCGCGTGTTGGTGACCGTGAGCTAGAGCTATGTTGCAGGGTACGTGCGGGTCGGCTGCCCGGGCGCGCTCGACTGCTGGGAGGAGAGGTCAGAGACTCAGCCACCTTGAAGCCTGCAGCCTTGACCACCACCCGGACCTGACGATCCGAGCTGACGACGAGCACATCCTTGCCCAGCTCGCGCGTGCGTGCATGCAGCAGCCGCCAACCC
>NZ_JADGIA010000073.1 GCF_019683635.1 Thermogemmatispora sp. | reverse complement strand
GCCCCTTGACAGGCCCCCACCGAGAGGCCACAATGAAACGAGCTGCAACGTGAGAGGTAAGGGAGGAAGTTATACGCTATGCCTGGACAGATGTTGGCGGCGATGTTCTATGCGCCGGGCGATGTGCGACTGGAGGAGCGTCCTATCCCTGAGCCAGGCCCCGGCGAGCTTGTTCTGCAGATTGCGGCGGCTACTACCTGTGGTACCGATGTCAAGACCTACGTACGCGGGCATCCTCTGTTGTTCAAGCACCCACCCGCAGGCTTTGGCCATGAGGCCGCGGGTATCGTGGCCGCTGTCGGCCCAGGGGTGCAGGGCTGGAAGGAGGGCGATGCCGTGGTTGCGGCAAACTCCGCTCCCTGCGATCGTTGTTTCTACTGCCGCCGTGGTCGCTATAGCTTGTGTGAGGATCTGCTGCTGCTGAATGGAGCCTACGCCGAGTACCTGCTGGTTCCGGCGCGCATTGTGCAGCGCAATCTCTATCGCCTACCGCAGGGCCTCTCGTTTACAGCGGCTGCCCTGACGGAGCCGCTGGCCTGCGCCCTGCACGGCGTTGAGGAGAGCGAGATTCAGCCCGGTGACACGGTACTGATCATCGGCGCTGGCCCCCTGGGCCTGCTGCTGGCAGCAGCCGCCCGTCTGATGGGGGCCAGGGTCCTGGTCAGCGGACATGGCGAGCAGCGATTGGCCCTCGCCCGCCATTTCGGCGCCGAGCAGGTCTTTGAGACCGGCGCCCTCTCCTTAGAGGAGCAGCGCGCTCTGCTACGGGCTGCTACGCCCGAGGAGCGTGGAGCCGATGTGGTAATCGAGGCCGTGGGTACACCCGAGACCTGGGAACTGGCAGTCTCCCTGGTGCGCCGCGGAGGCCTGGTCAATTTCTTCGGTGGATGCGCCTCTGGAACGCATATCTCGCTGGAGACACGCCCGCTGCACTACGATGAGCTGACCCTCAAGGGGGTCTTCCACCATACTCCTACCTACTTCGCGCGCGCCCTGGAGCTGATCGCCGGCAGGCAGATCCCGGTCGAAGCTCTCATCACAGCTCGCTTCCCCTTGGCTGAGGCCGTGACGGCCCTTCACCTGCTGCTCCAGAAGCAGGGGGTGAAGTATGCTCTGATTCCACCGGCCTTCGCTCGGGATCTCCCTCGCAGAGCAGACCCTGGAGAATGAGCTGACTGTAGAGGTCAATGACCTGTTGCACGCTGAGTCGCCCGCCCGGACGGAACCAGGTGGCGACTTCGGTGCACATAGCAATCAGGGCGTAGGAGGTGACCTTGATGTCGCTCCGCTTGAAGACTCCCCGCTCCATGCCATCACGCAGGATCTCTTGAATCAGGCGCTCGTAGTGGTCGCGCAGGGCAATGATGTAGTCACGGTTGGCGCCTTCCAGGGCCCGGATCTCGGTGTCGATGATGAAGAATTCGTTCTTGAAGCTGGTGTGGAGACGGATGTGGTTGGCAATGGCCTCCCGTAGCCGCTCCAGCGGCCCCGATTGCTCACGCATGATGCGCTCCAGATTGGCATTCAGGTGGCGCATGTAGGTCTCCATGATCTCAACAAGCAGTGCTTGCTTGTTGGCATAGTGATAGTAGATGCTGGCTGCCTGAATGCCGGCCATACGCGCGATGTCGCGCAGTGGGGCCGCATGGTAACCGTAGCGGGCAAATAGCTCGACAGCGGCGGTCAGGATGGCCTCTCTGACGGAGCGGGGTTCACCGTGGCTCAGCTGACCGCTCAGGGTCTCGCTGCTCTGTCGCTTCAGCTGGCTGTTTCTCACGTTTCTTCGATCCTTCCTCTCTGGCTGCTGATCACGAGATGGCCTCATGCCCTTCTCTGGCTGTCTTGTCCAGGCACACAGCTCGGCAGTGCTCTGATGACTGCTCTGTTTGGCACCTGGTGCGCAATGCCTTCGTCCTCTGTGCCAGGCTTTTCCCCTATTCTAGCAGAGCAGCCCTCACCTGCCCAGTGCACAGGACAGAAAGAGGCGCCGGACGCCTCACCAGGGATCGGCCTAGGAAGCCCTTTGCCTTCGGGAGGAAGAGCAATGCACCTTTACCAGAGGACTTCCCGAGCATCGTCCTGGGTGTTATCACGCAAGCCGCCAGTCGCTCCGGACGGCGAGGCTCGACCGATCCACTGGCCCCAAGCAGCGCCACGTCAACCAGGGATGGAGGCGTTAGAGCCGTCTCCACTACAGGTGAGAAGCTGAAGGAGGGTCGCGATCGGGGACAAGGATTTGCCGGGAGGGGCAACCATTGTCTGTTGAAAACCATCGCATCGTACAGGCGAGAGCCGCCAGCCTCCGCTTTCCAGTTGCCAGCGGAGGTAGATGACTCCCTCCTTTCTCATCGACCTCCCCTCTCGCTCTGGCCGACGAGCGTTAGGCGAGCCAGGTTGGCCTGCTTGTAGCCCCAGGTGATGTCTCGCATTTGGGGTCAGAATAGGGTATAATCTAGGGAAATAGGCCCTGCCTGCTCGGTCCGCGGTCACTCCTGCCAGCTGTGCCCGCCGCGCAGGTGCCAGAAAGGAGGCCACAGCGCTCACATATAGTCCCACCGATCTAGTCGCAACCTCAATCATCTCAGAGCTTCGCTCACACTCCGGGTAGCGCATTCTTCTACAAACTACCCTCTTTTTCTTTCTATCGAGTCTGGCATCCACCTTTGGCCAACTGTTTCTATGAGGAGGGTTTTCCACATGGCGACAGGAGACACCGCGGAGAAACGCGGCTATTTCAGCGGTTGGACGCTCAAGACCGAGGGGATCATTGCACCCGATGAGCGCCTTCCCTGGGGACAGTCCATTCTGGTAGGGCTGCAGCATGTGCTGGCTATGTTCGGCTCGACCGTACTGGCTCCAATTTTGATGGGCTTCGATCCGAACACGGCCATCTTTTTCTCAGGCATTGGAACGCTGCTCTTCTTTCTAGTCGTGGGCGGGCGAGTGCCGAGCTATCTTGGCTCTAGCTTCTCCTTTATCGCCGTGGTGCTGGCCGCCACTGGCTTCGCCAGCGGCTTCCACGGTCCGGGCCTCAATCCTAACATCGGGGTAGCGCTGGGCGGTATCATCTCCGCTGGGGTAGTCTACGGTATCATTGCCTTGATCGTGATTGCCGCCGGCTACCGCTGGATCGATATTTTGATGCCCCCGGTTGTAACTGGCGCTGTCGTCGCTGTCATCGGGTTGAATTTGGCCCCGGTGGCCGTGAGCGATGTTAGCGGCTCTGCCTTCGACACCTGGATGGGCCTCATTACCGTGCTGGCGGTCGCTTTCGTGGCCGTTTTTCTTCCCAGTCCCTTGCGTCGCTTACCTATTCTGCTCGGCGGTATCATCGGCTATCTGATCTACCTGCTGTTTGCTAATGGCCTGCACCTGGGCAAGCCAATCGATTTCTCTGGACTGGAGAAGGCAAGTTGGATCGGCCTCCCCCACTTCTCAACGCCAACCTTTTCACCCGGTGCCATAGCGCTGATCGCCCCGGTGGCAGTCATCCTGGTGGCCGAGAATACTGGTCACGTGAAGGCTGTAGCGGCTATGACAGGGCGCAATCTGGATCGCTATCTGGGCCGTGCTTTCCTGGGTGATGCCCTGGCTACCATTGTCGCCGGTTTTGGTGGAGGTACCGGAGTGACAACCTACGCCGAGAATATTGGTGTGATGGCAGTCACTCGTATCTACTCTACCGCTATCTTCATCATTGCCGCTGTCGTCGCCATCTTGTTGGGCTTCTGTCCGAAGTTCGGCGCTTTGATCATGACCATCCCCTCTGGAGTGATCGGGGGCCTGGCGATCGTGCTCTTCGGTCTGATTGCGGCTACTGGTGGACGCATCTGGGTTGAGAACCGCGTGGATTTTTCAAAGAGCCGCAATCTGATCACCGTGGCCTTTGCCCTGATCGTAGGGGCCGGGAATCTGGCGCTCAATATTGGAAGCTTCCAGCTGAGCGCCATCGGTGTGGCTACTTTCGGGTCGATTATCCTCTACCAGATCCTGCGTGAGCCAGCGCCAGAGCCAGAGGAGGCGGTGACAGCCGATGCGGCAGTGGGACTGAGTCCAGCAGGCGAGCACTCGCTGGAACCAGAGCCTCCAGAG
The DNA here is from genome assembly GCF_019683635.1 of Thermogemmatispora sp. Lineage (GTDB taxonomy): Bacteria > Chloroflexota > Ktedonobacteria > Ktedonobacterales > Ktedonobacteraceae > Thermogemmatispora. Next base: position 18,925 of record NZ_JADGIA010000073.1, on the reverse strand, counting down.
CAGCACCCGTAGCCTCGCTTGTTCGTTCGCCTGGCTTTGACTCAGAGCAGCTTCCTGGCCTTGTCCTGAGTCGATGGAACAAGAAAGGGGAGAGTGGGCGGGACACGCTTGCCCTGCCACCAGACACAGCTCAACAGCCAGAGCCGCGCCGCGGCTCTGGCTTTGATTCCCCAACCCGAGCGCGAAAGGAGGAGGCCAGCCTCTCTGAGCAGCTACGGCAGAGGTACCTTGTCCTCCATCAGTCCGCAATGATACAATGATAGAAGGAGCGTCGTAGAGATACTTTGCTGCGATCCCATCCTGCCGCCTTGGCAGGGAAGGAAGGCCATTAGGGCGGCGCTCCTCTTGTCTTTTCTTTTGCTCATTGGCAATCTTGACGATCGGCCCAGAAAAGCAGTGTACACGCGCTATGCACAGCTACGACCTGGCCCCCGAGTTGACCTCAGCCTACGTTGAAGAGGTGTGGCAAAGGCTGCCACGCTATCTGCGTCCTACGCTGTTGCTGCCGGTTCCCCGTCTCTCCGAAGCCCTGGGCTGTCAGCTGCTGCTCGCCAGTGAGACCTTTCAATATACGGGCAGCTTTAAATTCCGTGCCGCCTACCATCTGCTGGCCAGCGTTCCTCAGCGGCAGATTATCGCCGCCTCCTCTGGGAACTTCGGGCAGGCGGTGGCCTACGCTGCGCGCTTGCTCGGGAAAGCGGCGACGATCGTCATGCCTTCGACAGCAGCCCGCGTGAAGATCGAAGCCGTCCAGTCCTATGGAGGGAGAGTCGAGCTGACCGATGTACGCCGTGTCAGCCGTCAGGAGCGCGTAGCCCAGCTGGCCCGCGAACAGCCCGAGGCTTTCATTGCCCCAGCCTATGACGATTACCGCGTGGTCGCGGGCAATTCGACCCTCGGGCAGGAGATCCTGCGCCAGGCAGAGGTCGATGTGCTGCTGGTACCGGTCGGAGGAGGTGGGCTGATCTCAGGTCAGATCATTGCTCGTGACCTTCTTGGCCGTCCGACACGCATCATCGGCGCCGAGCCGCTGCCTGGCAACGATGCCGCTCGCTCGCTGCGCAGCGGACAACTGCTCTCCAATGAGATGGAGCCGGAGACGGTTGCCGATGGGGCGCGCACCCTCTCGCTGGGACGACTCAACTGGGAGATTATCCGCCAGGGGGTGGAGGAGATCATCGAGGTCCCAGATGAGGTAACGCTGGAAGCGCTGCGCCGCCTCTTCCTGCTAGCCAACCTGAAGGTTGAGCCGACAGGCGCTCTGGCGTTGGGAGCCTTGTTGTTGCACCCGGAGCGCTTCCGCGGTCAGCGTGTCTGCTGTATCGTGAGTGGCGGCAACGTGGACCCGGCACTCTATGCTCAGGCCCTGAGCAACTGGCCCTGATCCAGTCAGCCCGGGACTGGCTGGCCTCCTTGGCTCTCCCCTCCCCCTTTCCTTCCTGACTGCCAGAAGGGCCGTATGTGCCGCCCTGAGATACCCGCGGCTCTGGCAAGCATGCGCCAGCCTTCTCAGCAGCAAAGTAGGGGGACGTGACCCACCTCCGGTCAAACTCGTTCCTCTTTTCTTGGAGAGACATGGCAGAGTACAGGCGATAGGATCGACCAACCAACCGGCGTTTCGCGGCCCAACCTACAGGCGAGGTGTCAGCTAGCTGGATAGCCTACTGGTGGACTGGAGCCGGCGGTGCAGCCTGCCCACGCTCTGCCCGCCTGTCTCAGCTATTTCTCACCATCTTCAGTAACGGAGAGCCGAGAGAACGATGCTCACTGACCAGCTCGCTACCTCATCGCCATCTTTCCAACATACCAGACGCCTCTCCCGCTCTGTCCTGGAATGGATTGCTGTGGCGCTGATCCTGCTGTTCGCTCTGACGCTACGCATCCTGTTGATTCGCTCCCCCTGGCCTGTTACCAATAGCGATGAGGCCAACATGGGCCTGGTGGCGCTGCACGTCGCTTTCCAGGGCGATCATCCTATCTTCTTCTACGGCTTACCTTATATGGGGCCAGTCGAAGGATATGTCGCCGCCGCTCTCTTCCGTCTCTTCGGCCCTTCGCTCTTCACATTGCGCCTGGCCTTACTGCCATTTGTCGCTGGCTTTCTGCTGAGCAGCTACGGTCTGGTGCGCCTCCTCTACGGCAGAGCCTTCGCCTTCGCCTGCCTCCTGCTCTTTACCTTTGGCTCGGGGGATGTGCTCTTTCTCCAGCTACGCGCGGTGGGAGAATACCCTGAGATGCTGATGTTCGCGCCCCTGATTCTGCTCCTTGCGTCCTGGCTGGCATGCTCCTTCCATCCTGGTAGCACTCAGAGCCGATCACCCGCTTGGGGACGAGTGGCGCTTTATTTCCTGCTTGGGATCAGTATCGGTCTGGCCTTGTGGATTGACTTCCTGATCGGTCCATTCGTGCTGGCAGCGCTGGCGCTGCTGGTGCTTTTCTGCGGGCGCGAGCTATGGGGGCGCGCGGGCCTGAGCCTGCTCCTGGGGATGATGATCGGGGCGGAGCCGCTGCTGTACTATAATCTGACCGCCCCTTCGAGCCAGAACTCGTGGGCCACGCTGCTCTTTATCCGCAACAATGCCGCCAATACGCTGGCTGCCCATCACCTCAACTGGCTCCATCAGCTCAGCGGAGCCTTCTTCATCGCCCTGCCGTGGGCTACAGGCTACCAGCCGCGCTGCCCGCTCACTGCCATCCCGCCCTGGGGACTACCGACGTCGCAGACCTGGCTCTGCGTCTCAGCCCAAATGGGTTGGGGGATCGCCTATGTGGTGCTGGCTCTGCTGGCGGCCATCTTCTGTCTGCGCCGTCTCCACCGGATTCAGTACGTGCCTCTACCCTGGCTCAGCCATCACTCTCCTCACTCGCATCCCGCGAGCGTCGGGCGAAAATCACCAGAGGTGCGTGAGGCGCGGCAGGAAGCGATTCGCCAGTGCACGCAGCTGGCCCTGCTAGCAAGCGTTGGGCTGACACTGTGCCTTTACGCCATTGCCCCCGTAGCCGCCGTCTCACCAGAGACCACCTTCCGCTACCTGACCTGCGCCCTGGTGGCTCTTCCGGTCCTGCTCTGGCCGCTCTGGCAGCGGAGCACGCAGGCCCTGGAACACATCTGCCAGACCAGGGGGCAGCTCCGCCCTGCCAACACCGGCGCTCGTGACCACGGGGCCAGAATGGTCACGGCGCTTCCCTCGACGCTCCTCCTGTTGCTGGTGGCGCTGACCTTCGTGGTCGGAACCGCCCGCACCTTCGCGGCCATTTCCGCCTCCCAGGCCGACTACCAGCGGCGTCTGGCCTTAATTCACGATTTAGAGACTATTGGAGCCACACGGGTTTATTCTGAATATTGGACCTGCAACTGGCTCGTCTTCCTGAGCCAGGAACGCATCATCTGCAGTGTTCTCGACGCCGAGCTGCGCCCCGGCTTTAACCGCTATGGACCATACCGTCAGATTGTCGAGAGGGCGCCCTCGCCCGCCTACGTCTTTCCTGTCGCCAATGGATTGCTCGATGCCACTACGGGACGTCAGCAGGCCAGCTTTTTCCAGCGACATGTCCTCTCCTCTCCCGGCTCCAGACAGACCTACCGCCTCTACCAGTTTGTCGGCTATCTTGTCTACCAGCCCCGGCCATCGTCGCCCTCATCACCAGCGCCGCCTTCGCCAGCTAGAGGCATAGGCCCTTGAATAGCCTGAACAGCCAGGATTGCACCAGTCTCCGTTGCCAGTTCGCCAGTCTACCAGTTCCCGGTCCCGGTCTGTCAGCGCTCGCCTTGGTCTCAGTACCTGGCCTGAAGCGCAGACCAATGAGCCGGCGAGCAGGCTATCTCAGCGTGCTCAGGAAGCAGGATAGATCGCCAGATTTGAGAAGGCGACGACCACTCCCTTGGGCGTATCAGGCAGGTTCGAGACGTAGAGGGCAATCGAGCCACTCTTGTAGCTGTTGTCGGTCACACTGTTGAGCGTCTGGCCATTCACCGAGAGCGTCATTGTCGATCCCTTGGCGACAATCTCAACATGGTTGACCTGGCCAATCGGTTTAAGGGCCGTGGTCGACAGGTAGCCAATCAGCTTCTGGTCATCGAGTGGCTGACCCGAGGAATCAACCATGCCTTTGAAGATCGCGTAGGTTGAATCGCCGTACATGGCAAAGCGATAGTAGGTTGCCAGCTCCGTATTCTGGTTGGCAGAGGCGCGGATATAGATACCGAAGCCGCTGTTCTCTTGCGTTCCCTTCGTGATAGCAACGTCCACGTCCAGCCTGAAGTCATCAAAGGTCTTGCCGGGCACGAACTCGGGCAGAATGCGATTGTTATCCTCTTCCAGAAGGAGCTGCCCGTTCCCCAGCTTGACCGAGTAACGACCGGGCACACTGGTCAGATCCCAGCCGTGGTTGTTGTTAGCAAAATTGTCGCTGAATAGCGGCGTAGCAGTCGGGACTGTCGTGCTCTGTGTGGGTGTTGGGGTCTGGGTTCCTGTGGTTCCTCCACCGCGATGGGCAAGAGCAAAGACGCCGATCCCCCCAAGCACCAGCGCCAGGACGACTACCGCAATCAAGGCAATCAGGCCAAAATTCGGTCCCTTGCGAGGCCGTTCCGGCGGCTGAGCAGGCGACAAGGGCGGTACCTGATAGCCCCCTGCCTGGGGATAACTGCCCGGGATCGGGGAGGAATACGGCGGAGCACTGCCCTGGTCAGGGAAAGAGTACCCTGGTGAGGGCGGCGGCGAGGCCGGCGTCCCTCCATAGTAGCCCGGCGCTCCGCTGAAGCCCGGCGAGGACGGCGGGGGGGGAGTCGGAGCAGGAGTGGCCGACTGGCCCCACTGCGAAGGCACTCCGCTGCCCGGATACTGCTGACCGTAGGTTGTCGGCGGATAGCCTCCAGCCCCTCCTCCCCAGGGAACCCCTGGATTCGATGGCGCAGGCTGGTTGCTAGCCGGTGCATTATAGTATCCACAGTTGCTGCAATAGATCTCGTTTGGAGCTAACGGCATCCTACAGCGCTGACAGACCTGACCTGCGGCCCCACCCCCATACGGAGGATACATTGAAGACATGAGCTAGGACCCTCCACTCTTCTTGGTTGGCATACTCGGCTTACACGCATGGCTAGCCAGGTTGAGTATCGCATATCGCCGCCTGAATGTCTACCGGTAATTTTTCACAAATCGCGGTGTCTCACGCGATCCACGCGCTTCAAGTATTCTGATGTTCTTTGAGCAGCTGCTGCAGGAGGCAGGGGTCAAGTGGCATCTCGCGGATGCGCAGACCGAAGGGAGCCAGCGCGTCATCCAGGGCCGAGGCAAAGAGGGCTGCCACCGGAATAGTACCGGCCTCGCCTGCCCCTTTCACTCCAAGCGGATTGAGCGGTGAAGGAGTCTCCACATGCTCAACCTGAAGCGGGGGGATCTCCTCGACCGTAGGAAGCAGGTAATCCATAAAGCTACCGTTGAGCAGCTGCCCCTCTTCATTGAAGACGAGGCGCTCGTAGAAGGCTCCCCCGATACCCTGGGCCACTCCTCCGTGCACCTGACCCTCAACCACTAGCGGATTGATCACTCGTCCACAGTCGTGCACAGCCACATACTTGAGAAAGGTAACCATCCCTGTCCGTGGGTCGACCTCGACAATGGCCCCATGCACTCCACTGGCAAAGGTACCGCGCGGGGGACTATAGAATGCCGTCGCTTCCAATCCCGGGCCGCCACGCTCTTCAGGCAGGGCAGGACCAGGGCGTGGCCCGGCCAGCTGCATCTGCATCAGCTTGCGGGCATTCTCTCCATAAGAATAGCGCAACGGATTGGAGGCAATGGCCACCTGACCCAGTGTCAGTGCCCGGTGAGGGGCATCACGCACAAAGACCTTGCCATCGGCCAGCTCGATATCCTCCGGCGAGGCTTCAAAGAGGTCTGCCGCCACCTGCTTGGCCTTCTCACGGACCTTGACCGCTGCCAGATGGATCGCTGAACCGGCCACTGTGGCGGCCCGGCTGGCAAAGGTGCCAACGCCCCAGTAGAAGGCTTGTGAATCCCCCGTCGTTACCAGTACATCCCGCGGGTCGACCCCCAGCTGATCCGCCACAATCTGGGCAAAGGTTGTCTGGTGGGCCTGCCCCTGGGTCGTCACGCCCGTCGAGACATAGACTCGTCCATCCGACTCGACACGCACCTGGGCCCCCTCGTAAGGACCAATTCCTGTGCCCTCCACATAGCAGGCCACCCCTATACCCAGATAGCGCCCCTGCTCGCGTGCCCGCCGCTGCTCCTCACGAAACTGTTCATATCCCAGAGCCTCCTTGAGGCGCTCCAGGCCGGCCTGGTAGTTACCGCTGTCGTAGATCGTAGGCCCGCCATCCTGATAGACCAGGCCGACATCCCAGGGAAACTCATCGGGCCGAATAAAGTTGCGGCTGCGCACCTCCAGCGGATCAAGGCCCAGCTCCGCCGCAATGCGGTCCATGATGCGTTCCATGACAAAGACCGCGTGGGGACGGCCCGCGCCGCGATAAGGGCTGACCGGTACCTTATTGGTATAGAGGACCTTGAACTCGCTGTAGTAATGGCGCAAGCGATAGGGGCCAGGCAGAGTACAGGCTGTGATAATGGGTACAATGATCCCGTAAGGCGTATAGGCCCCGGTGTCGTGTAAGAAGACATCGCGCACAGCCAGCAGAATGCCCTGGTCATCAAAGGCGTATTCCACATCGTGAATCTGGCCCCGTTCCTGATTCGCCGAGAGAAAATGCTCGGCCCGGTCTTCGATCCACTTCACCGGGCGTCCCAGCCGTAGCGCCGCCAGCGGCGTCAGGATCTCTTCCGGGTAGAACATCATAATCTTGGTGCCGAAACCACCACCTACATCGGGAGCCACCACGCGCACCTTATGCTCTGGCAGGCGGAACATGGCCGCCAGGCCATTGCGGATGGGAATCGGCCCCTGGGTCGACATCCAACAGGTTAACATTCCCTCGTGTGGGTCCCAGCGGGCGACTACCCCACGGCCCTCCATCGGCATGGCTGAGCCGCGTTCCATCACAAAGCGCTCGCGCAGCACATGGGGAGCAGAAGCCATGACCCCCTCGGGATCGCCGACACGTTGCACCAGATGCGCGGCCACGTTACCGGGCACATCGGCATGGACCAGCGGAGCCCCCTCAGCCGCCGCCTGCTCCAGGCTGGCCACCACCGGTAGTGGCTCGTAGTCCACATCGATCAGCTCCAGAGCGTCTTCAGCCAGATAGCGATCCTCAGCCACCACAAAAGCCACGGCGGCCCCAGCATAGTGCACCTCATCGCGCGCCAGCGGCAGCTGTGTACGCGGCTGCGTCAGCGCCGGGTGTGGCACCAGCAGCGGCGATGGCTCCAGCAGCTCGCCCAGATCCTCCGCCGTTAAGACCAGATGCACGCCGGGCAGGGCACGAGCCGCCGAGGCATCGATGCGCTTGATACGGGCATGAGCATAGGGGCTGCGCAAAACCGCGGCGTGCACCATTTCCGGCAAATCGATATCGTCGACGTACGTTCCCCGCCCACGCAGCAAGCGCGGGTCCTCGGAGCGCTGAACCGGAGCACCAAACCAGCGTGTCGCCATAGGCGCTTATGCCTCCTCCTTCTGAGACTGAGAGCTGCGCAGATAACGGGCAGCCAGCTTGACCGCCTCGACAATGTTTTGATAGCCTGTGCAACGGCAGAGATTACCGGCCAACCCCTGGCGTATCTGCCGCTCATCCGGGTCAGGATGCTCATGTAAGAAGGCGTGGACCGACATAATGAAACCAGGAGTACAAAAGCCGCACTGCAGTGCATGCTTCTCCTGAAAAGCCCGCTGGATAGGGTGCAGCTCCTCGGCACTGCCAGCAAGCCCTTCGATGGTTGTCAGGGCCATGTTATCCACCTGCACAGCCAGCAGCAGGCACGAGCGCACGGCCTCCCCGTTGAGCAGTACCGTACAGCAGCCACAGACGCCATGCTCGCATCCCACATGGGTGCCAGTCAAGTGCAGCTCGTGGCGCAGGAAATCTGAGAGAAGCAGACGCACTGGGATGCGACGCTGATAGAGACAGCCATTGACCGTCACCGTCAGATCGTACTCCTCACAGAACTGCGGAGGAGACCCAGGCTCGTCAAAGGCATACATAGGCAACAACCCCTTTCTCGTTACTAGCCAGGCCCCCAGCCGGCTGGAACGAACGCGATGCCCACCTCGCAGGCTGGTTAGGCAGCCTGGCCGCTTGCTGCTTGACCCACTTGATCTCTGAGCAAGGTCACGCCTGCTCACTCTCGCGCAGGCTGCGCGTGGGCGCTTGGGCAGCGAGGCTGCGGCTTGCTGTCTCGTTCTGGCCTGTCACGCGCTCTTAGTCGATCGATTAATTGACTGACTGCATGCAAGACAAGATAAGAGAAAAAGAAAAGAACAGAGAAGAGGAATGGCCCCTTGACGGGGCCTGTGAGATGCTGGGCGGTCTGCCTCGGGCACAGGTGGGCATACCCCTCTCTGATGGCGACGACAGCTCAGGCCGGCCCGGGGCGAGTCTGAGAGCAGCGTGACCAGGCCAGCGGCAACAGGCGACGCGTGAGATCCGCGACCAGCTCGCGGCGGTACTCGGCGGTAGCGTGGATATCTTGCATCTCCTCGCTGACGAGCGTGCGAGCTGCCGCCGCAGCCTCCTCCAGGGTGGCTGCGTCCAGGGTAGTGCCAACGAGCAGCGCCTCCACCGCGCTAGCGCGCTGTGGCACTGGGGCCACCCCCAGATAGCTCAGGCGGGCTGAGCTACAGCGCCCATCAGGCCCTGCCGTCAGCACCACAATGGCCCCAGCAAGCGCATAATCACCAGAGCGGCGCGCGAACTCAGCAAAAGCCCAGCCAGCAGCCGGCGGGAGCCAGGGAAAACGCACCTCGGTCACCATCTCATTGGGATGCAGCTCGGTGGTCAGATAGCCCTGGAAAAAGCTAGCCGCCGGCAGGAGGCGCTCGCCGTGAGCACTTTGGGCCACCACCAGGCCGTCCAGACAGACCAGCAGGGCAGGTAGCTCCGCCGCCGGATCAGCGTGGGCAATACTGCCTGCAACAGTCCCGCGATTGCGAATCTGAAAGTGGCCGATATGGCGAATGACCTCGACCAGCAGCGGATGCTTCTGCTGCACTGCCGGCGAGCGCTCAACCTGTCGCTGTCGAGTCACAGCGCCAATCGCGAGATAGTCTGTCTCCTCCTCGATATAGTGCAGCTCCGAAATATGGTTGATGTCCAGGAGATAGGCGGGCCTGGCCAGGCGCATATTCAAGAGCGGCATCAGGCTCTGGCCGCCCGCCAGAATCTTTGCCTCCTCAGCAGTGCGGTCCAGCAGATCCAGCGCGTCGTCAAGGAGGCGCGGCGCGCAATATTGAAAGCGTGGTGGTTTCATCGCTGCTTGCTCCGAGTGTCTTGATCGTTTTGCGCTCTCTCCCTCAGCTTTCGGCTCCAGAGAACGCCAACGACTTCTCCCCCCGCGTGCAAATCGCGTCGTCCAGGTCGCCGCTTCTAGCTGAACCTGGCCCCAACGCCTGGTTCCCCTTCTGCCACCCCAGCAGCTCGCCTGCAAGGTGTCTGTCCGGCCCGGGCCTCCAGACCATGCCCTGACCTACCTGAACCCAAGGGTGGGGACCGGGCCAACAGGCGACCGCTCTTCTTACCCCACTCCCAGCACTGACCCGGCCTGAAAGGGTGAGGGAATACCCAAAAGAGTACCCCTATTCCCAACTGCTGTCAAGCCTTCCTGCTCAGCAGCCCTTCTCCACTTACTTTCACCCGAGAACATGCCCTTCTCCCAGCATCTTCTCCTCTCTCGGCTCTCACTGCTTTTGCATATGTATATGTTTGCGAATCAGTACAATAGAATAAGAGAGTATTTACATTTACGTGGCGCGGCTGCTTGTCTAAGCATTAGAAAAAGGAGAACGAGTAGTGGATAGCGTTATCGTCTGTGTGCATGGAAGAAGCGAACAGTGGCACTTGAAGGACCAGATCCTGGCTGACTTCCAGGGGGGCATACTGGAGGGCCTGGGGAGACTCCCGGCGCCAGTCGCGATCGGGCGTGAGCGCATCCTGTTGGCCTTCTATGGCGACCTCTTTCTCCCGGATGCCGCCCTGGCCCCTGCAAGCGGGGGGGCTGCTGGACGGCGCTTGAGCACGGTAGCCACCTGGCCAGGCGAAATAAGCAGCTATCGGGGGTCAACGGCCCCGAGTGCCCAGCTCACGGCTCACACAGCGACAGACCCGCTCTATCAGATCAATGTGGCGCGGGCTATTCTGCGTGAAGCGCACCAACGGGGACTGATCGAGAGCGGTAGTGCTGAAGGAGAGCAGGCTCCAGCAGCGCTCTCGCCCCATACTGGGGGAGGTCTTGTCTGGCTGCACTCACTCCTGGTGCACATCCTCCAGGGACTGGAGCACATTCTGGGTGCGCCCCGCGAGCTGCTGCGACTCTTTGTCAGCGATGTCGATCTCTACCTGCATAACGCCGCGCTACGGACCCAGGTCATGGGGCGTCTGCTCGCGCTCCTGCGTCAGCAAGCTGGCCGCTCGATCATTGTAGTGGCTCACAGCCTGGGGACGGTCGTCGCCTATGACGTCCTCAACACGCATCGCGAGATTCCGATTACCGCCTTCATCACCCTGGGGTCGCCTCTGGGGCTGAGTCCTTTCATCTACCAGGAGCTGCTACCACCGGTGCCGCCTGGGCAAAAGCACCCGTTTCCTGCCAATGTCGCCACCTGGCAGAATTTCTATGATCCCAACGATATTGTCGCGCTCGTTCCTGCGCTTGCCCCGCTCTTTCCCGGACCTCCCGGGCAGGCTGTGATCTGCACACCGGTCCAGAACAATCCCGCTGATCCCCACTCGTTGACCGGCTACCTGATCCAGCAGGCGGTGGCGCAAGCGATCAACAACGCGCTCTTGTGCAAGACACCCCTCCCTTCAAAGCTCAAATGAGCTTTTGTTTGCGTTTCTGCGTTTCCTTTCATTGTACCTCTTGTGAGTGCTGAGGGAGCGGTCAGCCAGACCGGCCCTCAGCACTCACCGAGACGCTCACCGGCAGGACGCTTGAGGATAGCGGCGTTGTTGCGGGGAAAGTGGGGAGGACAAGGCTGGTGCTGGCGCCAGAGGAGGAGATAGCGCCCGTCCTCAAGACCGGGCAGGGTGACCGATAGCTGAGCCTCAAGCGTCAGGCCAAGCTGCTCCGCCGCCCGCAGGCTCTGCGCCATCTCTTCGGGGCTATCACCCTTGCGCGGCAGCACAATAGTGCCACCCACCCGGCAATAGGGGGCCGCATATTCCAACACGACTGGCAGGGCGGCCACGGCCCGCGCCGTCACCAGGTCGAAGGCGCCGCGGTAGGCCGGGTCCCGCCCCAATAGTTCAGCCCGTCCATGCACAACCGTGATGCCTTCCAGCTCCAGCACCTGGCACACATGGCGCAAAAAGGCCACCTTACGGGCCGTCGCCTCCAGCAAGGTGACCGCCCAGGCTGGACGCACAATCTTGAGCGGCAGCCCGGGGAAACCCGCGCCGCTGCCGATATCCAGCAGGCGACAGCTCGGCGGATCGACCGCTGTCAGGATCGCTAACGAATCGAGGAAGTGCCGTGTCAGCACTTCCTCGGGATCGACAATAGCGGTCAGATTCACACGCTCATTCCAACGTAGCAGCTCCTCGCGGTAGCGCAGGAAACGGGCCAGGGCCTGATCAGCCTGGGCGGCGGCCTCGGGCGCCTGCGCATAGAGCTGCTCTATAAAAGCTTGCAGCGTCTCCTCTGCCTCGCTCATTATGAGATCCGCTTGCGCTTGCTGTTGAGATAATCAACAAGCAGGTATTCACCCAGGTTGTTCTTATCGGTGTAGAAGGTCCGCCCGTGGTTGATCTCAGCCATCTGGTTGACGAAGCTGACCATCCAGCGATCATCTTCAAGCATGAAGGTGTTGATGGTGATCCCCTCACGCGTGCAGCGCTGGACTTCCAGGAGCGCCTGCTGCTCGGCCCAGGGATTAGGTGGATAGGCGAATTGCCAGCCTCCCAGCTCCTCCTCGTACCAGACCGTCGGGCCTCCATCGGTCACCAGGATGATCTGCTTGTTGACCCCGCGATGGCGTGAGAGCAGCTGGCGAGCCAGCATCAACCCGTGGGCCAGATTGGTGCCCTGGCTATGATCATAGCGCCCAATCTCGATCAGCTCCTCCGGCTTGTACTCACGCGCCACGAACGAGAAGCCCACGATGTAGAGGTTGTCGCGCGGGAACTGCGAGCGAATCAGGCTCTCCAGGGCTACCGCTACCTTCTTAGCTGCCTGCTGGCAGCCGTTATAGATCATACTCATGCTCATATCGAGCATCAGCACCGTCGACGACTGCGTCGTGAACTCCGTGCGGTAGACCTCGAAGTCCTGCTGAGAGAGTCTGATCGGCGTGCCCGTACCATTGCGATAGACGGCGTTCATGACCGTCTTTTGCAGGTCCAGCAAGAAGGGATCGCCGAACTCATAACGCTTGCTCTCATCAGTACGCTCGCCACCAGGACCGCGGAAAGGACTGACGTGGCGTCCGAAGCCGTCGCGCTTGAGCTTGTCAAAGATGTCCTGGAGGGCCTTCTGACCAATCTTGCGGATGGCGCGCGCCGTCAGCTCCCAGCGGTTCCCTTTCCTTTGAATATAGCCGGCCTCCTCCAGGATCTTCATCAGGGCCTTCAACTCTTCCAGAGAGCGATACTCGTCAGAGCCGAGCAGCTCGCGCACTTTCTCGCTATCGATGGCCTCCAGATCGTCCAGGCGTCGCGCCTGCTGGAGCTGCTCCTCCAGGCCCTCCATCTGTTGCAACCGGCCCATCATGCGCAGAGCCTCGTTGAACGGCAGGGGTTCGCTCCCGCGGAAAGGGAAGCGCATGCGGTAGTCGTCCAGGGGAGCCAGAGTCTGCAGGTTCTGTGCCAGCTCCATCAGATCAACCCGGATGCGATCGTCGCTGATGAGCTGCTCCATGAGATTCTCCAGCTCCTGGCGCTGCTCCGGCGAGAGGTTCTCTAGCAGGGCCTGCATGGCCGCCATGCGTTGCTGCATCTGCTCGATGAGGTCATCGAGCGTATTCACCCCGGGGAAGTACTCACCATACTTCTCCATGAAGGAGTCAAAATCTGGGTTGAGGCCCTGCTGCCGTTCACGCAGCATGCGATTCAGCTCGCGGATCATCTCGCGCAGGCGGGCGATATCTTCGGGCGTCATGCTCTGCAGCGATTGCCGCATGCCCTGGAAAAACTGCTGCATCATCTGCTGGCGCAGGCTTTCCAGCAGTTCATTGAACTTCTCGCGCGCCGCCTCTTCCATGAAATCGTACTCGGAGAGGGCTTTAATCTGTCCTGGCAGATCGCGAGGTAAGTTCTCCAGGTACTGCTGCTTGCGCTGGGCGATGGTCTCTAGCATGCGGCGCTTCTGCTCAGGCGTCAGCGCATCGCTGCCGGCGGCATCTTCGTCGGTCGGGGCCTGGGGCGAATCTCCGGCCTCGCTCTGGCGAGCCTGCTCGGCCTCAGCCAGCTCCCGAGCCTCTTTGAGACGGCGCTCGATCCCTTCGCGCTCTAGCTGCTTAATCTCCTCCAGTTTCTGACGCAGATCATCCATGACGCCGGAGGCCATATTATAGCGATTGAGCAGCTGACTGCGCTGAGAGCGCAGCCGCTCCAGCAGTTCGCGCAGACCGAGATTGCGCCTCCCATCGGGCCGCTGCATACCATCCTGCATCAGGCGGCGCAGGGCCTGCTGCAGATCACCCTGCTCCAGGTAGTCATCTGCGAGGGCGCGCATGATGTCGTCAGCATCCAGTCCCTCGATCTCTTGGGTACCGTCCCAGCGCGAATAGCCGTAGCGGGTTCGGAAAAAGCGCTTCAACATGGGAAATCTCCCTCTGCTCCCCACTGTCCCCCCGTTTCAGCTGGGACGAAGCCGCCGCCAGCGTGCTCCTGCCCGCCGGTTGGCGCACCCAGCCCAGCCCAGCCCAGCTCAGCGGCGGTCCGTAACAGGACAGGGGAAGCCACAGTGAGCCTCTTAGCGTCGATAACGGATCTTGCCACTCATCTCGTCTTTGTTGAGGCGGCGATTCAGGTGGAGGCCCTCAAGGATGAACTCGACCGCCGAAGCAATGGTCGCGGGATGCCCGCGAGCCTGCAGCCTATCGATGGCCTTGCTCAGCCCACCGACGCGCGAGAGCTGATTGACGTACTCCATCGCCGGCAGGTCATCGCCGACCTGCACACTCAGGCCGCGCTCAAAGCCAGCCAGGAGCTGCTCGAATTCGCGCGGCTCAAAGTACTGGCCAAAGACCTCCGCCACCGCCGCATTAATCAGGCGGCCCACGACACGCTCCTCCTTGACCTCGCCTACCGTATCCAGCTCAATCTTGCCGCTGGTAGAAGCGATGATCGCCGAGAGATCGCTCACGCGCGGAGCCGCTACGCGCTCGCCCAGCCGGAGGGCACGGCGACAGGCATTGCTCACCACGTTCTCATAGTTGGTGATCGAAACACGGACGCTGACGCCGGAGCGCTGGCTAATGTCGTTGCTGCGCCGGGCCAGGTGGGTCACCGTCGCAACGATCTCCTTCATGAAGCGCGGTACTACGACCTCTAGCCCATCGGTGGGGAAGCGGTTGCTCTCCGCCTCCATGATCTGGATCTCATGCTCGATATCGAGCGGATAGTGGGTGCGGATCTCGGACCCAATGCGGTCCTTGAGCGGCGTGATGATCCGCCCACGATTGGTATAGTCCTCGGGATTGGCACTGGCCACTACATAGACATCGAGCGGCAGCCGAATCTTATACCCGCGGATCTGGACATCGCGCTCTTCCATGATATTGAGCAGGCCGACCTGGATGCGCTCGGCCAGATCGGGCAGCTCGTTGATACAGAAGATACCGCGATTGGTCCGAGGGATCAGGCCATAGTGGATGGTCAGCTCGTCCGAGAGATAGCGCCCTTCGGCAACGCGCACGGGATCGACCTCACCGATGAGGTCGGAGATGGTAATGTCTGGTGTGGCCAACTTCTCGCTGTAGCGGCGATCCCGCGGGAGCCAGGCGATTTCTACCTTGTCTCCCTGCTCAGCTACCTTATCGCGGCACGCTTTGCAAATCGGCGCGTAGGGATTATCGTTGATTTCACAGCCAGCAATGACCGGTATCTCCTCGTCGAGCAGATTGACCAGGCTGCGAGCCATGCGCGTCTTGGCCTGACCACGTTCGCCGAGGAAGATGATGTCCTGGCCGGAAAGGATCGCGTTCTCAATCTGAGGGATCACTGTGTCCTCATAGCCAATGATCCCGGGAAACAGTTCCTCTCCTTTGCGCATCTTCTCAATGAGATTTTTACGCATCTCTTCTTTGACGGAGAGGACCTTGTAGCCGCTTTCACGTAGTTCTCCGATTGTGCGCGGTTGTGTTGTGATGGTCATTCCGCTCTAAGCTACCTTTCTCGGGGGTGGTTACGTGTGCGCTCTGCGCCTTCGGCGCTCCTCGCGCCCCAGCGCTCCGCTCTCTCGACTTGGTCCAGGGCCGCGCTCATGGGCGGCGCGACACGGCCCAATGCGCTGATCCAGCACAGGAGCATAACTGCTGCGAGCAGCCGGTCGAAGGCAGCCGCTGCGTTGCCGCCCGCCGCCAATGCCCTTGCTTGATCGAGTGATTCAGGCAGACAGACTGGCTGGCAACGGGGCAGAGATCCCGCAGCGCTCCGCGCCCCGCCCTGCTGGCTGGCCACGGGCCTGGGGGTCTCTCGACGCCCACTCACCAGGAAAACGTGTGGAACCTATCCTATTCTATCTTCTAGAGAAAGAAAGCGCAAGGGCAACGGCAGTGTGCAGACCGTCCGGGGAGAAGGGGGGCCATCTTGAGCAGCTTTTGAGCAGGCACTTCTTTTTCTTGAGCCTTCCTTGAGGCAGTCGCTTCTATAATGGGGATAACTCTCACAGAGTGGAGCCGCAGGAGTCGGGACTCAGTCTTTTCACTCCCTCCCTCCTTGCCGGCTGCAAGACGGAGGAGGCCAGGTTTCTGGCTCGCGTGATGGGGAGTTGCAGGGACCTCGACCCGAGCGAAAGAACGAGAGAAGGATCAGCTCCCGCGGCTCCGCTCTGCAGAGAAGGAGGGAAGTCTCATGCTCGGCAATCAGTCAGCGCGAGCGCCACTCGCCTCCACTGAGGCCGATGGGCACACTACTCCAGCAACCGCCCAGGAGAGCGTGGGGCCGGGACTCAGGCGGGCGGTAGGGGTCTGGGGTTCCTATACGTGGGGCTACGCCGATGTGGGGGCCGATGTCTATGTGGCCCTGGGCATTGTGATGGCCGCGGCCCAGGGCGCGACCAATGTGGCCTTTCTTTTCGCCGGCCTGGTCTATGTGATGGTTGGCCTGGCCTACACCGAGCTGGCGGCTGCTTATCCAATGGCTGGCGGTGGCCAGTTCTATGTGTTGCGCGGCCTGGGTGACTTCTGGGGCTTTGTGGCTGGCTGGGCCGTCCTGCTGGATTTTACTATCGACATCTCGCTCTTCGCTCTGGCCTCTGCTGGCTACATCAATTTCTTCTTGCCGGTCCTGAATACGCGCGTCGACCTGCATCTGGGAGGTCTGACGCTGCCCGGCGTTCAGCCGTGGCTCATTCTAGAAGCGACCATCTTCGTGGTCCTGTTGACCATCCTCAATATTATCGGGGTACGCGAATCCTCGCGCTTCAACGAGGTGCTGGGCGCCCTGGATGTGATCAGCGAGTCGACGATTCTCTTCTTCGGCTTCCTGTTCGCCTTTGATCCGCAGCTCTTGCTGCGGCAGATGACTCAGTCCTGGCCCGATCCTTATCACCTGGCGTATGGGGCCTCGCTGGCGATCATCTCCTTCGTCGGTCTGGAATCGATCAGTCAAGCCAGCCAGGAGACGATTCGCCCTGGTAAGGTGGTACCGCGAACCTCGCTCGCCCTGATTCTGACGGTGCTCATCTACGCCCTGGCCTTCTCGAACCTGGGACTGGCGATGCTGCCCTGGCAGTCCTTCGCCGAACATAACGGCGATCCGATCGCCTGGCTCGCCAGCCATATTCCTTTTCTCGGCCTGGTCGCCGGTCCCTACGTGGCACTGCTGGGTGCCACATTGGTGCTGATCTCGTCGAATGCGGGCGTTTTCGGCTCTTCGCGCATCACCTATTCGATGGCGCGCTATGACCTGCTGCCGCGGCAACTGGCACGAGTGCATCCAAAATTCCGCACCCCCGTCCGCACGCTGGTGGTCTTCTCGGGCTTCGCTCTGCTGGAGCTGTGGCTGGCTGGTCTCTCGCCCAATGCCTACGATGTCCTGGGCAATATGTACGCCTTTGGCGCAGCGACGGCCTATATTCTGGTCTTCATCTCGCTGCTGGTGCTACGCTTCGTCGACCCCTGGACGCCGCGACCTTTCAAGGTGCCGCTGAATATCCGCCTCCGTGGGAAAGATGGGGAGAGCCGCTTCCTGCCAGTGGTAGGTATTCTGGGCCTGCTGGGGATCAGCAGCATGCTGGTGATGGTGGTGCTAACGCACGCTATCGGACGGCTGGCAGGGCCAGGCTGGTTGCTGCTGGGTTTACTCATCTATGTCTGGCACCGCAAGCGCTCGGGTCTGCCAGTCTTTGGCAGCGTGCCCCGCAACTGGCCCGAGGAGCAGCTGGCTGTCTATGCGGATGCCGAGGAGTACGATCTGGTCGAGGAGCTGCGCGAGAACCTGGCACGCAAACGCCATCTTGCTGGCGAAGAGGCACGAGCATCTCAGGCTCCTCCCACGGCTCGCGTAGTGTCAGTACCGGTACCATCCCAGGAGAGCCGGGGCAATGGTCGACGTACAATGACAACTGCTCGTGAAGAGGAGCAAAGGAGGGAAGGATGAGGGGGTCTCGAAACCGAGCGAGAGAACAGGCCCGCGCAGCTCAGGCTCAGGCTCGCGAGGCGCCAGAGCAGAAAATACAGAGCAGCCGCGACTGGCGGGGTCGCTACCGCCAGATGGTCAGCGTCCTCATTATTCCTTTGGGGATGATCATTAGCCTGCGGGCACTCTGGCTGGGCTGGCAGGCCTGGACGCTGCTGCTGCTGGGCCTGGCCTTTGTGGCGCTGGGAATGGTGCGTCTTCAGCTGCTCCCTCCCTGGCGCCTGGCCCATGCCCGCCAACGCAGGGGAGGAGAGTAGTAATGCTGGCGATGCTGGTAGCCACTCCAACCAATCCGCTCTTGATTACTCCTGTCGGTGTGCTGATCGCCCTGCTGTTTGCTGCCTCGATCATCGGGGTACTCGGCTGGATGCTCCATCTGCCTCCCGAGACCGAGCTAAGCCGTACCGCCAGCCGGGCCGTGCGCTCGCTCAATAAGATGACTCGGATTCTGGTGCCGCTGCTGCACTGTAGTGAGGAGACCGACCGCGCACTGGCCCTGGCACTCCAGATGGCCCGCCACCGCAATGGGAGCGTCTGGGCGCTGGCCGTGATTGAGGTGCCCTTTATGCTGCCCCTGGACGCAACGCTGGGTGAAGAGGAGGAACGCGTCCAGGCCCTGATAGAGCGTGCACGCTCGGTGGCGCGCCAGACACCTTCAACGCTCACGGTGCGGGTGCTGAAGGCCCGGCAGGCCGGTCCGGCCATTGTTTACGAAGCGACACAGAGCGCCGCTGATCTGATTATTGTGGCGAACTGCCCCGTGCGCGTGCGCGGTAGCCTGCAGCAGATTGATCCCGCCGTCGAGTATGTCCTCAAGCATGCTCCCTGCGAGGTGCTGGTGCTCAGCGGCGCCCGGGTTCCTCCCCCGCATGAGCAGGAGCCTGCTCCGCTCGCCCCTCAGCATGCCTCTACAGAGGAGTCCCAGCATGGCAGCCCCACCCATGAGGTTTCCCAGGAGCTTAGCGGTACCAGCCGCTAAGC